>NZ_JAQGLC010000379.1 GCF_028293085.1 Sphingomonas bacterium
TGCCTGGTACTGGCATCTCAAGGGCGGGATGACCAAGCCGCTGATCGTGGTGATCCTGATCAGCTGGGGGATTGCACTGTTCGAATATTGCCTTGCGGTGCCGGCCAACCGGCTCGGCTACGCCTCGGGGTGGAGCGGCGGGCAGCTCAAGATCGCGCAGGAAGTGATCACGCTGATCGTGTTCGGCGTGTTCATGGTGACGGTGCTCGGCGAACCGATCGGCTGGCGCCATCTCGGCGCGTTCCTGTGCCTGATCGGCGCGGCGGCATTCCTGTTCGCGGGGAAAGCCTAGTCGCCGTTCATCACGCTGGCGAGGATGGCGAGATCGCTGTTCTGGACGACCTCGCCGGTCGCGTCGGTGGGCGCCGCGGCGGCCTCGGTCGCGTTGTCGACATGCTTTGCCGGAGCATAGCCGGCGACGTCGACCGCAGTCCACAGGATGCCGCCTGCCCAAAGCAGCGCCGCCCAGCGGTTTTTGAAGAGTTTCGCGTAGGGCACCGCAACCCCCTGCACGCCGGACGGTTAAGGCCGTCCTCCACGCGATGGTAAATGCCGGCGAGCGATCGCCTATTTTTGCAACCTGGCCTTGTTCGCCTGCAGCTGCGCCCGGTTGGCCGCCTCGACCATTGCGCTCGCCGATTTCGACGCCGCGTCCGGCGTGAACGAGAGGGCGAGGCCGTCGGGGCCGTCGAGCATCACTTCTCCTCGTTCGGCGGTGACCTTGGTGGGCTCGTCATGGACTTTGGTCGACATGCGTACTTGACCTTTCCCAGATTAACAAAAACGAGGGCGGAACGCGTCGGGTTCCGATAAGAGGCCAGAATGTTCACGAGAAATTTCCTGCAAACTCATCGCACCCCCAGGCTGAGCGAGGCCGAGGCCGCCTCGCTCGAGGCGGCGGTGATCCGTACCGCGGAGTTCAGGGCGAAGCAGATCATCGTTCGCCAGCAGGTGCCGCTCAGCCAGTGCACCCTGCTGCTCGAAGGGTTTATCGAGCGTTTCAAGGACACGCCCGACGGGCGGCGGCAGATCCTGGCGCTCCACGTGCCCGGCGATTTCGTCGATCTGCACAGCTATCCGTTGAAGCGGCTGGAGCATTCGGTCGCGGCGCTGACGCCGGTGAAGGTCGCCCTCTTCCCGCACGCCGCGATCCGCGGGCTGACCGACCAATCCGGCACGCTGACCGAATTATTGTGGCGCTCGACGCTGATCGATGCCGCGATCAACCGCGAATGGATCGTCTCGATCGGCGCGCGATCGGCGGCGGTGCGGCTCGCCCATCTTTTCTGCGAAATGTATGTGCGGCTCGAGCGGATCGGGATGACCGACGGCAAGGTCTTCGCCTTCCCGCTGACCCAGATCGACCTCGCCGACGCGACCGGCCTGACGCCGGTCCACGCGAACCGCATGCTGCGGCAGCTACGCGAGCAGGGCCTGGTCGAGTTCCGCGCGGGCGTGGCGACGATCCTCGACTGGGATGCCCTGCGCAGCTTTGCCGAGTTCGATCCGGGCTATCTGTTTTTCGATTGATTCAACGTCCCGCCCCTCCGTTGCGAGGGAGGGGCGATGAGAAGCTCAGCCGGCCCGCGCGCCCAGATAATGCGTCTGTGCGGCATCGGTTGCGTTGATCGCGAGGATCGACCGGGCATCACCCGGCGGGCGGGGACGGCCTTTGCGGTCGCCCGAGGCGTGGATGACGCGGTCGAGCAAATCCTGGCCCTCGTTCCACCAGCCGATCCCGCTGGCCGCGTTGAGATGGCCCTGCTCGCCCGCATCGACGAAATGGCTGCCCCACGAGACCGCGAGGCTGTGCGCCCGCTCGATCGTGATCCAGGGATCGTCGCGGCTGGCCACGAGGATGGAGGGGAAGGGGAGGGGCGTCGACGGTGTCGGTTCGAACGCCTTCAGATCGACTTGCGCGTCGGGGCGATCGACATCGGCGGGCGCGACCAGCAAGGCGCCGGCGACCGGCCAGCCATAGGGTTGCCGGGTGAGCTCGGCCCACCAGGCGACGGCAAGGCAGCCCAGGCTGTGCGCGGCGAGGATGACCGGGGCCTGTGCGGTCCGTATCGCCTGATCGAGCTTGGTCACCCAGGCGTTGCGGTGTGGCGTGTTCCACATGCCGAGCTCGACGCGGACGGTGTCGGGGCGAGCGCTCTCCCACAGGCTCTGCCAATGCGAGGGGCCGGATCCGCCGAGCCCCGGCACGGTGAGGATGGTCGGTTGAGTCGGATCGTGGGGCGAAAAGCTACCCATCATACATACTCCTTTGACCGGAGAGACGTGGCCGCTCGAAGCTCTAGGGGGACGCCGTGCGACCACGCCTCCCGGTTCACAAAGCTATTCCTACTATTCCGATAGGCAATAGCCGTTGCGACGGAATGCACAGGCCCTGCGACAGTCCGAAACGGACCCATGTTTTGGGCGCAAACGGGGCCGTTTTCATCGCTCGGCGGATCGATTCCGCATGGGCGGGACCGGGCTATGCCGGCGCGACTCGGCTTGGTAGGGCGGGGCATGGCAAAGTCTCGCGCCGATCAATTGCTCGTCGACCGCGGCCTCGTCGAAAGCCGGACGCGGGCGCAGGCGCTGATCATGGCCGGGCTGGTCTTCGCCGGCGATCGCAAGATCGACAAGCCGGGGCAGCAGATCGCCGAGGACGTCCTGCTCGACGTGCGCGGGCGCGATCATCCCTGGGTATCGCGCGGCGGGATCAAGCTGGCGCACGGGCTCGATCATTTCGGCTGGGACGTGGGCGGGACGGTCGCGATCGACGTGGGCTCCTCGACCGGCGGCTTTACCGACGTGCTGCTCACGCGCGGCGCGGCGCGGGTTTATGCGGTCGACAGCGGCACCAACCAGCTGGCGTGGAGAATCCGGCAGGATCCGCGGGTGATCGTCCACGAACAGACCAGCGCGCGCATCCTGACGTCCGCGCATATCCCGGAGCCGATCGATCTGATCGTCTGCGATGCCAGCTTTATCGGGCTGGCCAAGGTGCTCGACGTGCCGATGACCTTCGCCGGGCCCGGCGCGCGATTGCTTGCCCTGGTGAAGCCGCAGTTCGAAGCGCGGCGCGAGGAGGTCGGCAAGGGTGGGGTGATACGCGATCCCGCCGTGCACGCTCGTGTCTGCGCCGAGGTTTCCGCCTGGGTCGAATCGCGCGGCTGGCAGGTCGAGGGCGTGACCGAAAGCCCGATCACCGGGCCGGAGGGCAATATCGAGTTCCTGCTCGCTGCGAAACGGACCGCCACTGACACAGCCTGAAACAGGCTGAGACAGATTCTGTTCGCAGTTGCGAAATTTAACCGAGGATTTGCGCGCCCGTTATTCTATAGTGGATCATCAACTGTACACCCGATCGCGCTATCGTCGGCGCGGGGGACTGGAAGGGCTTGGAAGCTTGAGGGAAATCGCATCGAAGCAGCAGCTCCGGCTGGCGTTCATGCGCTGGGCGGTCGTCACCGTCCCGTTCATCCTGTTGCTGGGGTTCACCTCGGCGCGGATCGCGCCCAGCGGGGCTGCGAACAGCTGGTACGCGGCACTGGTCAAGCCGGCCGAAACGCCGCCCGACTGGGTGTTCCCGGCTGCCTGGACCAGCATCTACATCCTGCTCGGCCTGGCGCTGGCGATGATCATTCATGCCCGCGGATCGCGCCTGCGCGGCCCGGCGATCGCGCTGTTCGCGGTGCAGATGGTGGTGAACCTGATCTGGTCGCCGTTATTCTTCGGCATGCACCAGGTGTTCTGGTCGCTGGTGACGATCGCGGTGATGTTCGTGCTGGCCTTTGCGACGACGATCCTGTTCGGGCGGATCAGGGCGGGCGCGGCGTGGCTGCTGGTGCCTTATCTGGCGTGGCTGGTGTACGCGGGCGTGCTGACCTACCGGATCGCTGAACTCAATCCGGGCGCGGAAACCCTTGTGCCGTCGTCCTCCAGCACCCAGATCATCAATATCTGAACGCCATTTTTTTGCGGGATCATCCGATGCAATCCGACAACAAGATTTTCGACGATTTCGTGAAGTTCGTGAACGGTGCCGCCGGCACGCTCGCCGGCATGGGCCGCGAGGCGGAGCAGGGCGCCCGCGCCAAGGCCAAGGAATTCATCGGCGGGCTCGATTTCGTCAGCCGCGAGGAATTCGAGGCGGTGAAGGCGATGGCCGCGGCGGCGCGCGACGATGCCGATGCGCTCCGCGCCCGGCTCGATGCGCTCGAAGGCAAGACGACGGCCAGGCCGGCAGCCCCAAAGAAACCCAAGGCAGGAGCCTGACGATCTTTTCCACAGCTTTTTCTACAGGTCTATCCACCCTCGCCTTGTGCGCCCGGCCATATCCCTGCACCACATCTGGTGTCATGATGGCAAGGCGGGAGGCATGACGTGATGCTCGACGAAGCCGATTACGAACGCGACGACGCCGCGCCCATCGACATGCTCGAAAGCTATTTCGCCGCGCATGGGTGGGAGCATGAGCGTCAGGACGATGAGGTCATCGCCAAGGTCAAGGGCAGCTGGACGCAATATGAGCTTCGCGCGCTGTGGCGCGACGAGGACAGCGTGATCCAGTTCCTGGCCTTTCCCGACATCCGCGTCACCGACGAACGCCGCGCCGCGATCTACGAGGCGATCGGGCTGATCAACGAGCAGCTCTGGGTCGGCCATTTCGAGCTGTGGTCGTCGAGCGGCATCCTGCTCTATCGCCACGCCGCGATGATCGAGGGCGAGGGCGGCACCATGTCGCTCGGGGCGGCCGAGCTGCTGGTGGAATCGGCGATCGACGAATGCGAACGCTTCTACCCGGTGTTCCAGTTCGTGCTGTGGGGCGGCAAGACCCCCAAGGAAGCCCTTGCCGCGGCGATGACCGAGACCCAGGGCGAGGCGTGAAGCTCGACCGGCTCTGGCTGATCGGCTGCGGTAACATGGGCGGCGCGATGCTGCGCCGCTGGATCGACAGCGGCGTGGTGAAGGCCGAGGGCGTCCATATCGTCAATCGCTCGGACCGCGATCTGCCGCGGGGCGTGCGTCAGGCGCGCGACCTGCCCGAAGGGCCGCTGCCCGACATGGTGATGCTGGGGATGAAGCCGCAGCAGCTCGACGAGATCGCGCATCGCTTCGGCGCGCGCGTCGCGGGCGTGCCGGTGCTTGTGTCGATTCTCGCGGGGGTCGAGGCCGAGATACTCGCCCGGCGTTTCCAGTCCGGGACGATCGTGCGGGCCATGCCCAATCTGCCCGTCGGGATCGGCAAGGGCGTCGTCGGCCTTCATTCGGCCGGCGGCGACGCCGGGGCTCGCGATGCGGTCGATGCGCTGATGGCGCCGCTCGGACTGGTCGAATGGGTCGATGACGAGGCGCTGTTCGATGTCGTCACTGCGCTGGCCGGCAGCGGGCCGGGCTTTCTCTATCGCTTCATCGACGCGTTGGCCGAGGCGGGCACAGCGCTCGGGCTGCCGGCCGATCAGGCGCAGCGCATGGCGATCGCGACGGTCGAGGGATCCGCGATGCTGGCGGCAGGCGCCGACGTTTCGCCCGCGATCCTCGCCGATCGCGTCGCCAGTCCCGGCGGCTCGACCCGCGCGGGGCTCAATGTCCTCGATCGCGACGAGGCGCTGAAGCTCCTGTTGCGCGAGACGATCGCGGCTTCCACGCGCCGCAATGCCGAGATGGCGGCCGCGGCGCGCTAGCCGCCCCATCCTCCCGAAATGGTTTCAACTCCGATTGCCCGAAGCCGGAGGACGTGATGCTCTTCCGCCCGGGCTCGCCGATGTGCAGCCCGGGTAGGCGTAGACACTTTCGTCCCGGGGGATTGGTGATGCGCAAGGCTCTTCTGAAAAACTGTCTCGCGGGCGCGTTGATCGCCGCGTGCCTGAGCGTGCCGGCCGGGGGGTTGGCGACGGGTGCCGGCCAGAGCGATGCGACCGGCGCAGCGGTCATCTATCTCGATCAGGGCTCGTCGTGGAACGACGCGACGCGCAAGGATTTCTACAGCCGCGATCAGGGATCGCAGATGATCCCCTATGCCTGGCTCCAGGCGCTGACGACCGCGGACGGCAAGCCTTTCCTGTTCGACCAGTTCGCCCGCTACGGCTATCTGCCCAATCCCGATACCGGCCTGCCGATCGGCTTCACCACGGCCGGGCCCGCGGGCCATGAGGTGGCGGGCATGACCTGCTCGGCCTGCCATACGCGACAGATCGTGGTCGGCGGCCAGCAATATCGGGTCGATGGTGGCCCCGCGATCGTCGACTTCCAGGCGTTGCTGGTCGATCTGGTCGATGCGGTCGGCCGGGTCCGCGCCAGCAATACGGCATTCGAAACCTTCGCCACCGCCGTGTTCCACGCCAAACCGTCGAAGAAACAGTTGAAGGATCTCCGCCAGGAGGTCGATCTCTGGTATCTGCGCGAGAACGCGATGCGGAACCATGCCTTCCCGACACCGGTCTGGGGCATGGGTCGGCTCGACGCGGTCAGCATGATCTTCGACCGGCTGGCCGGCCTCGATCTCGGCAAGCCGCCCAGCTACCTGATCGAAAAGAACATCCTGATCGCCGACGCGCCGGTGCGCTACCCCTTCCTGTGGAACGCGCCCAAGCAGGATTATACCCAGTGGCCAGGCTTCTCCGCCAATGGCAGCGACATTTACGGCCTCGCGCGCAACACCGGCGAGGTGATGGGGGTGTTCGGCAGGTTCCGGCCGAAAAAGGCGCCGCTTCGGCTGTTCGGGATCAACTTCATCAACAAGGGCACGCCGGTCGAGACATCGGTCAATTTCGACGGGTTGCTCGAGCTCGAGGACCTGGTGAAGAAGATCGGCGCGCCCAAATGGCCCTGGCCGGTCGACCAGGCTTTGGCCGATCGTGGAAAGGCGATCTACGGCCGGTCCACCGATCAGGGCGGCTGCGTCTCCTGCCACGGCCAGACGCCGGGCAAGAAGCGGATTCCGTTCCAGAGCACCTGGGCGACCCCGCTGCTCGATGTCGGCACCGACACGCATGAGCATGAGATCCTGTTGCGTGAATCCGACGCCGGCGTGCTGAAGGGTGCCAATATCCCCTTCCTGATGCCGCCGCTGAAGAGCCCGACCACCACCTTCAGCCTGCTGGGCGTGTCGGTCGGGGGCGCGATCCTGCAGAGTGGGTCCTGGGTGAAGGCGCTCTGGGGCAACCTCGCCGTCGAGCAGAGCGATGCCAACCCGCCGAAACCATCGAACGACGTGAAACAGGCGCTCAACGACGCGTTCGACGACGAGGCCGCGGCGCAGACCGGCACCGGCAAGAACGTCTACGAATCGCGCGTGATGTACGGCATCTGGGCAGCCGCACCCTATCTCCACAACGGATCGGTCGCGAGCCTGGCCGACCTGCTCAAGCCGGCCGATCAGCGCGCCGCGTCGTTCGCGGTCGGTCCCTATTACGACACGCAGACCGTGGGCCTGGCCGCCGCCCAGCCGGGATTGAGCGGCGTCCGCGTCACCACCGGATGCGACAAGATCAATTCGGGCAACAGCCGTTGCGGGCACGAGTTCGGCACGACTCTGCCCGATGAGGACAAGCGCGCGCTGCTGGAATATATGAAAACGCTCTGACCAGGAGCGTGGAAAGGCCTGGAGCATCGTGCGAAAAGTGGGTACCGGTTTTTCGCAAGAACGATGCGACAACAAATAACGGGAGCAGGCCCAGAGCAGGCGGGGCGCGTCAGATTTACGCAGCCTGCTCTAGGCTCGCAGGCCCTCGATCCGGGGACGCTCGTCCTCGGGGATGAGGCCTTCGAGCACGGCCCAGAAGCCGCCGACCGCAGCCTGCCCGGCGCTGGCATAGGCGGCCGAGAGGCGCTCGCGCAGCGCCTCGAACAGTTCGGTCTCGAACGCCTTGCCCTCTTCGGTCAGGCGCAGCAGCCGCTGGCGCCGGTCGCGCTCGCCGGGGCGGGTTTCCACCAGGCCGCGTTCGCTGAGTTCGGTCAGCACGCGGCCGAGCGACTGTTTGGTGATGCCGAGCAGGGCGAGCAGGTCGCTGACCGTCATGTCGGGCGATCGCGCGATGAAATAGAGCGCTCTGTGGTGTGCCCGGCCCAGCCCCCGCGACGCGAGACCGCGATCGATCGCGCGCGTGAAGTGGCTGTTGCCGAAATAGAGCAGTTCCATCCCGCGGCGAAGCTCGGGCTCCCGCAGGAACAGCGGGGAAGCGGACGTTGTCGTGGCTGCCATGTTGACCCGATTTGGCGGCTTCCGTACTAGGCTTCAACCCCCAAATTGTATCAAATTGTAAGAATGGAACGATGCTCGACAAAACCAGCGACGGGAGCGCGGGCGCCGGCCTGACTTTCAGCCATCATCCGCACGCCAATCCGGTCGATGTGAACGAGCGCGCGCGCCTGCTGGAGAATCCGGGGTTCGGGCGTGTTTTCACCGATCACATGGTGACGATCCGCTATAACGAGACCGAGGGTTGGCACGATGCGCGCGTCGAGGCGCGCGCGCCGTTCCAGATGGATCCCTCCTCCGCGGTGCTGCATTACGCCCAGGAAATCTTCGAGGGCATGAAGGCCTATCGTCTCGCCGATGGCGGCACGGCGTTGTTCCGGCCCGAGGCGAATGCGCGGCGCTTCCGCAATTCGGCGGTGCGCATGGCGATGGCGGAATTGCCGGAAGAGCTGTTCCTCGAATCGATCCGCCTGCTGGTCCGCACCGACCATGACTGGATCCCGACGGCGCCGGGCGGCTCGCTCTATCTGCGGCCCTTCATGATCGCGAGCGAGGTGTTCCTCGGCGTGAAGCCGTCCGCCGAATATATCTATGCGGTGATCGCCTCTTCGGTCGGCGCCTATTTCAAGGGCGGCGCGCCGGCGGTCTCGCTCTGGGTGTCGGAGGACTATACCCGCGCCGCGCCCGGCGGCACCGGCGCGGCCAAGTGCGGCGGCAATTATGCGACGAGCCTGGTCGCGCAGGCCGAGGCGATTCGCCAGGGCTGCGATCAGGTGCTGTTCCTCGACGCGGCCGAGCGCCGCTGGATCGAGGAACTCGGCGGCATGAACATCTTCTTCGTGTTCGACGACGGCACGCTTTCGACGCCGCCGCTCACGGGCACGATCCTGCCCGGCATCACCCGCGATTCGATCCTGACCCTGGCGAAGGACATGGGGCTGACCGCGCGCGAGGAGCCCTATTCGATCGACCAGTGCCGCGCCGATGCGGAAAGCGGACGCCTGCGTGAGGCATTCGCCTGCGGCACCGCGGCGGTGGTCGCGCCGATCGGCCAGATGAAGATGCGCGGCGGCGATTTCACCATCGGCAGCGGCGGCCCCGGCCAGACCACGCTGCGCATGCTGAGCGCGCTGACCGACATCCAGCGCGGCAACGTGCCCGATCCGCACGACTGGATCGACCGGATCGACTGATCCGATCAGGGCCGTTGCGGGAATCGAGTGCTGTCCCTAAAGGGCTGCGCTCTGCTGGGGCGTCGCCAAGTGGTAAGGCAGCGGCTTTTGATGCCGCCATTCGCAGGTTCGAACCCTGCCGCCCCAGCCAACACAATCTGCAACTCGGAATCTGAATCGCGTTGATGTGCACGCGGAATTTCAGGATGTCCGTGGGCTGAGCTATAAAGCTGTCTTTTTAACTCATCATTGCCTATTATGTGAGTTATAAAGGAGATCCTTATACCTCATGGTCTGGAATTGGCAGCAATCCGACTGGCCGGATTTTCGGTGGAACGACGCGACGCTCGCGCCGCTCGAAGCGCGCTTTTTGCAGAATGCGGGCGAGCAGATCGGTTCGATCAAGCATGTCGGCGACGACGACCGCACCGCCATCCTGATCGACATGATGACGGGCGAGGCGCTCAAGACCTCCGAGATCGAAGGCGAACTGCTCAACCGCGACAGTGTCCAATCCTCCCTGCGTCGCCAGTTCGGATTGGAGGCGGATCATCGCCGCATCCCGCCTGCCGAAGCCGGGATCGCCGAGATGATGATCGATCTCTATCGCAACTTCGCCGAGCCTCTCTCGCATGAAACGCTGCACCGCTGGCACCGCCTGATCACCAACGGCCGCACGGATTTTGAACAGATCGGCGCTTACCGCACGCATGCGACGCCGATGCAGGTGGTCTCCGGCTATCTGCACGAGCCCAGAGTGCACTACGAAGCGCCGCCTTCGGAGGCCGTGCCGCGCGAGATGGATGCCTTCATCGCATGGTTCGCGGATAGCGCACCGGATAGCGTGCATCCTTTACCCGCTTTGACTCGCGCCGGGCTCGCCCATCTCTATTTCGTGAGCGTCCATCCCTATGAAGACGGTAACGGGCGGATTGCGCGGGCGCTGGCCGAAAAGGCTCTGGCGCAAGCAATCGGTCAACCAAGCCTGCTCGCGCTCTCGCACGTGATCCAGCGCAAGCGTTTCGCCTATTACGACGCTCTCGAAGCGAACAACAAGAACACAGCGGTCGGCGGCTGGCTGGGCTATTTCGCGGAGACGGTGCTCGAGGCTCAGGCGCATACGCAGCGCATCATCGATTTCCTGATCGCCAAAACGAAGCTCTATGACCGCGTCCGCGACAGGCTCAACGACCGGCAGGCGCGCGCCCTTGCGCGGATGTTTCGCGAAGGCCTGGACGGCTTCAAGGGGGGCTTGAGCGCCGCCAACTATATCAGCATCACGGGTGCGTCGCGGGCAACCGCGACACGCGACCTTGCCGACCTCGTCGAAAAGGGCGTGCTCGTCGTCACTGGCAGCCTGAAATCGACGCGCTACGCGCTCAATCTGGGCGCTTGATTCGGGGATAGTCTGCGGCTCGGTCCCGGAGCATCGGCACTCCGCGCAGTGCTCGCAGCTCCGCCTCCAGCCACCTCCAGGCCGCTTGATTCAACACTGGCGTCACGGGGCTATGGTCGCGCGCGAATCGGGTCGTTCGTTCGATCCGGCGCACGCACTTTCACCCTGTTAGCGCCCTGTTATGGTCGGAGGCCGCCCTGTTATGCCGAATATTCCGCCCTGTTATTCCGTAACAGGGCGGATGATGTCTAACCCATTGATATATTTGCAGGAATTTGATCGAAAATTCCAACATAACAGGGTGAAATCACGGCAAAAAATAAAATCGGAATTTATCAGGGAGGAACAGGGCGACTCGACACGGAACGGGGATCGGGCGGATGGGCTGTCGTCCCTCGATCCCGGGGGCCGGGACGCCCATGCGCCCGGTCATTCTCCGGGCAGGCCTTCGTCGGCGGGCAGGGTGAAGCGGAAGCTCGCGCCGCCCTCCGGCTGGTTCCCGGCGGTCAGGGTGCCGCCATGCGCCTCGACGATGCGCCGCGAGATCGACAGGCCGATGCCCATGCCCGTCTCCGTCTTGCTGGTCGAAAAGCGGGTGTAGAGCTTGTCCAGCATGTCCACGGAAATGCCGGGGCCGTTGTCGCTCAGCTCGACCTCGACCAGCGGACCGTCCAGCCGGCGGGACCGGATCCAGATGCGCCGGTCGGGGCGGGACCGGTCGCGAAGGGCTTCCAGCGCGTTGCGCAACAGGTTGACGACGACCTGCTGCACCTGGACGCCGTCGGCAAAGATCCGGTCGGCCGCCGGATCGAAATCGATGGTCAGGCCGATGTCGAATGGCCTGGTGCCGACCATCACCAGCTCGATCGCGTCATTGACCAGCCGGTCGAGCGATTCCGGGCGCATCGCGACTTCGCGCCTGGCGACGAAATCGCGCATGCGCCGGACGATCTCGCCGGCGCGGATGGTCTGTTCGCCGCCCATCCGCAACAGGTCCACGGCGCGTGCCGGATCGTCGCCGCGTTCGGTCAGGATCCGCGCGGTGGCGAGCAGGTTGGAAACCGCAGTCAATGGCTGGTTGAGTTCATGCGCCATGTCCGCGGCGAGCTCGCTCATCGCGCTTTGGCGCGCGAGATGCGCGAGCTCGTGATTGAGGTCGCTCATCCGCTCCTCGGCAACGAGCCGTTCGGAGATGTCGGTGAAGAACATGGCGATCCGCAGCTCGTCGCCCGATCGCGCGACGCCGACCTGGATCTCCGCCGGGAAGACCAAGCCGCTTTTGGTGAGGCCGGTGCCGGGCACGTCACGCCCGATCGCGGTGGTCTGGCCGGTCGCGATATAATTGCGGAGTGCGGTTGCGTAGCGCTTTCCCTCCTCCTCGGTGGCCAGCATCGCGAAGTTCCGGCCGAGCACTTCCTCGGCGCGGTAACCCCAGGTTCGCTCTGCCGCGTTGCTGAAGCCGTGAACGGTGCCATTCTCGTCGATCACCACCATCGCCTCGGGCACGGTTTCGATGATCGAGCGCAGCTGTGCCTCGCTCGCGCGGAGCGCGGCCTCCCGCCCGTCACGCTCGGTCGTGTCGAGGCAGACGCCGACGGTGCGGATCAGGTTTCCCGTAGGATCGTAGATGCAGCGCGACGATCCCTCGATCGAACGGGAGATACCGTTGATCGGCAGGAAGCGGTAGCTGAAGCTGAACTTGTCGGCCTTGGCCGCGACTGCCTTGCCGATCGTCTCGACGATCGCCTCGGCGTCTTCGGGCACGATCATCGCCTTCCAACTCTCATAATCGCGCACCGATCCGGCCTCGAGACCGAGCCGCTGCTCGGCACCCGGCGACCAGGTCAGCGCGCCACTCGCGACATTCCATTCGAAGACGCCGACCTCATGCGCCTCGGTCGCGAGCGCGAGGCGTTCCTCGCTGGTCCGGAGCGCGGCTTCCGCGCTGACGCGCTCGGTGATGTCGAGCAGGTTGAGCACGATCATGGGCGCCCGGCCGGGGATCTCGACGCGCTGCTGCCGTTCGATGACGCTGATCTCCGTGCCGTCGCGGCAGAGTTCGACCAGTTCCTGCTCGTTCTCGCTCGCGGCGAGGAGCAGATCGCCCCCGCGCGCCGGGCGGGACTGCAGCAATTCATATTTGCGCCGCCCGATCGCGGCCCGGCTCGAATAGCCGTAGAGAAATTCGCAGCCGCCGGACCAGTGCGTGATCACCCCATCGGTAGTGGTGAGGGCGATGTTGGCGGTGTCGATCGCGCGATTGAGATAGAAGAGTTCGCCTTGCTGCCGCAGCACGCGCGCCATCGCCCAGGCGATCAGGACCGCGACGATCAGGACGTTGCCGGTGATGACGGCGATCCTGCCGGCACCCGATGGGAGCAGGTCGTTGCGCTCGATCCAGAACTCCAGCAGCGACGGCGCCACGGGAAGGATCAGGATCACCGGCAGAACCCGGCGGAAGGAGCGCCATTCCTCGTCGCCGGCCGAGAGCAATATCTCCCACCCGGCCCGGTGCCGCGGGAGGATCAGCGCGGCGGCGATCGCGATGCCGGCGAGGCTTGCCGGCAGCGAACTGACCAGCGCGACCGAGGCGCCGTCCTCCGGCGACACCAACAGGACCATCACGCAGCTCGCCAGGCCGATCAGCAAGGCGCTCCCGGCAAGCAGCACGCTCGCATCGTCGAGGCGGCGCGATCGACGCGGCATGGCGAGGATCGCGGAGGTCAGCAGCAGGAACGAGATCGACGCGCCGATCGTCGGCAGCGCGGCGTGCGGAATATCGCTGGCGGCAAGCTGGTTGGGGAAAAAAGGCCGGTACAGTTCGACCTGGATCCAGCCGATCCGGCGCAGGACCGTCCACAGGGCGATCGCGGCGGGCACGACCGTCAGGACGCCGGCGATCCTGCGTCGTTCCAGCAGCGATGCGAACGCCGCAGCCGACAGGAACAGATATCCGACGGCAGTCCATGGCCGGATCGGGAATCCGGTGGCGCCGAAGGTCTTCAGCCGATCGTTGGCGAACACCCAGCCGGCGAGGCCGACAAGCGTCAGCAGGCAGGCCACGCCGACAAGCGCTGCGGCAGCCGCCTTCGGGGGCAGCGTCCTCCCGAGCCGTGCGATCGTCGCGCTGTTCACTTCGTACCGGCCCCGCCCCCAGCGACCACGCCCCCCCGGGGAATCGATCGGCCTGATTAGATCACGGCGTTATTTCATGATCGGTCACCCTTCGCATCCGTAAAGTTACGTAAGGCCGCTCGTCAGAAGGCGTAGGTCAGATCTGCCGATAGGGAACGTTGCGGAAAGGGGTGGAACAGATAATATTTTCTGTTCCCGATATTATCGATGCCCAGGCCCATCGACCATTTGGGCGTCACTTTCACATTGGTGCGAAGATCAACCACGACATAGCTGCCGAATCCCTGAAAGGTGTTCGAAACCGGATCGCTGTTGTCGATCGTGCCGAAGGAACGGCTGGCATAACGCGCGGCGGCGGTGAGAGCCACAGCCGGCTCCGGGCGCCATGTCGCAACCAGGTTCGCTTTGCGCAACAGCAACTGGGGCGGGCGCTTGCCGATCGCTGCGGGGAAGGCGGCGTCGGCGCGGATGCGGGGATCGATCAGCGTCAGGCTTCCCGACAGATCGAAGCGGGGCAGGACGTTCCGCTGCTCGAACACCACCTCGGCGCCGCGGGTGCGAACCCGGTCCACATTCTGGACATAGGTGAACAAGGTCGTCGAACCGGCGACGAGCGGGGCGCTTTGCGAGAGCAATGCATCGGTGATGCTCTCGTTGAACAGCGATAGCCGGACGTAACCGTGGTCGCCATTGTGTTGGAGCGCCAGTTCCTGCGACAGCGCGCGCTCGGGCTTGAGCGTCGGATTGGGCGCAGTGATCGTCGGGCCGGTGGTGATCGCCTGGTAGAGTTCGGTCACCGTCGGAAAACGATATGCCTCTCCGAACGATAGCGTCGCCGTCCAGGCCCTGGCCGGCCGCCAGGCCAGCGATGCCTTGGGCGAGAAGCGGCTGGCCGAGCGGCGCGGCTGACTGACCGAGAAGGTGGGAGCGAGCGAGAAGTTCGCGCCGTCGAACGCCTTCCACCATTCCTGCCGCCCGCCGACCGTCAGGGTCAGCGGCGCGGCGATATGCCAGGCATCCTGGAGCCAGAGCGCATCGGTCTGGGTCTTGCCGCTCGACGCGAGGTTGAGCGCACCGGGGGCCCCGGCAATCCAATCGGCAGTCGCGTAGCGATTGCTGGCGAGGGTGAAGCGATCATGGTGATAGCCGAAGCTGATCGCATGGCTGGCGGCCTCGTCGGAACGCCAGACGCCCTTCGCATCGAGCGTTTGCCAACCGGTGCCGTCGAGCCGCGTGATCGTCCCGGCGCCGCCCGACAGGGCAGCGGGCAGGGCTACGGTCGGGATGCGCTGCTCGTCGCGCACGAAATCATAGAGGGTGCCGATCACCTGCCAGTCGAAGCGGCTGCTCGTGCCCGTCGCAGAAAGGCTGTGCGACCAATGGCGTTCGTCATAGCGATAGACATTGTTGGAAAAGGTACTCGCCGCGATCGAATAGGGATGGCCGGCGATGTTGAGGTCGCCCGAATAGGCCGGCCCCGATGCGCCGGTCAGATAGGTCTCGGCAGTGGCATCGGTGTCGTTGACGAACAGGCCGCCGACATAGGTCAGGCGGATAGCCGAGGTGAGGTCGAGCGCGGCTTTGAGCTTGTAGATACCCTGCTGCTGATGCTCGAAGCCGCCGGCGCCGATCACGCGGATCGGCGCGCCGGCGCGGTTGACGTCGTCGAAGCCGCCGCCGGTCGGAGAGCCGCCCGCATTCAGCGTCGCGGGGCGCAGCGCCGTGACATAGGCAAGCGGCTGGCCGTTGCTGGTGACGCGGGTCGCGCTGGCAAAGATCGACAGCGGACCGAAGCGGTCGCCGATCGTCGCGCCGAAGGCATAGGTCGGCAGTGTGCGGCTGGTGCCGTACTGGCTGAAGCGCTGGATGTTGGTGCCGGCGCTGATTGTCCCTTCGAGCTTGTCGGGCAGCCGCGTGGTGATGTTGACCACCGCGCCGATCGAATTGCCCGGATAGGCTGCTGAGAAAGGGCCGTAGAGGACATCGATCCGCTCGACTTCCTGCGGGCTAACCAGGCTCCAGCGGGGCGAGGCCGAAGTGTTGTTGTTGCCGATCAAGGCCGAGAGCAGCGCGCCGTCGGCATAGACCAGGCTGCGGGCGCTGGCGCCGAGGCCCGAGGTTCGTGTGGCAAGTGGCGCCTGGGTGT
>NZ_JAQGLC010000388.1 GCF_028293085.1 Sphingomonas bacterium
CGAGACCGTCGCGGCACTGGCGATCGACGAGGGCGCCAAACATCGCGACAGCGTGGCGATGAAGGCCGAGCGCTCGGGCAATGGCTTCCGCCTGTCGGGCAGGAAGCAGTTCGTCACACACGGCCATGTCGCCGATCTGATCATCGTCGCCGCGCGCACCGCCGGGTCAGCGAATGATGCGAACGGCGTCACCTTGTTCGCGGTCGAGAAAGGCGCGGCCGGTTTCACGGCCGAGGCCGAGCGCCTCGCCGATTCCAGCATCGCCGCGCGGCTCGAGTTCGACGGCGTCGAGGTCACCGCGGACGCCGTGATCGGAGAGGTCGATGCCGGGCGCGATCCGCTCAATCGCCTGCTCGCCGCGGGCCGCACCGGCGCCTCGGCCGAATTGCTCGGCGTCGGCGGCGGGGCGATGGACCTGACCGTCTCCTATCTCAAGGAACGCAAGCAGTTCGGCGTCACGATCGGCAGCTTCCAGGCACTGCAGCACCGCGCGGCGCATCTCTATTCCGAGATGGAGGTCGCTCGCGCCGCCGTGCTCAAAGCACAGCAGTTGCTCGATGCGGGTGACGAGACGGCGGATGCAGCAGTGTCAGTCGCAAAAGCCATGACCGCACTTGCCACCACGCTCAGCGTACAGGAAGGCGTGCAGATGCATGGGGGCATCGGCATGACGGACGAATATGACATCGGCTTCTACATGAAGCGCGCGCGGGTGCTCGCCGAGATGTTCGGCGACGCGAATTTCCATGCCGATCGGCTGGCACGCGCGGCCGGTTACTGATGGACAACGCCTCTCCCGACACCCCGCCCGAAGCCTTGGTGCAGGGCCTGGTCGATCTCCTGGAAGTCGAAGAACTCGATACCGATCTCTATCGTGGCCGCCGCCAGCCGGGCGGGTTCGGCCGGGTATTCGGCGGGCAGGTGATCGCGCAGGCGCTCCAGGCAGCACAGCGCTCGGTCGACGAAACGAAGGTCGCGCATTCGCTCCACGCCTATTTCATGCGGCCGGGGAATGAGGATTTCCCGATCATCTACCGCGTGGTCCGCGATTTCGAGGGGCGCAGCTTCGCCACCCGGCGCGTGATCGCGATGCAGCAGGGCCAGCCGATCCTCAACATGGCGGCGAGCTTCCAGGTGCCGGAGGACGGGCTGCATCACCAGGACACGATGCCCGACGTACCGGGGCCCGACGAGCTGCTGTCGGAAGCGGATTTGCGCCGCGAGATGATCGACGAGATTCCGGAGAAATTCCGTCGCCACATGCTCCGCGCACGGCCGATCGAGATCAGGCCGGTCCATCCGCGCAGCTGGTTCAGGCCGGTCAAGCAGGAGCCGAAGCAGGATAGCTGGTTCCGACTCGTCGCGCCGATCGGCGACGACGCGGCAATGCACCGCGCGATCCTGGCTTATGCGTCCGACATGTCGCTGCTCGGCACGGCGACGCTGGCCCACGGGGTCAACTGGATGACGCACAACCTCCAGACCGCGAGCCTCGATCACGCTTTGTGGCTGCACGAGGATTTCCGCGCCGACGACTGGCTGCTCTATTCCTGCGACAGTCCCTGGGCCGGCCATGCCCGCGGCTTCAACCGCGGCAAGATCTACAGCCGCGACGGAAGGCTGGTGGCGAGCGTCGCGCAGGAAGGGCTGATGCGGCTGCGCGACTAAGCGTGCACGTTCAGGCGAGCCCGCCCTGAAACACGCCGAATCCGCCGCGCGACCGGCAAAGGCCGGCCATGAGCTCCTGCTCCGCCACCAATTGCGCGGCAAGCCTGGTCCCCGCATCGGTGAGGAAGGGAATGTCGTGAAAGACGAGCGCCCCCAGCTTCCAGTCATCCAGCGCCACCAGTCGGCGGCCTACCAGCCCGCGCTCGCTGGACGCGTCGATGCCGAAGCGCCAACCGCAATGCAGCGCGCGCAAGGCCGCCTCCTCGCCGGCGCTGAGCGCGCCATTGGCGGCGCCATGTGCAGGAAGCGTCGCCATATCTAGCGGCCTTGTGAATTTTGACGGTGAAATACGGGCGAAGCGTGGGTATCAACCGAAACTATGGATTCTGTCGCCTCCGCATTTTCTCGTAGCACCTTTTCGATGGCGTCGCGCGTGCGTCTGCTCGGCCGCCCACGGAAAATTTCTGAAACCGACTGTGCGGCGAGCGATTCGGCGCGCTCGAACGCCGCGAGGGAGCCGAACTTCTTGCGCAACACTGCCTTCACATCTTCCTTGTGCATGCCATCAAGCAACATCACGACATACCGTGAATTATGGGCCAATGTTTCGGGCTTATACCGAAATATCATTCCTCACAAGGCAGTATGACGGGCGACGAACAACTTCGCCGATTTGGCGAGCGCCTACGCGAGGCGCGCCTGCTCACCGCCTTCAACCAGCAGGAATTCGCCGCGCTGGGCGGGGTGAAGAAGAACAGCCAGGTTTCCTACGAGACCGGCAAGACCGCGCCGACTGTCGAGTATCTCTACCGCCTCGCCGGCAACGACATCGACATCGGCTATCTGCTCACCGGCCGGCGCGACGATGGCAGCCAGGGCAGCGAGGAACGGCAGCTGATCGACATGTTCGGAAAACTCGGCGCGCGGGAGCGGGAGGCGATTTCCACGATGCTGGCGATCCTTACCGGGAACCCGCTCGGCATGGACCGCTTCCGCCTCGACCGTCCGTCCGACACGGTGCACGCTCCACGCCAAGGCTTTACAGGCGAAAGCGACGGCTGACGCCTCAACCGCGGAATAGCGCGCGCTATCGCGTGTGCGGCTGAACCACAATATTGTACGGCACATAGAGGAATATGTCGGTCAGGCTGGCTCGGCTCCACTCGACCGGGCGATCCAGCACTTTCGCTTCGCTGTCCCGCATCGGAGGCCGAGTCAATCGGCGGTTCAGACCGCCGTCTTCCCATATTCCTGGCGGATCACCGGATGGCTCGATGACAGCCCGCCATCGACCGCGATGGCCTGGCCGTTGACATAGCTTGCATCGTCCGACGCGAGGAAGGCGGCGACTTTCGCCAGTTCCTCGGGCTGCGCACCGCGGCGCAAGGGGTTGAGACGGCCGACCCGATCGAGCTTGCCCGCCTCGCGCGCGTAATCGAAGGTCGGCTTGGTCATGCCGGTTTCGGTGAGGCCGGGGCAGATCGCGTTGACGCGGACATTCGATCCGGAGAGCTGCTGCGCGGAGACCATCGCCAGGTTGATCACGCCTGCCTTGGACGCCGAATAGGCGGGGCTGCCCGCGCCCGAGCGGATGCCGGCGACGCTCGCGGTCAACACGATCGCGCCGCCGCCGCGCTCGGCGATCCTGGGCGCGGCGTGCTTGATCGCCAGATAGGGGCCGATCAGATTGACGCGCAGCACTTCGGTGATCAGCGCGACATCGGTATCGAAGATGTTCGCCATGCCGCCCGAGATGCCGGCATTGGCGAACATCACGTCGAGCCCGCCATAATATTCGCATGCGACCGCGACCGCGCGGATGACGTCTTCCTCGGTGCCGGCGTCGATCTGGATCGCGTGGGCGGTGCCACCGGCCTTGTCGATCATGTCGGCGGTCTCATGCACCGCGTCGGACTTGTCGGCGACGATCACCTGCCCGCCTTCGCTTGCGAAAAGCAGGGACGCCGCGCGGCCGATGCCCGAGCCCGCGCCGGTGACGATGATCGATTTGCCGGTGAACCTTGCCATTTCTTCCTCCGTCACCCCGGCGGAGGCCGGGGCCGCTATGTGCGTCGGGCGCGCTCCATTGCGAAGCGGCCCCGGCCTCCGCCGGGGCGACGAAGGTCAGATCGTCACGCCGCCATCGATCACCATGGTCTGCCCGGTCATGAAGGCGCTGGCGGGCGCGGCCAGATACACGACCGCCCCGGCGATCTCCTCGGGCTGGCCGATGCGGCGGAGTGGCGTCGAGCTGTTGGTGCGTTTCTCGCGCTCGGGATCTTCCCACAAGGCGCGGGCGAAGTCGGTCTTGATCAGGCCCGGGGCGATGCAGTTCACGCGGACATTATCCGGGCCATATTCAACCGCGAGGTTGCGGGCGAGCTGCATATCGGCCGCCTTGGAGATGCAATAGGCGCCGATGACCGGCGACCCGCGCAGGCCGCCGATCGACGAGATGATGACGATCGACCCCGATTTCCGCGCGCGCATCTCGGGCGCGACCATCGAGATAAGCCAGTGATTGGAGACGATATT
>NZ_JAQGLC010000398.1 GCF_028293085.1 Sphingomonas bacterium
TCGGCATTGGCGATGATGCGCCCAAGCGGGGTGCGGAGCGCCTGATCGAGCTGCGCGGCGAAGGCGTCGGTCAGGTCCTCGAGCGGTGGCACCCGGCGCGCTGGCACAGCAGTCGCCGGCGCGTCGTCCATCATGTGCGCAGCGCCCACAAAGCCGGCAAAGGCGCCGCTCGCATCGGCGCGCGGCGTGGCGGACAGGCGGACGGCGCGACCGGTCGCGCGGATCGACGCGCGCTGATCGTCGAAGCGCTGGTGCATCGCCAGCCCACCCAGGATCGGGAAGGCGCCCTCGCGATCCTCGCCGAGCGCGAACAGCCGCGTCAGCGGCTGGCCGAGCATCGCGGCCGAATCGAAGCCGTATTTCGCGCCTGCGCTGATCGACAGGAAGGTGATGCGGAGCGCCGAATCGGTCTCCCATAGCCAATCGCCCGAGCTGCGCAGGAAATCGCCGTCGCGCTCGCCCTGTGCCGCTTCCGAATGCCAGGCGGCGCGGGTGCGCCAGCCGGTGATCATCAGCCGGACACCGGCGGCCTCGGGTTCGGCGCGGACCCACAATTCGACATCGTCGTCGCCGTCCGCCGCGACCACGCCGCGCGAGACGAGGATGCCGAGGCGTTGCGCCAACCGGGTCAGCGTCGCGATCTGCGGAATTGCGACAGGCTGACCGACGCCGCCGCCCGCACGGGCGTTGAGATCGAGCAGCCGCTGATCGGCCTCAACCAGGCGGCCGGCGCGATCGACCAGCCCGCGGACCGGGGGCAGCATGGGGTCGGTGACGTTCATGATCTTGTACCCCGCGCCAGCGCGAGCAGCGCGGCACGATAATCGGGATGAAGCAGCAGCGGCGCGAGCGCCGCGCGGGCGCTGCCGGATGGGGTCGCGGCGATGCCGTCGAGCGCTTCGGCGAAACTGTCGAGATCGCGGCGCGGGTCGGCCTCACTCAGCGCAAGCCCGATCCGCGCGATCGAATCGCGGCCAAGCTCGAGTGCACGCAGCACCAACCATAGCCGGTCGGATGCGGGATCGAGCACGATCTCGCGCGCATCGGCATAGTCCAGGCCCAACGCATGGCCGATCAGCGCGACGAACAAGGACAGCCGGTGATCGTCGAGCGTTTCCACCAGCAGCGGAGCAAGTTCGTCAGCGCGCGAATCGAGCGCGGCGGCCAGGCGCATCGCCGACGCCTCCAGCCGATCGCCCTCGTCATGGGTAGACACGCTGCGCATGGCGGCATCGGCGAGCGCGCGGTCGAGAATCGGCAGGAAATCGCCGGCATCCTGGGCAAAGCGCTCGCGCAGAGCGGCCGCGACCCACCAGACGAGCCGGTGATGGAGCTCGGCGGGAAGATCGGTGCGAACCGCCATCGCCTCGGGATCGCCATGCCGGCGGCTTTCGGCCGCCAGCAGCGCCATCGCGGCGGTCGCGACGACGCCGTCGGGGTTCTGAATCAACCTGGCGAGCAGGCTGGCGCGATCGGGATCCTCTGGCGCCGACACGGGCAGCGCCTCGGCGAGTACATCCTGACGGACCCGGCCGACCAACTCACGCATCAGCTCGGTATCACGCAGGAGACCGGCCGATGCGAGGCGATCGACGATAGGAGTATCCGCCTTCGCCAATATCTCGGAAAGCTCCGGGGCATCGCGCGTCGCGAGCAATCGCGCCGCATGCTGTCGCACCGCGCCCTCGACGGCGGAAACGAGGCCGGCCAGCGCCAGGGTGAGCGCTGCGCGCAACCGTTCGTCGAGCCGTGATTCATCGGGCAGGAAAAAATCGTCGATCGCGAAGGACAGCCTTTCGTCGGCGCGCAGGTCCGCGGCCGCCGCGCGAGCGAGCAGCTGGCTGACCCCCCAGTGGGTGCCTTCATCCATGTCGCCATCATAGATCGACATGCGCCTCGGCTTAGGGATTTGTCGTTAAGACCAGCCTAAGGCTTTTCACGAAACGCCTCAATGGCGCCGCCGAGCGTCACTGCGGCATAGCCTCCGGCCGCGATCAGCGCGGCAAGCGGCTGCCCGAAAATCACGAAAGGCAGCATCAGGATCGGGTAGGCGGGCGGGCTCGCCCACCAGCGGCGTCGGATTCGGGGGATTCCCGCACGCTCGACCAAGGCGGCAGCGACAATCGCCGCCCCTGCCGCGATCCAGCCCGAAGCCGATTCCCGGCCGAGCAACAGGGCCGAAAGGGCGGGCACCGTCAGCATGGCCGCTTGCTGAACCCGTAACTGTATCGCTTCGTCACGGAGGGCCGAGGCCATCGTCCCGATCCCGAGGCCGATCATCGCCACGATCGCCAGGGCCAGGCCAGCGATCGGCCATCCGAAATACAGCGCGGCGAACCCCCCGATCGCCGCGATTCCAGCGGACGCCGCCACGGCGACGCTGGGCAAGCCTCGCCCGATCAGGTGCGGCAAGGCCAGCCGCGCGAGCGGCGCCAGGATGAAACGGTCTGCCCAGGGCACGGGAACGGGCGCCAATGCGGACAGGATCGCCTTGCCGCGCTCGGCGAGCTGACGCGAATCGCGCTCGATCCCATGCGCGCCGCCCGCCGCCCCCGCAGGCAATCTTATCTGCACCGCCCCCGCCTGCGCGGCGACGCGCAGCAGAGTCGACTGGAAATCATAGTCCTTCGGCATCGCCGCCACTTCGACGATTCGTTTGGGATCGAGCAGCGCGAGCCCTGCCCAGGCGGTCAGCGCGCCGACCCGCTCGAACCGGTTGTTCCCGCCCTGATCGCCGGTGACGAGCAGCGCATCGCCGATTTCGGCCGCCATCGTCGCCATCACCTCTCCGGTGGTCATCACGCCGTCGGCGACGACCAGCACGCGTGACAGCGGATGCAGCTTTTCGAGCACCTCGGCAGCGGTGCGGACTGCGTCGACCGACACACCGCGCCGCCCGATCCGGTTGATCGCGCCGAGCAATTCGGGGGTGAGTCGGGCAATGACGAGGATGATCTGCGACGCGCCCTCCGCGACGAGCAGCCGGGCTTGGAACTCGATCAGCGTCAGCCCGCCGAACGGCAGGGTCGCGGCAAGCGTTCCCGGTCGGTCGTCGGCATCCTCGGTCGCGAAAATCAGCCCTGCCAGCATGATGGGGCTGTTAGGCGGAAGAACCGCCAATGGCAAAGGCATCGGAAATTGCGGTGAGTCGCCGGACGCGATTCACGCGTCACGTGCGCTCCGCCTGCTGTCGATCAGCCCTAAAGGCGCTCGACCGCGCGGCGCAGGCGGCGGAGCATGTTGAGGTCCTGGGGCTCGACCTCGGCCGCCTCGCTGGCGATCGCCATCAGGCGGATCGCACCGAAGCTTGCGGCAAGCCCCTTCAGGCGCGCAGCAGCGCTGCGCCACTCCTCTCCACCACGGGCACGCTCGAGGCCGTCTAGGCCCCGTCGTACGCCGTCCAGAAAGGCTTCACGCAGCTCCGCGATCAGCTGGGGCTCGTCGCCCACCGCCGCCGCCAGCGTCGCATCGATTGCACCGGGATCATACGCCATGTCGTATTTCTACTGGGCATCGCTTAAGACAAGGTTTCTCTATTCGCTTTCCGCGATGGGAAATCATGGTAAACAGCGGAAATGAACGGGGGTTCGCGCATTATCGATCTCAGACCGGGAAATGGCCCAGGGACGGGTATGGCCGCGCCTGTGGAAGAATCGCCGGTGCCTGATCCAGTTACGGTCGAGCCGCTCGAACTCCACGACACCGTCGAGGACGAGGTGACGCACGGCAATCGCTGGATCGTTCCCACGCTTGCGTCGATCGTCTCGCTGGCCTGGATCGGCGGGATGCTCTGGTTCGCCTGGCCCACCCTGCAAACCGCTGCGCCAATCGAGCTGACCGGCTTTATTGCGGCACTGTGCGTCCCGCCCGCCCTGATCGGCATCCTCCTGCTGCTCGCCCTGCGCACCAGCACCGCCGAGGCGCGGCGCTTCGGCCAGACCGCGGAGGCCATGCGCGCCGAGGCCGCGAGCCTGGAGCGGACCGTTGCGACCCTGTCGCGCGCGATCGATATCAATCGCTCCAAACTGGCCGAACAGACAACCATGCTGATGGCGATCGGCGACGGCGCCGTCGCGAAGCTCGCAGGCGTCGGCAGCGACATGGTCGACCAGGTCACCATCGCCGACGAGCAGGCGCGGAAAGTCGCCGCCGCAGCGACCACTGCGGAAACCAGCCTGAGCGTTCTCCTCGCCACCCTGCCCAAGGCGCATGGCGAGACCGAGGGCCTGGCAAAGCTGCTCGAACAGACCGGCATCAGCGCGGGCGAGCATGCCAGCGCGCTCGACGCGCAGCTCGTGGCGCTGGCCGAACGCGGCCGCGAGGCGGATGCGGTTGCCGGCGGCGCCGCGCAGAAGCTTGCGGCGCACATCACCCGGATGGAATCGACCAGCGAGACGGCCGGGGCACGGCTCGAAGCGGTCACCGGAGAAATGTCGTCCGCGGTCGACGGGCTGCTCGGGCGCACCGCCAATGCGGTCGACGAGGCGCGCAAGGGCATCGCCGCGCAGGGCGACGCGATGCTGGCGATGCTCGGCACCAACCAGGCAGCGCTCGACCGCGCAGGCCACGACAGCGCGGAAGCGCTCGCCACGCGGATCACGGCGATCGAGGAGATCATCGACCGCATCGCAGCCCGACTGGGCGAGCAGCGCGTCGCCAGCGAGATGGTCATCGGCGAACTCGATACCGGCCTCACCAGAGTCTCCCGCCAGATGGATGCGCTCCATGCGCAGGGCGTGGATCGCACCCAGACATTGGCCGCCTCGATCAGCGCGCTCGGCGGCTCGGCCGATGCGATGACCGAGGCGCTGAAGACCGGCGACGCGATGGCGGTTTCCGCGATCGACAATACCGAAAGGCTCATGGCCGCGCTCGACGCCGCCGCGCGCGAAATCGACGAGACGCTGCCCGAAGCGCTCAACCGGCTCGACGCGCGAATCTCGGACAGCCGCCGGGTGGTGGGCGATGCCAAGCCGGAACTGCTTGCCCTCGTCACCGCCGCCGAAAGCACGCACGACGCGATCGAGGCGATCGCCCATGTCATCGCGGGTCAGCGCGACACGCTCGACAAACTGTCGAGCAAATTGCTCGAAACGCTCAACAGCGGCCGTACCAAGGCCGATGCGCTGGGTGAGATGGTCGAGGAAACGATCGGCCGCACCCACCGCTTCGCCGAAGAGGCGGCGCCGCGTCTGGTCGAGGCGCTGTTGCGGGTGCGCGACACCGCCAGCGCCGCCGCCGAGCGGGCTCGCGAAACGCTCGCGACCGTCATCCCCGAGGCGGCCCTGGCGCTCGAAAACGCCAGTGCCGAGGCGATGCGCCGCGCTTCGTCGGGCGCGATCGAGCAGCAGATCGCGTCGCTCATCGAGGCCGGCGACATGGCCGCCGAGGCCGGGCAGCGCACGTCCGAACGGCTTACGCGCCAGATACTCGCCATCGCCGATTCAACCGCGAAGGTCGAAAGCCGGATCGAGGATGCGCGCGCCGAACGCGAGGAAGCCGACAAGGACACCTTCGCCCGCCGCGTATCCCTGCTGATCGAATCGCTCAACTCGGCGTCGATCGACATCACCAAGTCCTTCTCGACCGAGGTGTCGGACAGCGCCTGGTCAGCCTATCTCAAGGGCGATCGCGGCGTCTTCACGCGCCGCGCCGTGCGCCTGCTCGATACCGGCGAGGCGCGCGAGATCGCGAAGCTTTATGATGACGACGCGGCGTTCCGCGAGCAGGTCAATCGCTACATCCACGATTTCGAGGCGATGCTGCGCGCGATCCTGGCGCAGCGCGACGGGTCGCCGCTCGGCGTGACCTTGCTGTCATCGGATATGGGCAAGCTGTATGTCGCCCTTGCCCAGGCGATCGAGCGTCTCCGCAGTTAGCTGAGAGCGCGGCGTCCGAAGGCCGGGCGACGTTCGACCAGCGGGTTCGATTCGCGCTCGAGCATTTCCAGCGTGTTCTCGAACATCGGGCGGAGCTCGACCACGGATTGCAGTGCCTGATCGGGCGTGTCGCGATTCTCGACGCAGTCGCGAGCGATCGTCTCGATCTTCTCGGCAAGCGCGCCGAGCGGCTCGGCGCCGAACTGGCGGGCCTCGCCCTTCAGCGTGTGCGCCGGGATCACCAGCGCCGCTGCGTTCTGCGCCCGCATGGCCGCCTCGATCGCCGCGACGGATTTGACCCCGTCCTCCCGGAAATATCCCAGGATGCGCACGAAGCCGGCGCCAAGCTCACTACGAGCCCGCGTAAACGCCGTCCAATCAACCAGGCCCTGATCCTCAGATGACACCGTCGTCTCCTCCTTCGGGACCGGCAAGGCCGCGAAGTTGTTCAGCCTGCATACGCGGCTGGAGTAAACGATGCGTTGACGGGCCCTCCGAACAGGCTCCCGAAAAGGACAGGCAAATCAGAGACTAGGTAAAAGTACGTAGCTCAAAATACTTCGGCTACCGGTCGAACGGATTTTTCGGAGCTCGGAGCGTCAGTCGCACGGGCACGGCGCCAAAGCCCAGGTCGCGGCGGATGCCGTTGATCAGATAGCGCTGATAGCTCATCGGAAGCTGATCGACGCGCGTGCCGAACAGCACGAAACCCGGGGGCCGGGTCTTGGCCTGAGTCAGATAGCGGAGCTTGATCCGCTTGCCACCCGGTGCGGGCGGCGGGTTGGCCTCGATCGCCTTTTCGAACCAGCGGTTGAGCTCGCCGGTGCCGACACGGCGCGACCAGGCCTCACGCGTCTCGAACGCGACCTTGAGCAGCGTATCGATGCCCTTGCCGGTCGCTCCCGACACGGTGAGCAGCGGCATGCCCTTTACCTGGCTCAGCCCCTCTTCGAGCGCGGCACGGACGCCGTTGAACAGGCTCGAGGCGTTTTCGGCGATATCCCATTTGTTGAGCGCGACGACGAGTGCGCGCCCTTCCTGCAGCGCGGCGTCGGCGATGCGCAGATCCTGCGATTCGAGCCCGCGCGTCGCGTCGAGCAGGAGGACGACGACCTCGGCGAAATCGATCGCGTGGAGCGCGTCGGCGACCGAGAGCTTCTCCAGCTTGTCCTGGACGTTGGCGCGCTTGCGCATCCCGGCGGTGTCGATCAGCCGGACCGCCCGGGCATTTCCGTCGGGATCGTGCCAGGTCCAGTCGATCGCGATCGAATCGCGGGTGATCCCGGCTTCCGGCCCGGTGATCAGCCGCTCCTCGCCGAGCATGCGGTTGATCAGCGTCGATTTGCCCGCGTTGGGCCGGCCGATGATGGCGAGCTTCAGCGGCGCGTCGGGATTGTCCTCGTCCTCGTCTTCGGTTTCGAACTCTTCGGCTTCCTCGCCGCCCTCGACATGGGGCAGCAGCGCCTCGAACAGCTCGACCAGGCCCTCGCCATGCTCGGCCGAGAGCGCGACCGGATCGCCAAACCCGAGCGACAGCGATTCCAGGATGCCGCTTTCGCCCGCCCGCCCCTCGGCCTTGTTGGCGACGAGGATGACCGGCGTCTTCGATCCGCGCAGCCACCGCGCAATCTCTTCGTCGAGCGGCACAAGGCCGACCCGCGAATCGATCAGGAACAATGCGACATCGGCCTGGGCGACGGCCGCCTCGGTCTGAGCACGCATCCGGCCGGGCAGCGAGGCCGCATCCTCGTCCTCGTAGCCGGCGGTGTCGATGACGCGGAATTCCATGCCGACCAGCGTCGCATCGCCCTCCCGCCGATCGCGGGTGACGCCCGGCCGGTCGTCGACCAGCGCGAGCTTCTTGCCGACGAGGCGGTTGAACAGAGTCGATTTGCCGACATTTGGCCGGCCGATGATCGCGACCACGGGAAGTTTGGGCATGGCGCGCCTTAGCTTGCTATGCCGCGTTCGTCACCCCGGACATGATCCGGGGCGACGACAGCAGGGTCAGCGCTCAGCGATAGGCCGAAATACGGCCCTTCTGATCGAGCACATAGAGCGTCGAATTGGCGACGATCGGCGGCAGGCTGAACGAATCGCCGCTATCGATCACCGTGCCGACTTCGCCCGTATCGGCGGCCACCGCGGTGATCTCGCCCTGCGAGTTGGTCAGCAGAAGGCGATTCCCCGCCAGCACGGGGCCGTACCAGGTGATCGGGTTCTTGCGCGCCTTTTCGTTCCGATAATGGGTGAGCTGGCGGATCCAGCGCACCTTGCCTGTCGCGCGGGCAAGACAGACGACGCGCGCATCGTCGGTGACGAGGAACAGCCACTCGCCCGCGACCCATGGGGTCGAGATGCCGGCGAAATTCTGTTCCCAGATACGCTGGCCCGACACGATCTCAAGCGCGACCGTGCGCCCGCCCTGCCCGACCGCGAAGACCAGGCCGCGATCGATCACCGGATCGGCGTCGATATCGGCAAGCGACGAGACCGAGGTCGATATGCTCGATCGCGACAGCGCGTCCTGCCACAGCGAGCGGCCATTCTCGTAGCGATAGGCATTGAGTTCACCCGAGGAGAAACCCGCCACGACCGTGCCCTGGCTTGCCGCCGGAGCAGCCACGCCGAACACGCCCTGCGTCTCGAGCGAGCCGCTGCCGGTCCAGACGGTCGCGCCGCTGGCCTGCGACAGCGCGAACAGCTGATTGTCCTGGCTCAATATGTAGAGGTTGCCGTTCGAGATCGTCGGCGCACCGCGCAACGGCCCGCCGGGCTTTACCTGCCAGACGATAGCGCCCGTCGTCGCGTCGAGCGCGGCGACGTCGCCAAGCCCGTCGGTCGCATAAACCTTGCCGTCGTCGAAGCTGACGCCGCCGCCGAAGCGGGCGCTTTGAGTCTTCTTGTCGCCCTTGGCGATATTCGTCGCCCAGACCTGAGCCCCCGTATCCGCGGAAAAGGCATGAACATTGGCATCGACGTCCATCGCGTACAGCTTGCCGCCCGCCACCACTGGCGCCGCCGCCAGCCGCTGGCGATTCGAGCCGCCGTCGATCGACGCGGTCCAGGCGCGCGAGAGCGAGCCGCCAAGCGCGAGCTGGCCCATCGACTTGGCGGCATTGCCGCCCGGCTGCGCCCAGGCGTCATTCGCCTCGGGCGGGGGCAGCAGCACCTGCACGTCGGCCAGCGTCTTGTCGGCGGTGGCCTCGGTTTCGGCGACGAGGATCGGCACGCGATCGCCGAGCGTCGGTGTCTTCTTCTTGCCGCCCTTGAACACCCCGCAGGCGCTCAGCGCCAGGAGCGCGGCGAGCGCCAGCACCGCCCGATTCTTGTATATCATTGCGCTTTCTTTTCCTCAGCTGGGCCGACAGCGTCGACGCCCATGGTGCCCGCGATCTGAACCGCTCGTTGGCGGATGGTCTCGGGCACGGTTTCGTCACTGGCGATCTGCCCGAACAGCGCCGCCGCCAGATCCGGCTTGTTCATCCGCAGATAGGCGACACCGACAAGCTCGCCCGCGCTGCCGAACCATGGACTGCCCTTGGTTGCCAGCGAACGCAGTCGATTGACGACGACATCGGGTTTCAACGTATCGAATTCGGCTGTGGTCTGACGGATCAGCGCCAGATCGCGCAGCGGCTGTCCGATCGAGGCATCGCCCGCGATCGCAGCGAACTTGGCGGCGGCGCCCTTCAGGTCGTCCTTCTCGAGCAGCAGATCGCCCTGGGTGAACAAAGCCATCGCGCGATAGCCGGCGATCTTCGAGCCCGCGAGTTCCTCCAGCGGCTTCTGCGCCGAGCCGAATTGCTGCGCGGCGATATCGTCATAGACGACCTGCAGCTTCTCGCCCTGCTCGCCGGCGGTCTGCGCGCTGTAATGCTGCCAATAGAGGAAGCCGCCGAACGCGGCGAGGCCTGCGATGATCGCGACGATCAGCCAGCGGCCGTAGCGGGTCCACATGCTCGCGAGCTGATCGCGGCGGAGTTCCTCATCAACTTCACGCAGAAATGCTTCGTCGGTATTTGGCGTAACGGCCAAGTGCTGCTCCATCGGGGCGGGGCTGGAAAGGCGCGGACCTTAGCGGTGGCCGCGAACAAACGGAAGGGATCAATCCTTGGGCGCGTAGGTCTGTTCGGGACCTGGAAAACTACGCGACCGCACGTCTGCCGCATAGGTCTCAACAGCGGCGGAAATGCGGCCGGAAAGATCGTCGAACCGCTTCACGAAGCGCGCCGTACGCTCGAACATGCCGAGCATGTCCTCGGCGACGAGAACCTGTCCGTCGCACTGTGCCGAGGCGCCGATGCCGATCGTCGGGCAGGCGATTTTCCGGGTGATCTCGACAGCGATCGGCTCGACCACGCCTTCGATCACGATCGAGAAGGCGCCCGCATCGGCAACCGCGACAGCGTCGGCGACAATCTTGGCCGCCTCCTCCGGGGAACGCCCGCGCGCGCCATAGCCGCCCAGGACGTTCACCGCCTGCGGCGTCAGCCCGACATGGCCCATTACCGGAATACCGCGCTCGGTGAGGAAGCGGACCGTCGGCGCCATCGCCTCGCCTCCTTCCATCTTCACGCCGGCCGCGCCGGTCTGCTTGAGCAGCCACGCGGCGCTCTCGAACGCCTTTTCCGGGGAAGCCTCATAGCTGCCGAACGGCATGTCGATGATCACCACGCTGTGATAGCTGCCGCGGACGACCGCCGCGCCGTGCGCCGCCATCATCTCGAGCGTCACGGGCACCGTCGAAGGCAGGCCGTAGATCACCTGGCCCAGGCTGTCCCCGACCAGCAGCAGATCGCAGTGCGGATCAAGCAGCTGCGCGGTGCGGACGGTATAGGCGGTCAGCATCACCAGCGGTGTGCCGCCCTTGGCCTTGCGGAGCGCGGGGATCGTGAGCCGCTTCATCGGCGCCGGCGTCGGGTTCGCCCGGCTCGTCGAGGTATCGATCGTGAAGGTCGTGGACATGGCGTGGTGTTAGCGCCGCAACAGCGCCGATGCCAGCCGCCGCCCACCACCATTTGGTGATCATGTTCGACGCAGTTGACTCAATGTTAGATATTCCTTACATCGTGTCACATAGAATTGACGCTGGAGGCACGAATGACGTTTCGGGAAAAGATGCTGTGGGGCTCAATCGCCGCGACCATCGCGATATGGGGATGGTATTTCTGGGGGTTCCTGTCTGCCCTCGAAGGGCCCACCTTCAATGCCGGCGCGGAGTTGGGCAGCTTCATCTTCGCGATCGTGGCGCTGACTGTCGTGCAGATCATCGTGGCAGTCGTCCTGGCGATCTCCTCGCCCGCCGAGGCGAGCGCGCCGGCGGACGACCGCGACCGGGAATTTGCGCTGCTCGCCTATCGGCCTGCCTTCATCACGCTGAGCGTGCTGGTGGCGACGCTGACCGTGGTCGCGCCGCTGACGATGGCGACCGCCCCGGCCTGGCTTGGTGGCAAGCCGGCCAGCGTCGTGCCGATCGTGATCAGCAACGCGCTGCTGCTGTCGCTGGTGATCGCCGAACTGGTGCGCTCGGGCACGCTGGTTTTTCTTTATCGCCGGGGGAGCTGAGATGAACCGGGCAATATTCGAAGCCCATCCTGCCGAAGGAGGCGTTCCGTTTCGCGAGAAGAGCGCGTGGGTAGCGCTCGCAGCAATGGCGGTGGCCTATTCCGCCTATTTCATCGCAATGGCCCTCGCCCAGCGCAGCGGTGAGGAAAACACCCTGCTGTTCCTGGGCTATTTTGCGATCGCCTCCGGTGTACGATTGCTGATCCTGTTCATCGGCACCGTCGCCATTGCGGCACGATCCGGCGGCGAAGCCCGCGCCCCAGCGGACGAGCGCGACCGCGCCATCGCCCAGCGCTCGGCCACCAAGGCCTATTACGTCCTGATGGCCGGGATGATCCTGGTCGGCATCGTCATGCCGTTCAGCTATCGCGGCTGGTCGATCACCAACGCCGCCCTGTTGGCGCTCGTCGTCGCCGACATGGTCCGCTACGGCGCGATCATCGTCGATTATCGGCGGGGCTGGCATGGCTGACACCCCGATCGCGAACCAGATTCGCACGCTGCGCTTCATGGCGGGCGAAATGACCCAGGCCGATCTCGGCGCGCGTATCGGCATGACGCGGCAGACGATCGCGGCGATCGAGGCGGGGAAATATTCGCCGTCGCTCGAGGCCGCGTTCCGCCTCGCCAGGGTGTTCGGCAAACCGCTCGATGAGGTGTTCCAGTGGAAGGATTGATGTCCTTCCCGGTCAGGCGATCCAGCCGCGCGACGCCGCGCAGCAGGCGAACCAGATCGCGAACGCGCCGATCAGCGCGATGACGACGGGGAACGGCACCGTCTTGCCGAAGCCCTTCTGCTTGATGATGTCGGTGGTCGCGAAGAGATAGCCGAACTGGAAGACCAGGGCGCCGAGCGACACGATGAACAGCGGATAGGCCCAGCCGCAGCGCAGCAGGAGGGCGAGGCCGCCAAGCGTGCCGGTGCCGACCGCGAGCGCGTAACAATAATTGTACCAGAAGGGCAGCCTGGCGAAGAGCGCGCGATCATAGTCGGTCGCCCCGGGCATGGAATCGGCGCCGTGCCGGAATTGCTGGAAGCAGAACCAGCAACCGATCGCGTTCCAGATCATCAGCAGCGCGGATATGATCCAGAACCAGATCGGCGGTTGAACCAGAGTCGTCATCGCATCCCTCCCCTTGTGATGAGGTGGCAGGCTGGCCCTTCCCTGACGGAAAGGCAATCGAGGCGAGGGCGCGAAAGCCCCGGATCAGTTCCTTGTAGCGAGCAGGGCAACAAGTCGCGAGTTATCGCCTCCGACACGCCTGCCTGTTCTGAAAGAACAGGGAGATATCAGGGATGAGAAGGAACCGAACGGATCGCCAGGCGCCGATCCGAATCGCGCACGACCGTAGCGCCACATCGTGACGGTTGAATCAAACCCGCCCGGGGCTCGCCGAAAACTCGTTCGGTTGCCCGTCGCTCGCAGGTGCGCCGGCGACAGGAGCAGCGCCCTGCCGCCGGATATCACCGGTTCAGCGCAGCCATTCGTTGCGCTTCGCCAGCCCCGCGAACCAGACGGACGCGGCCCCGATCGCGACGATCACGATCGGAAACGGCAGCACCGTCATCGCACCCTTGTGGGCGATCACGTCGGTCGCCGCGAACAGATAGCCGAACTGGATAACGGCCGCGACGAGCGAGACGATGAACAGGATCTTCACCGCCGGCGTGCGCGTGAGCAACCCGACCGCGCCGAGCAGACCGGCGATCACCGCGAGCGCGAAGACGTAATTGTACCACGCCGGCATGCTCGCATAGAGCGCGCGATCGTAATCGGTCGCGGGCCCCATCGCGTCCGGGCCGTGAATGAACTGCATGTAGCAGAAATAGCAGCCGATCGCGCTCCACAACGCAAGCACACCGCCAACGACATAATACCATACAGGGGGCTGTTCGCCGTCCTCTGTCATGACCTGTCTCCCCTCCATTGGTGAGGCGGAGAAACTGCGCCTTTTGAAAGCGGAAGGCAATTAGGGCTGGATCGGCTCTATCCCGCACTCATCCGGGTCACTCGACGGTCACGCCCTTCCAGAAGGCGAAGCGGCCCTTGATCTCAGCCGCGGCGGGCAATGGCTCGGGATAATACCAGGCCGCGTCCGGATTGCGCTTCCCGTCCACGACGATCGACTTGTAGCTCGCCTCCCCCTTCCAGGGGCAGCGGGTGTGTGAATCGCTCGCCTCGAACAGTGCCATGTTCACGCCGTCGGGCGGGAAATAATGATTGCCCTCGACGACGATCGTATCATCGGATTCGGCGATGACGGTTCCGTTCCAGCGCGCGGTCGTCATGATCGGTCCTCTCGATTATCCAAGCCCTGCAGCAAGATAGACGTCGGGCTTGAAACCCACCAGCAATTTGCCGCCGGAATCGAGTACCGGCCGCTTGATCATCGACGGGTTCGCCAGCATCAGCGCGATCGCCTTGTCCTCGGTGATGTCGGTCTTGTCCGCATCAGGCAGCGCCCGGAACGTGGTGCCGGCGCGGTTCAGCAACACCTCCCAGCCGACCACGCCCGCCCAGCGCCTGAGGGTCGCGGCGTCGATTCCGGCTTTCTTGTAATCGTGAAAATCATAGACGACGCCGTGCGCGTCGAGCCAGGTCCAGGCCTTCTTCATCGTGTCGCAGTTCTTGATGCCGTAAAGCGTCGTCGCCATCGCCTAATCCTTCAGAAACTTGCCGAGCGCCACCAACTCCTGCCGCTCAAATCCGAGTGCCGCGTAGAAACCGAGCGCCGCGACATTGCCGTCGCGGACCATCAGCTGCATCTTCGGTGCCCCGCGCGCCCGCAGCCAGGCCTCCGCCGCCGCCATCAGCGTACGACCAATGCCATTCCGCCGGTGCCCGACCGCGACCGCGAGATAATAGACCCAACCGCGATGCCCATCGAAGCCGACCATGATCGACCCGATAATCGCCTCGCCATCACGGACGATCAGGATGGTCGAGGTCGATCCGGCGAGCGCCAACGCGAAATCGTCGCGCGGATCGTTCCACGGCCTGGTCAGGCCGCAGACTTGCCACAGGTCGATAACCGCGGCGGCTTCGCCGACGCCGGCCGCGCACACCCGATCGCTCATTTTCTTCCCGTCTGTGCCGCCAGATCGGCCGCGAAGGCGATCCTTGCCCTGGCCACGATCGTGCCGAGCAGCGCCCGATCGACGAATGCATTGCGCTGCCCCGCGTCGCGCCGGACCCGGCGGCCATGCACATCGGCCAGCTCGGGATGCGCGGGCAGCACCACATCGGCCCGGATCGCCGCCATCCGGGCGAAGCTGGCGCGATAGTCCCCGACGATGCCGGGATAACGCCGGTTGCCGACCAGGCGATTGCCCGCGACGGTGAGGCTGCACGGGATCACGACCCGCAACGGCGTGCCGCGTTCGAACATCTGCAGGGTCCATGTCGTGCAGCCGGGTGTGTGGCCCGGCGTTGCATGCGCGACGAGCGTGGTGGCGCCGAGCCGGACGGTCTCGCCCTCGCCTATCCCCCGGTCGACAGCCGCCGCCGGGAAGTCGACCCCGCCGGTCAGGCTTTCGCCCGGCGCCTTTCCTGTCTGAACCGCGATCCTGTCCCCGGCGCCCACGATCAGCTGCGCCCCGCTATCGGCCTTCAGCCGGGCGAGGCCGCCGGCGTGATCGAAATGGGCGTGAGTGAGCAGCAGATATTTGATGTCGCGCATCCGCACGCCGATCGTCGCGAGGTTGCGTTCGATCATCGGCACGTTTGCGGCCATCGTCCCGTCGATCAGGATGTCGCCGCGCTCAGTCTTGACGAGATAGGATGCGAGGCCCTCGCTGCCGACATAATAGATATTGCCGACGATCCGGAAGGGCGGGACGGGGCGCGTCCAGGAAGGCGGATCGAGGCTGGGCGCGACCGGTGACTGGGCGGCCGAAGGCGCTCCCAGCGCCACGGCCGCAGCGATCAGCGCTCCGCGCGGGCACAACTTCATCGTCCGGGACATGGCGCCGGTGCCTATCACGAGACTCATCGCCAAGTCCAAAAAACACCGTCCCGGAAGTGAGGTAAAGGAGTGGCTTCAGTCCCCCGGCCCGCCGACATAACCAGGCCCATAGACGGCGGCGCGGATATCGTGATGCAGCGTTCCGTCGAACGGCGTGACCTGAACGAAGAATATCACCGCCATGTCGTTGGCCGGGTCCACCCAGAACAGGGTGGTCTCGGCGCCGTCCCAGAAGAATTCGCCGACCGCGCCGCGATTCTCCGCGGCGTCGCGTGGCTGCCCGGTGCGGACAGCGAAATCGAACCCGAACCCGACCGCCCCTTTGCCCGGCAGGAAGAAGCGCCGGGTGACGCGCGGGTCGAGCTGGTCAGTCGACATCAGCCGCACGGTCGACGGCGCGAGGATGCGTACGCCCTCCAGCGTGCCGCGGCCGAGCAGCATGCGGGCAAAGCGCATATAATCGTCGAGCGTCGAGGCAAGGCCCGCCCCGCCCATCGTCAGGCGGCGCGGAGCGAAATTGAGCGCGCGCGTCTTTTCGTCGGGCTGGCGCACGAGCGCGCCGTCCGCCTGCTTCACATAGCTCGCGGCGAACCGCGCGAGGCGCTCGGGCGGCTGGGTCCAGCCGGTGTCGTGCATGCCGAGCGGATCGAGAATCGTGCGCCGGACATGCTGCTCGAAAGGCTCCCCGGTCAGATGCTCGACCAGCAATGCCTGGACATCGACCCCCGTGCTGTAGCTCCACTCGGCGCCGGGATCGAACAGCAGCGGCACGCGGGCGAGCTTGTCGCCCATCTCTTCGAGGCTGTTGGTCAGCGCGAGCGGGTTGATGTCGTGGAAGATGACGTCCGCCGCGGTGTCGCGCATGCCGTAGGAGAAGCCCGCCGTGTGCCGCATGATGTCGCGGATCACGATCGGGCGCGTGGGCGCGCGGAGGACGGGCTTGCCGTCGGCGCCCGTGCCGTCGATCACCTTGACCTCGCCAAAGGCGGGCAGATAGCGCGCGAGCGGATCGTCGAGGCCGAACTTTCCCTGTTCCCAGAGCTGCATCAGCGCGACGCCGGTCACCGGCTTGGTCATCGAGAAGATCTGGACGAGCGTATCGCGGCGCATCGGCCGGTGCGCCTCGCGATCGGCCTCGCCCGCCGCGCCGAAATAGCGTTCCGCGCCGTTCTGCCAGATCAGCGCCGACGCGCCCGCCGCACGCCCGCCGGCGACCATCTGGCGGAGCGCCGCATCGATCCGCGCGCGATCGAGGGTGAAACCCGACACCCTGGCCGGTTCGCCCGCCCAGGCAAGGCGTGGCGCGGTCAGCCCCAGGACGATCGTCGCCAATGCGTTGCGTCGCTGCATTTCAGCTTCTCCCCTCGCGCTGACCTTGATAACGTTCACAAGGCCGGCTTTACAATCGATTTAACCGATCCGTGTCTCGGGTCTACAGCATGTCCGGCATCGACCGGGAGAGGATAACGCGATGAGCCCGCTCATCATGCTGATGACCGCGCAGGCGGCGAGCCTGGCCGCGACCAATTATACGGTCGATGTGCCGATGAGGGCCCCCGTCTCGGCGCCGAACTGGGCCGATGAGTTCGACGGCGCGCAGATCGACCGCGAGACATGGCGGTTCGATACTGCGCGCAATGCGCAGGGCTGGTATAATCATGAGCTCCAATATTATGCCGACGCCCGGCCCGAAAACGTCAGGATCGAGGGCGGTGCGCTGGTGATCAAGGCCCGCCACGAGACGCTGCCCGCGCAGAGCGACTGGGGCGGACAGGCCTATACGTCCGCGAAACTCGTCAGCCGCAAAGCCTATGGCCCCGGTTTCTACGAAATCCGCGCGAAGCTGCCCTGCGCACGCGGCACCTGGCCGGCGATCTGGCTGTTGCCGGCGGGCGGATCCTGGCCCGACGAAGGCGAGATCGACCTGATGGAAATGGTCGGCTGGCAGGCGGAGGTCGTCCATGCGACGCTCCACACCGCCGCGTTCAACCATCGCCTGGGAACGCAGCGTGGCGCCGAGCGACGCGTGCCGACGAGCTGCTCCGAATTCCATCGCTATCAGCTGGACTGGGGCGCCGATGCGATCACGATCGGGGTCGACGACCGCGCCTATATGCGCGTGAGGAACGACCAGCCCGGGGGCAAGGCCGCGTGGCCCTTCACGCGGCCGTATAATCTGATCCTCAACCTGGCCATCGGCGGCGACTGGGGCGGCGCGAAGGGCGTGGACGACGCGGCGCTGCCGCAGCTGATGGCGGTCGATTATGTGCGCCATTGGCGGGGGGCGCCGCAACGATGAGCCGGCCCGACATCATTGTTCACCACCTCGGGCGAGAGAAGCAGCCACTCGTCGTCATCGACAATTTCGCGCCCGATCCCGACGCACTCCGCGCGGCCGCGATCGCGGCCCGGTTCGGCCCGGCCCTGCATTACTATCCGGGCATCCGCGCACCCCTTCCGGCCGATTATATCCCTGAGCAGCAACCGGTCATTGCCGCGGTGCTGGCCGAGGTCTTCGGCCAGCCCGGTCCGATCCAGTTCATCGATGCGAGCTTTTCGATGGTCACGGCGGAGCCGATGGCGCTGTCGGTCAACCAGCGTCTGCCGCATTGCGATGCCTTTGCGGTCGAGCGCATTGCGCTGATCCATTATCTCTCGCCCGAAGGGGGCGACGGCACGGCCTTTTTCCGGCACCGCTCGACCGGCTTCGAGACGGTCGATGAGGCGCGCAAACCGATCTATTTCGATCAGCTCGGCGCCGAGATCCGTTACGGCGGCCCCCCCCCTTGGCCTATGTCGACGGCGACACGCCGCTGTTCGAACGCATCATGCTGGCCGAAGCGCGGTATAATCGCGCGCTGATCTATCGAAGCTATGCGCTGCACAGCGGCGCCATCACGCCGGGCGCGATGCTGTCGCCCGATCCGGCAAAGGGTCGCCTGACCGTGACGGGATTCCTCTCGGTCGAACAAACGCGGGAGAATCGCTGATGGGGGGTCAACCAACGAGGCGCTCGGTTGTGGCGGGATTGGCCGCCGCTGCGGTCGCGGCGACGATCGAACCGGCGGTGACATCGGCCGCGGCCCTTTCCGCCAAAATGCCGGATCCTGATCTCGGGCGGGACGTCCTGATCGTCGATCCGTCCATGCCGCCTGCGATGCTCCAGCAACGCCTCGACGCGATCTTCCGGTCGATGGAACGCGCGCACTTCTCCGATGCACGCCACGCGATCCTGTTCAAGCCGGGCCGGCACCAGGTCGACGTCAATGTCGGCTTCTTCACGCAGGTCGCGGGGCTCGGCCTACTGCCGGGCGATGTCGCGATCCATGGACATGTCCATGCCGAAGCGGACTGGGCCAAGGGCATGGCGCTGGTGAATTTCTGGCGCGGCCTCGAGAATCTGGCGGTCCGCCCGGCCGATGGCGCTGACCGCTGGGCCGTATCGCAGGCGGCGCCCTATCGGCGGGTCCATCTAAGCGGCGACCTCGTGCTGGACGATGGCGGCTGGTCGAGCGGCGGCTTCATCGCCGATTGCCGGATCGACGGCGTGATCCGCTCGGGATCCCAGCAGCAATGGTTCACGCGCAACAGCGCAATGCGTGGCTGGCAGGGTTCGAACTGGAACATGATGTTCATGGGCGTCGAGGGTGCGCCCGCGACAAGCTTTCCGGAGCCGCCCTACACGACTATCCCGAGCGTTTCCGTGATGCGGGAGAAGCCATTCCTGCACGTCGATGCGCAGGGTCATTGGCAGGTGTTCGTGCCAGCCGTGCGCCGGGAAGGGCGCGGCACCTCCTGGGGGGACGGGAAACCGCGCGGCACCTCGATTCCCCTGCCGCGCTTCTTCATCGCGCGCCCGGGCATGCCGGCACGGCAGATCAACGCGGCGCTGGCGCGCGGACGGCATTTGCTGCTGACCCCCGGCATCTACCGTCTCGACGCGCCGCTCAAGGTCGACCGTGCGAACACCGTCATCCTCGGGCTCGGCTTCGCGACCCTGGTGGCCGAGGGCGGCAGCAAGGCGATCGTCGTGGCGGACGTGCCCGGCGTATCGATCGCCGGGCTGCTGATCGACGCGGGGCCAACGCTCTCCCCGGTCCTGGTGGAAATAGGGCCGAGGGGGAGCAGCCGCGATCATCGCGCCAATCCGACCTTGCTCTCGGATATCTTCTTCCGGGTCGGTGGAGCGACCATCGGCAATGCGGAAACCTGCCTGGAGATCAACAGCCATCACGTGATCGGCGACCATCTGTGGATCTGGCGCGCCGATCATGGCGATCGGGCAAGCGGCCGCATCCATGTCGGCTGGGACGAGAGCGTCGGCAACCAAGGGCTGGTCGTGAACGGCGACGACGTGACGATGAGCGCGCTCTTCGTGGAGCATTTCCGCCACTACAACACGCTGTGGAACGGCGAGCGTGGACGGACCTGGTTCTACCAGAACGAGCTGCCTTATGACCCGCCCAGTCAGGCTGCGTACATGGCCGGCACGACGCGCGGCTGGGCCGCCTACAAGGTCGCCGACCGGGTGGACGATCATCAGGCCGTGGCGCTGGGCATCTATGCCAATTTCACCGCCGCCCCCGATATCGTCGTGGAGAGCGCGATCGAGGCGCCGCGCAAACCGGGCGTACGGTTCACCAATGTCACGACGATCTCGCTCGGCGGCGGCAAGGGGACAATCGCTCATCTGGTCAACGATGCCGGCACGGCGGCAAGGCCAGGAGCGATCAGGCAGACGCTCGTCAGCTATCCAGCCCGGACCTAGGGCTGCCCTCGGCGCGATTCGCGTCCAACAAAAAGCGCGATTTCCGGCTGTTCCTGGCTGTTACGTCGACGAATTTTTTTGCTGGCTGTTATGTTGGATTTAGAGCCGGAATTTATGAGCCACTTTCAATTACTTAAATCCTTTCTGGCTGTTATCGGACAACAGCCAGCATAACAGCGAGGAACAGCCAGCCAAGCCGACTGTTTCGCCGGGAACAGCAGGCGCGGATTCGTCCAACAGGATTCAGCGCTTGGAAAGAGCAGGACGGAGCCTGCGCAGCGATCCGTCCGGATCAAAGCTGCCACCTTTCGCTGCAGTGTTGAATCAAGGGGCATGACGCTGACGGCCATCCGCCATTGAAACTCGATTCGCCCTAATGCCGGCCGCGCACCCCGAGGATCGCGAGACCGCCGCAAAGGGCCAGCCCGGCGAGCGCGAGCATCAATGTGCTGAAATCGCGTGGCGTCGCGAGCGACCAGGTGAGAAGTGGGCCGAGAAACTGCGGCAGCGTGTTCGTCAGGTTGATCAGCCCGAGATCGCGGCCACGGTGGCGCGGATCGGGCAACAGCTGCATCGTGAAGGCCGCGAGCAAGGGCAGGAAGACGCCCGAACCGATCGCATAAAGGCCGAACGCGATGGCGCCCATCGCCCAGCCATGGGCAAGGGCCATGCCGAGCAACCCGATGGCGGCGACCGCCGCGGCAGCCAGCAGGAACGGCTTGCGGCGATCGAGCCGGTCGGACAGGCGCCCGACCAGCACGGCGATCGGCAAAGGCAGCACGAACGATATCGTCAGCAGATGGCCGACGTGCCGCGCGAGATCGCGTGGTGCCTCGTTCGGGGTGATGCTCTCGAAATAATAGAGCAGGTAGAGCGACATAACCGCCCCGGCGACCTGGAGGAAGAGCCGCGTCCCCCAGGCGACGGCGAGGTCGCGGCGGCGCGACATCACTGCCTCGCGCGGTTCGACCACGATGGGAATCGGGCGTGCCCGCAACAGCAACAATGGCGTGACGCATAAAATGATCGCGAGCACCACGATGGCAAGCTGGCCCGTCTCGTCGAGCGAGCCGATGCTCACCACGATCGCGAGCACGGTTGACGCAGCCGGGTTGGCGAGCGCCAGCAGTCCGCCGGCAAAGCCCTTCTGGGCGTCGGGAACCTCATCCGCCATGATCGCCCAGAGCGGCCCGAGCATCGCGTTGAGGGCGGTCTGATAGATGATCGTCGCCAGGACGATGGCGCCCGGTGTCGAAGCGGCGTCGATGAACGCGTAGGACAGTGCCGTGGCGGCCAGGCCGCCGCCTACCCAGCGGCGACGCCCCCCGCCCGCTGCCACCGACCGGTCACTCGCCCAGCCGAACAGGATGTTGGACAGGCTTGCGGCGATCGCCCCGCTGACGACCGTGGCGCTCAACAGGCCGAGCCGGCCGTCGCCCGCAAGCGCTTCGATCTTCATCGGCAGCAACAGGGTCAGGAGCGGCAGATAGCCCATCACCCCACCGGCAATGGCGATGGCGAAGATCAGCAGGAAGCCGATCGAGCGATGACCGTCGTGCGGTCGTGCCGCGAGTGCAGGAGCGAAACGAAATGCCATCCCCGGCGCGACCTTGCGCCCGTCGGCGGCGATCGGCAACAGGCCGGGCGCCGTCAGGTCACTGCTTCATCGTCGCGCGATCGAGCATCGCCGTCGAGACCGTCGAGCGATCGGCCGCATCGCGCGCCAGCGCGACCCGGTACCGACCGCCGGCGATCCGCCAGCCGGGCAGCTTCACGTCATAATCGGCGACGATGCGCGGTTCGGCGGTCAGCGTCACATGGCGCACCTCGCCGGGCTTCAAGGTGACGCGGGTGAACGCGGCGAGCCGCATCGGCGCTTCCGATCCCTCGCGCGTGACGTACATCTGCGGTACGTCCGCACCGGCGCGGCGGCCGGTATTGACCACATCGAACGACACGCTCAGCGCCTTGCCGCCGGTCACGACGACGTGCCGATAGGCGAAGCTCGTGTAGCTGAGCCCGTGTCCGAACGAGAATAAGGGCCGTTGGCCTTTCTTCTCATACCAACGATACCCGACATCGGCCCCCTCCACATAGTCGACCGGGAAGCTCCTGAGCTGATATTTGCCCCCGCTGCCCGGATCGGCGGCGGCCTGCGCCTCGAGCGAGGTCAGGGTGTCGAGCCCGACCGGTGCCGGGCGTGGCGCCTGCGACGCCGCCGCGAGAAAGGTGATCGGCAGGCGTCCGGACGGATTGACCCGGCCGGTCAGGATATTGGCGATCGCCTCGCCGCCACGCTGCCCGGGATACCAGGCCTGGACCACCGCCGGCACCGATTTCAGCCACGGCATCAGCACCGGACCGCCGGTTTCGAGCACGGCGATCGTCCTGGGTTGCGTCGCGGCGACCGCCGCGATCAGCTCGTCCTGGCCGTCGGGCAGCGACAGGTTCGGCACGTCCTGCGCCTCGGTCGTCCACTGGGTGGCGAAGACGATCGCGATATCGGCGGTGCGGGCGGCTGCGGCTGCGGCCGCGACGTCCTTCCCGTCGACAAAGTCGATCTGCGCCAGCGGCAGGGCGGCGCGCAGCGCCTTGAGCGGTGACGAGGCATGATAGGTGTATCGCGCGAACGACATTGCCGCGCCCGACGTCAGCGGGATCTCGACCGGTGCACCGCCGACCGAGCGCACCTGGCTCGATCCGCCGCCCGACAGGACACCGAGATCGGCGCGCCCGCCGATCACGACGATGCGCTTCGCGGTGCGCGCGAGCGGCAGCGTGCCGCGGTCATTTTTCAACAGGACGATTCCGGCTTCCGCCGCGCGCTGCGCCACCCCGGCATGCTGCGCATAGGGGATCGGCTGCACTATGGCCGGCACCGGCGCGTCGTACAGGCCGGTTTCGATCAGCCCGGTCAGGTAGCGCGTCACCATGTCGTCGAGCCGCGCCATCGGCACCTTGCCCGATGCGATATCGGCCTTGAGCCGGTCGCTGAAGAAGATGTCGCTGTCGAGCTCCTGGCCCGATTCCTGGTCGAGCCCCGCATTGGCGGCCTTGGCGGTCGAATGGACCCCGCCCCAATCGCTCATCACCCAGCCGCGATAACCCCAGTCGCGCTTCAGCACATGATTCAGCAGAAAGTCGTTCTCGCAGCCCCAGTCGCCATTGACCTTGTTGTACGAACACATGACCGAGCCGGGCTTCCCGCGCTCGATCGCGATCTGGAAGGCGAGCAGGTCGCTTTGGCGCAGGCTGGCCTCGTCGATCCGCGCATCGAGCACCATCCGCCCGGTTTCCTGCGCGTTGAGCGCGTAATGCTTGATCGTCGACACGATGCGGTTCGACTGCACGCCCGCGATATGGGCGCCCGCCATACTGCCCGCGAGCAGCGGATCCTCGCCGAGATATTCGAAATTGCGCCCGTTCCAGGGATCGCGCGTCAGGTTGACGCCGCCCGCGAGCAGCACATTGAACCGCTTGGCGCGCGCCTCCGCGCCGATCATCGCACCGCCGGCGCGTGCGATCTCCGGGTCGAAGCTCGCCGCCGTCGCCAGGCTGGACGGCAGTGCGGTGGCGACGTCGCCCTTGCGCTGCTCGACCTGGTTGGCGACGCCGAGCGACGCATCGCTCTCGCGCACGAGCGGCACGCCCAGCCGGGGCACGCCATCGATATGACCGGCCGAAGGAATCAGCTCATTGGCCGTCTTGCCCTTGGCCCTTGGCGGGAAAAGTCCGTGCACCAGCCCGATCTTTTCGTCGAGCGTCATCCTGGCGACGATCGCTTGTGCCCGCATACGGGCATCCCCGCGAACGGGCTTCCCGACCGACGCGCGCTCCGGTTCGCGGGCAAGACCCGTCGCCGCACCCACCAGAGCGAAAACCGACACTGCGGCCAGTGCCCCCTGTAACCTTTTCGGCATCCCGATTCCCTTCGCAGCGCCGCTTGCCGGTAGAGCCGGTGCGGCTATATTTCTTGGTGGCGACCAAGCGCGAGGTCAGCGTGAAATTGATATAATTACCAATTTTCACAATGATATAGGCAGATATCACCTGCCCGCCACCGTTCAGCGAACCAACTTGACAACGATCGACAAATTTTGCAAGTGAACGTTATCAACAAGGTGTGGGCTCAACCGCACTGTATAAATGGGGAGAGGATATATGCGCCGTTTCTCGGCTCGCGTGCTGTCGCGATTGGTGATTGGGGCCTCGGTTCTGGCGATTTCCGCCGTCTCCGGCGTCGCCGAGGCACAGGAAGCAACCACTCAGGATCAACCGGCCGGAGCAGCGGCGCCCGATGACGCCGACATCGTCGTCACCGGCATCCGCGCCAGCTTGCGGGAATCGCGCGACATCAAGCGTGATTCGCAGGGCGTGGTCGACGCGATCTCTGCCGAAGACATCGGCAAGTTCCCCGACACCAACCTCGCCGAATCGCTGCAGCGCATCACCGGCGTGTCGATCGACCGGTCCAATGGTGAGGGTTCGCTCATCACCGTCCGCGGCTTCGGCCCCGAATTCAACCTCGTCACGCTGAACGGCCGGCAAATGCCGACCTCCACGCTGGGCGACGGCGGCAGTGCGCCTTCGACGCGCTCGTTCGATTTCGCCAACCTCGCCTCGGAAGGCATTTCGGCCGTCGAGGTCTACAAGACCGGCCGCGCCACGGTCGAATCGGGCGGCATCGGCTCGACGATCAATATCCGCACCCCCCGGCCGCTCGACCGGCCCGGCATGCGCGGCAGCCTCTCGGTCAAGGGCGTGTATGATTCGTCGCGCAACGAGGGCAATCCGATCACCCCGGAAGTCTCCGGCATCTTCAGCACGACCCTCGCTGACGACCGTGTCGGCATCCTGCTGACCGGCGCCTATCAGAAGCGCAAGGCCAGCGTGAACCAGGCCAATGTCGGCTGGCGCGACGGCTATCTCGGCAACGAGAATAACTGGGGCTCGCTCGCTCAGCCGGGCGACCCGCGTTACGCCAACATCACCAACCACCCTGACCCCACCGATGTCTATCAGGTGCCGCAGAACGCGTCCTACGATCTCAACGACATCAATCGCGAGCGCATTAACGGTCAGCTCGTAGTGCAATTCCGTCCGGTCGACTCCCTCACCGCGACGCTGGACTATACCTATTCGCGCAATACGGTTGAGGTGCGGAACAGCAATGTCGGCATCTGGTTCAACCATAACGACACGTCGAGCGCCTGGACCGACGGTCCCGTCGCCGGGCCGGTCTTCTACACCGAGCGTTTCGGCGTGAACGAGGGCAAGGACCTGTCCTATAGCGGCTCGCTGACCGCCAACCGTACCGAGAACAAGTCGATCGGCGGCAACCTGACCTGGAAGGCGCCGGGCGGCGTCACCATGGAGCTGGACTATCACCACTCCACCGCCGAATCGAAGCCGACCAACAAATATGGCTCGAGCGTCTCGGTCGGCAATGCCGTGTTCGGCATCGCAAGCCAGACGATCAATTTCGATCATGACCTGCCGGTCCTGTCCTACAACATGAATCCCGGCATCAATGCGCTCAATGCGGCGCTGATCACCCCCACCGGCAACGCCTTCCGCAACGCCTATTTCCGCGACCAGATCGATCAGGTGCAGCTACGCGGTCATTACGACCATGATGGCGGCTTCCTCGACAGCCTCGATTTCGGCGTGTCGTTCATCAAGAACAAGGTCCGCTCGGCATTCGGCGTGATCCAGAACGACACCTGGGGCGGCGCTGCGCCGGCGAGCTATATTCCGGACGACATCTTCCATCAGGTGTCGTTGCCCGACAAATTCCCGGGCCTCAGCCAGGCGGGCATGATCCAGAGCTTCTACGCCTTCGATTTCGAACGGATGGTCACACTGATCGACACCAACACCGCAGCGCACCCGTCAGCGGTGTGCGGCGGCGACGGCGACTGCCTGGCCACCTTCACGACCGATCGGCGCATCACCGAAAAGACCCTGTCGCCCTATTTGCAGATCAATACCGGTTTCGACGTCGGCGGGCGCCGGGCGCACTTCGTCGCGGGTGCGCGGTACGAGCACACCCAGGTCGACTCCTCGGCTTTGGTGCCGGTCCCGACCGCAACGCGCTGGGTCGCCGCGAACGAATTCGGCCTGGTCTTTGGGGGCGGCAGCGCCTTCACCAGCTTCAAGGGAACCTATCAGAACTGGTTGCCTTCGGCCGATTTCGACATCGAGCCGTTGGCGGGTGTCAAGCTGCGGGCATCCTATAGCCACACCATCACGCGCGCCGATTATGCCAGCCTGCAGGGCGGCCGGACGCTCGATCAGCTGTTCCGCATCGGCGGCGGCACGGGCAGCCAGGGCAATCCGGGCCTGATCCCGTACAAGTCCAAGAATATCGATCTGTCGGCGGAATGGTATTACGGCCAGGACAGCTATGTTTCGGTCGGCTATTTCCACAAGAACGTGTCGAACTTCCTCTCGACCACCCGCGTCGATACGTCGGCATTCAACCTCAGGAACCCGGGCTCCGGCCCGCGCTATGCCGCCGCGATCGCGGCACTGGGCGCCAATGCCGCCGCGGTCGATATCCGGCAATATATCTTCACCCACTACCCCGCCTCGACCGTTCAGACCGGCGTGGACGCCAATGGTTATATCACCGGCGACATTCTCGGCCTGCCCGAGGACAATCTGCTGAACTTCCAGATCACCACGCCGACCAACAGCAACCAGACGGCCAATATCAGCGGCTGGGAATTCGCGGTCCAGCACAGCTTCTGGAACACCGGCATCGGTACGATCCTGAACTACACGATCGTCAACGGCAGCGCGGTCTACGACAACACGAAGCCGTCCAGCGTTGCGCAATTCGCGCTTGTCGGTCTCAGCAACAGCGCCAACGCGGTGCTGTTCTATGACAAGAAAGGCATACAGGCGCGCGTCGCGTATAACTGGCGCGACCAGTTCCTGCAGGGCGGGGGCCCCAACCCCACTTATGTCGAAGCTTATGGCCAGGTCGACGCGAGCGCGAGCTACGAGTTCATCAAGGGCTTCACCGTCTTCGGCGAGGTCATCAACCTCACCGGCTCGGGGCGGCGTGCCCATCTGCGCTCTGATCGCAACGTGACCTTCGTGTCGCCGGGCTATGCGCGCTATGCGGCGGGTGTCCGGTTCGCGTTCTGACACACGACCAGAGCAACCGCGCCGGACTTTTCGGGAAGGGCATCCTAACGCTAGGGTGCCCTTTTCGGCCGCTGAAGATAAGGCGGTAGGGGCGGTATGGAAGACGGGCGGCGACCAGTGGAAACGATCATCAACAAGGTCGTGATCGTCGGCGGGGGGACTGCCGGATGGCTCACGGCCTGCCTGATCGCGGCGCGCGCGAATCCGGCCGCCGAGAGGCCGATCAGCGTGACCCTGATCGAATCCCCCGATATTCCGACGATCGGTGTCGGCGAGGGAACGTGGCCGACGATGCGCGGAACGCTGGAGCGGATCGGCATCGCGGAAGCCGAATTCCTGACTGCCTGCGATGCCTCGTTCAAGCAGGGCTCGCGCTTCAATGGCTGGCTGACCGGCGCGGCGGACGACCATTATCTTCATCCCTTCACACCGCCGGTCGCCGGCGATCCGCGCGATCTGGTCGCGGCCTGGCAGGCGGAGGCTGCCGGTCGGCGCTTCGCGGATGTCGCCGGCCCGCAGCCAAAGATCTGCGCGCTCGATCTCGCGCCGCGCCAGCGTGCGATGCCCGATTATGCCGGGGCGCTGAACTATGCCTATCATCTCGATGCCGGAAAACTCGCCGCGCTGCTGGCCCGGCACGGATGCGAGCGGCTCGGCGTGCGCCATCTGCGCGATCACGTCACGCAGATCGACATGGCGGGGAGCGGCGACATCGCAGCGGTTCGCACGCGCGCCAACGGCGCGGTCGAGGGTGATCTGTTCATCGATTGCACCGGCCACGCGGCGCTCCTGATCGCCGGCCAGTACGGCGTCCCCTTCATCGACCGGGGCGGCGAGCTGTTCAATGACCGGGCGCTCGCGGTGCAGGTGCCGGTTGCTCCCGACAGCCCGATCGCCTCCCAGACAGAGGCCACCGCACATGCAGCGGGCTGGATCTGGGACATCGGCCTGCCGACGCGGCGCGGCGTCGGCTGTGTCTATTCCTCGCGCCATGCCAGCGATGACGAGGCCTCGGTAACGCTCGAGGCCTATCTGCGCCGGGCGATGCCGGGGCTCGGCGCCGATCTGCCATCGATCCGCCGATTGTCCTTCTCGTCGGGCCATCGTGCGCGCTTCTGGGAACGAAATTGTCTGGCGATTGGCCAGTCGGCTGGCTTCCTCGAACCACTCGAGGCGTCCGCGATCGTCATGATCGAGCTGTCGCTTGGTGCCCTGCTCGACAATTTCCCCGCGACGCGCGACGTGATGGCAGTGCACGCCGAGCGGTACAACGATCTGTTCCGCTATCGCTGGGATCGCATCGTCGATTTCCTCAAATTGCATTATGTCCTCAGCCGCCGCGACGAACCCTATTGGCGCGACCATCGCGACCCGGGCAGCATCCCGGCCAGACTTCGCGACCTGCTGAGGATCTGGCGGTATCAGCCGCCCTCGGCGTCCGACTTTCCCGCGATCGACGAGATCTTCCCTCCCGCCAGCTATCAATATGTGCTGTATGGCCTGGGATTTCCTGCGCCGATCGGTGGCCCCATCATGACTGACACGCGGGAAGATGTGATGACGCAGCTTCGCCAGGCTGACCAACGGGCCCGTACGCTCGCTGCGAGCTTGCCGACCAACCGCCTGTATCTCGATGCGCTCCGCAAGGGCAGCACGTCTCCTGCCCTGGAACGGATTTCCTGAAATGGCCGACCACGCGATTCTTACCGCCACCGCGCACCGCGATCTGCGAATCCAGACCGGCCGCGCACCGGAACTGGGCGACGCCGTCATGTGCTGCATCACCGTTCCCGACGAGTTCCGCCAGGTCCAGGACGACTATCCGATCCTGTTCCGGCTCGATGCCGAACGCGACAATTTCACCGCGCTGGCGATGTTCGGGTTCCAGAATGGCGAGAACCTCTATCTCGACGGCGGCCGCTGGGATGCCGATTATCTGCCCCTCGCGATCGATATTCAGCCATTCCTGATCGGCGGGTCGGCGACCGATGACGGGGAAAAGCAGGTCCATGTCGACATGGCCAGCCCGCGGATCGCCAACGGCGAGGGCATGCGCGTGTTCGACGAGGATGGGCGGCCGACGCCCTATCTGGAGACGATCACGGAGAAGCTTGGCGCGCTGGACGCGGGATATCGGGGATCGCAGGCCTTTTTCGCGGCGCTCCGCCGTCATGCGCTGCTCGAACCGCTGACGCTGGAGATCACGCTGGACGACGGATCGACCAACCGGCTGGTCGGCTTCCACGTGATCGACGAGGAACGGTTGCGGACGCTCGATGCGGGAGTCCTCGGCGATTTGCACGAGGCGGGGCATTTGATGCCGATCTTCATGGCGCTCGCCTCGCTCGGCAAGCTGCGGGACCTGATCGCGCGCAAGAACCGGCATCTCGGCCATGGCTGAGGCCGATCCCGGCATCTTCAGCGCGATCGCCCCGATTCCGGAGGTGACGGTGAACGGCGCCGCGGAGCTGGACGTGCGACTGCGCGGCGCGGATCGTCCCTTCGTCGTCCGCGGCCTGGTGGCCGACTGGCCGCTGGTCGCCGCCGGTCGTCGCTCGGGCCGCCAGGCGCGCGACTATCTGCTCGGCCTGCACCGTGACCGGCCCTTCACCGTCTCGGTTGGCGAGCAAGGCAGCGACGGGCGGATGTTCTACGACAGCGCGATGGGCATGAATTTCCGCACGATGCGCGCAAAACTGCCGGAGATTTTCGCCCGGATCGACATGATCGAGGACATGGACGCGGCGCTGCCAATCTATCTCGCCTCGATCGACATGCACGAATATTTCGACGGGCTGCACGAAGCGAACCATGTCGATCTCGGCGATCGCACCAGCCTTGCGAGCATCTGGATGGGTACGCGCACGCGGATCGCGGCGCATAACGACGTGCCCGACAATCTCGCCTGCGTCGCGGTCGGCCGCCGCCGCTTCACGCTGTTCCCGCGCGAGCAGTTCCGCAACCTGTACCTTGGGCCCGTCGACAATACGCCAGCGGGCCGCGCGATCAGCATGGTCGATTTCCATGCGCCCGACTTTTCGGCCCACCCGCGGTTCCGCGAGGCTCTGACACATGCCCAGACCGTCGAGCTGGACGCGGGCGACGCGCTCTACATTCCGGCCCTGTGGTGGCACCATGTCGAGGGGCTCGCGCCGTTCAACATACTCGTCAATTACTGGTGGCGCGAAACGCCGCGCTGGCTCGGCCAGCCCCAGGACGCGCTCAACCATGCGCTGCTGGCGATCCGCGACCTGCCAGACGACCAGAAGGCCTATTGGCGCGACCTGTTCGACTATTATGTGTTCGCCAATAGCGACGAGGTCACAGCGCATATTCCCGAGGCCGGGCGCAGCGTGCTCGCGCCGCTCACACCCGAGAGCGCGGGCCGCCTCCGCGCCTATCTCCTGAGGCAATTGAGCCAATGACCGACGGCATTCCGCATCCGCGACGCATCGTGATCGCCGGCGGCGGCACCGCCGGCTGGATGGCGGCGGCGGCGATCGCGCGCACGCTGGGCCGGACGGTCGATGTGACCCTGGTCGAATCCGACGCGATCGGCACGATCGGCGTGGGGGAATCCACGATCCCGCCGCTCGTCACCTATAACCGCCTGCTCGGCATCAACGAGGCCGAGTTCATGCGCGCCACCCAGGCGACGTTCAAGCTGGGCATATTGTTCGACGACTGGAAGAATATCGGGGATCGCTATTTCCATTCCTTCGGCCTGACCGGCAAGGATCACTGGTCGGCCGGCTTCCAGCATTTCTGGCTATATGCCCGCACCAAGGGATATGAGCAGTCCTATGACGATTATTGCCTGGAGCTGATCGCGGCGCTGCAGGGCAAGTTCGCGCATCTCCCGGACGACGGGATGAACTATGCGTACCAGCTCGATTCCACGCTGTATGCGAAGTTCCTCCGTACCATGGCGGAAGGCGACGGCACCAAGCGCGTCGAGGGCAAGATCGCGCAGGTCGATCTCGATGGCGAGAGCGGCAATATCGCCGCGCTGGTGCTGGAGAACGGCACGCGGATCGAGGGCGACCTGTTCCTCGATTGCACCGGCTTCCGCGCGGTGCTGATCGAGCAGGCGCTGCACGCAGGCTTCGACGACTGGACCCACTATCTGCCGTGCGACAGCGCCATCGCGCTCCAGACGGAGAATGTCCGCCCGCCCGTCCCCTATACCCGCGCGATGGCGCATGATGCCGGCTGGCAATGGCGCATTCCGCTGCAGCATCGCAGCGGCAACGGGATCGTCTATTGCAGCCGCTATCTGACGAAGGAAAAAGCCCTCGAACGGCTGCTCGGCAATGTCGAGGGCGAGGTGCTGACCGAGCCCAATGTCCTCCGCTTCACCACCGGCACGCGGCGGCGCCAATGGTATCGCAACTGCATCGCGATCGGCCTGTCGGGCGGCTTCATGGAGCCGCTCGAATCGACCAGCATCCACCTGATCCAGCGCGCCGTGTTGCGGCTGATCCGGATGATGCCGCTCGGCGAGATCAGTGCGCGCGACGTGGCCGAGTTCAACGCTCAGCAGGACGCGGACGCGCTGCAGATCCGCGACTTCCTGATCCTCCACTACAAGGCGACCGAACGCCGCGACAGCCCCTTCTGGCGCCAGTGCGCGGCGATGCCGATCCCCGACACCCTCAGCCAGAAGATCGAGCTGTTCCGCGAGACCGGCCGGGTCTTCCGCAAGGATGAGGAATTGTTCGCCGAGAATAGCTGGGTCCAGGTGATGATGGGCCAGGGCATCACGCCGCGCTCCTATCATCCGATCGCCGAGAAGCTGCCCGACGAGGAGCTCGCCAAGCTGCTCGGCACGATCCGGGACAATGTGACCCGCACCGTCGCCGCACTGCCCGAGCACGGCGCCTATGTCGCCCGCTATTGCGGCGCGTCGACCCAGACGGCGCGAGGCTGAGACAGATGGCACGGCGACGGCAGACCGTCACGATCAAGCATGTGGCCGCCGATGCCGGCGTATCGCTCCAGACGGTCAGCCGCGTGATCAACAAGGAGCCGAACGTCCGGCCCGAGATGACGCTGCGGGTCCAGGCGTCGATCGACAAGCTCGGCTATGTGCCGTCGATCGCCGCGCAGCGCATGAGCGGATCCCGCTCCTATCTGATCCTCGCGCTGAACGACCGCGAACGCACCATTGCCGGCTGGCGCAAGCGCGAGGGCACCGACTGGGTCGATCAGATGCTGCTCGGCGGCATGCTCACCTGCGCCGAGCATGGCTATCGCATGATCGTTGAGCTGGTCGACACGCATAGCGACCATATCGAGCGCGAGCTGCTCGGCGCGATCGCGGCGCTGCAGCCGGACGGCGTGATCCTGACGCCGCCGCATTCGCAGAACCCGATCATCATGAATCTTCTGGAAGAGCAGAAAATCAGCTTCGCGCGGATCGGCTCCCTCGCGGAGGGGCCCGGTTTCACCCTGACGATGGATGACGGGGGGGCCGCACGCATGGCTACCGAGCATCTGATCGGGCTCGGCCACCGCAGGATCGGTTTCATGACGGGCTCGCCCGAATATGAGCTCAGCGCCTGGCGCCTCGATGGCTGGCGCGGGGCAATGGAAGCGGCGGGCCTGGAGACAAGCGGCCTGCTGGCGGAAGGCGATTTCAGCTATGGGTCGGGTACAAGGGCTGCAATCCAGTTGCTGGAGAGCGCCGCACCACCCAGCGCAATCATCGCATGCAACGACCAAATGGCGCTGGCGACGCTGGAAGCAGCTCGCGAGCGGGGCATCGAGGTGCCGCGCGATCTTTCGCTGATCAGCTTCGATGACACGCCGATCGTCCGCTTCACGCATCCGCCGCTGACCGCGATCCTGCAACCGATCGCGGACGTCGTTGCACGCGCCGTCGAACTGGTCATCGCGGATCAGGCCGGACGCGAGGTCCCCGACACACCGAGCGTCGTTCCGATGACATTGGTGCTGCGCGAGTCCACGGCGGCGCCCGGGCCTTCGAGGATCGAGCGGTGACAGCCCGAACCGAGGAGCTCGGCGCTTGAACCAGCCGCCGCCTCGAGGGCAGCGAAGCGTTGCGACCATCAAGGATGTCGCGCGCAAGGCCGGGGTGTCGGCGATGACGGTTTCCCGCGTTCTCAACGGGGAAAA
>NZ_JAQGLC010000004.1 GCF_028293085.1 Sphingomonas bacterium
GAGCGAGCGTTCGCCGGCAAATACCGCATCATGTATTTCGGCTACACCTTTTGCCCCGATGTCTGCCCGACCGATGTGCGCAATATCGGCGCGGGGCTGAGCGTGCTGGAAAAGAGCGATCCTGCGCTGGGCGCGAAAATCGTGCCGGTGTTCGTCTCGGTCGATCCGGCGCGCGACACGCCGGTGGTGCTCAAGGCGTTCGTCGGCAATTTCCATCCGCGGATGGTCGGCCTGACCGGCAGCCCCGCCGCGATCGAGGCCGTCGCGAAGGAATATGCGATCTTCTACCAAAAGGGTGAGGTCACGCCGGGCGGCGGCTATATGGTCGATCACAGCCGCGTCGCCTATCTGATGGATCCGCAGGGCAAGCCATTGGCGCTTCTGCCCCAGGACAAGTCCCCGGACGACATCGCGGCCGAGATGAAACGCTGGGTGAAATGAGCGAACGCTTCTGGGAAACGACGCCGATCGAGGCGCTCGACCGCGGCCAGTGGGAGGCCTTGTGCGACGGGTGCGGCAAATGCTGCGTCCACAAGCTCGAGGACGAGGAAACCGGCGAGCTGATGGCGACCAACGTGTCGTGCCGGCTGCTCGACCGGGCGACGGCTTTGTGCTCGGATTACAAGCATCGCCACGCTTATGTCAGCGAATGCGTCCGGCTTACCCGCGACAATGTCCGCGAGATCGACTGGTTGCCGGCGACCTGCGCCTATCGGCTCCGCGCGGCCGGCGAGACGCTGCCGCGCTGGCATTATCTGGTCTGCGGCGACCGCGATGCCGTCCACCGCGCCGGCGAATCAGTGCGCGGCTGGACGATCTCCGAGGACGATGCCGGCGATCTGGAGCATCATCTGGTCGATCGCGAACTGTGACCGGGCCCGTTGCCGGGGGGGTCGAGGTCGTCCGCAACGCCCGCGCCCGCCGCGCCAAGCTGTCGGTGGATCCGGCCAGCGGCCGCGTCAGGCTGACCCTGCCGCTGCGCGCGCCGGTCAAACCCGCCTTGCTCTGGGTCGAGGGCCAGCAGGCCTGGATCGAGGCGCAGCGCGCGCGACTGCCGCGGCCGCGGCCGTTCGTCCCGGGCGGCGCCATAGCATTCGGCGACCTGGTGCTGACCATCGACTGGCGCGAAGGCGGGCCGCGCCGGATCGAGCGGCTCGGCGATGTCCTGCGCTGCGGCGGCCCGCGCGATGGTCTGTCACGGCGGATCGAGACATGGCTCAAGCGCGAGGCGCTACGGATATTGAGCGAGGAAACCGCCGAATTCGCCGCGCGCGCCGGCGTTGGCGTGACCAAAGTGGCGGTCGGCGATCCGCGCGGGCGCTGGGGCAGCTGCGCGTCGAGCGGGGCGATCCGCTATAGCTGGCGGCTGATCCTGGCGCCGGCGTTCGTTCGCCGCTCGACCGTGGCGCATGAGGTCGCGCACCGCGTCCATATGAATCACGGGCCGGAATTCCACGCGCTGGTCGAACGGCTCGACGAGAGCGATCCCGACCGTTCGCGCGCGTGGCTGCGCGCCAATGGCGCGGCGCTTCACTGGGTCGGGCGCGAATCCTGATTGCGCTCGGCCGGCCGCTCCGGCGGCGGCGCAGCGGGGGGCCGTTCGCGCGGTGCGGGTGAGCGCCCGGGTGCCGGCGTATCCCGCCCGAGGACATGATCCATCCATTCCTGGTCGAGCCGCTCGGGCCTGGCCGGCCGCTCCTCGGTCTGGCCGGGCAGCGGGTTGCCGTCTGCGTCGACCTGCTGGCCGCTACCCAGATCCGATGGCGGCGCGGTGCCGGGTTCGACCGGTTCGCCATTCTCGTCGACGAACAGGCCATTGTCGGGCTCGCCGAAATAGGATTCCTGATCGGGCTCGAGCTGCCATTCGGGCAAGGTCACCTGGGTTTCGAACGCTTCCGCCGGGCGATTGGCGACCGCGGGCTTCATGAAGGCGGCAAAGGCGCGCGCGGGGGCGGTGCCGCCCTGCAGACCCGGCACCGTCTGCGCATCGTCGCGGCCCATCCACACGCCGGTGGTGAGCCCGCTCGAAAAGCCGAGGAACCAGCCGTCCTTGTTCGAGGTGGTGGTGCCCGTCTTGCCCGCGACCGGCCGGCCGATCTGCGCGGCCTTGCCGGTGCCGGTATTGACCGCGGTCTGGAGCAGGTCGGTCATCTGCGCCGCGACATAGGGCGCGACCAGCACATGGCTGCGATCGACCTCCTGGGCATAGATCGTCACACCGTTCGCGGTCACCTTGGTGATGCCATAGGGCGTCACCGCCACGCCCTTGTTGGCGACGCTGGCAAAGGCGCGGGTCATGTCGATCAACCGTACGTCGGAGGTGCCGAGCACCATCGCGGGATGCGTATCGACCGGCGTGGTGATGCCGAAGCGGCGCGCCATGTCGGCGACCGTGCCGAAACCGATCTCCTGGCCGAGCTTGGCCGCGATCGTGTTGACCGAATAGGCAAAGGCGGTGCGCAGCGTCATCTCGCCGCGATTCGCGCCCGAGCTGTTGCGCGGGCTCCAGCCGTTGATGGTGACCGGCTCGTCGACCATCTTGTCGTCGGGCTTGTGCCCGGCCTCGAGCGCGGCGAGATAGACGAACAGCTTGAACGCCGATCCGGGCTGGCGGACCGCCTGGGTCGCGCGGTTATAGATCGAGGCGACATAATCCTTGCCGCCGACCATCGCGCGCACCGCGCCGTCCCGGTCGATCGCGACCAGCGCACCCTGCGCGTTCTTCGGCGCATTGGCGCGGATCGCGGCGTCGGCATCGCGCTGCATGTTGAGATCGAGCGTCGTCCACACCTCGAGCGGGCGGCTGGTCTCGTCGATCAGCAGCTCGAGCTGGGGCAGCGCCCAGTCGGTGAAATAGCGCACGCTGTTCTGCTTGGGCTCGGGCGCCAGCGCGACGCCCTTGGGATCGGCGGTCGCGGCTTCGGCGGGCGTGATCTTGCCGGTATCGACCATCAGCTGGATGACGACGCCGGCGCGACCCACCGCAGCCTCGGCATCGGCGGTCGGCGAATAGCGCGACGGCGCCTTGACCAGGCCGGCGATCACCGCCGCCTCGGACAGGGTCAGCGTGTCGGCGCCATGGCCGAAGAATTTCCGCGCGGCGGCATCGATGCCGTATGCCCCGCCGCCGAAATAGACCTTGTTGAGATAGAGTTCGAGGATCTGATCCTTGGTGAACTTGCGCTCCATCGCCAGCGCGATCAGCGCCTCGCGCGATTTGCGGCCGAAATCATATTTGTTCGACAGGAAGATCGTCCGCGCGACCTGTTGGGTGATCGTCGAGGCACCCTGGAAGCGCTTGTCGGTGCCGCGATTGACCACGGCGAGCTTGACCGCGCGCATCACGCCGATCGGATCCACGCCGATATGCGAGCGGAAGCGGCGATCCTCGACCGCGACCATCGCGTCGCGCATCACCGGCGGGATCTTGTCGTAGCTCAGCCACTCGCCATAGCTTGGCCCGAGCGAGACGATCACCGTGCCGTCGGCGGCATGGACGCGAATCATCTGGCCATTGGGCGAGGATTTCAGCTCCTCGAAGCTCGGCAGCTGCGCGCGCTGGATATAGACCGCGACGACCAGTGCGATCAGCCCGAGCAGGGCGAGCACGCCGCCGATCTTCAACGCCAGCATCAGCCGGCGGCGCCAGATCGGGGGCAGAGATGGCAGGGAAAAGCTGGCCATAGGGCTGAGTGGGGATAAGCCCTATTGGTTAAGCAGACAAGCCGCCTGGGGGTGGAGATATGGTGCAGGGGCGGTGAAGCGCGGGTGAACGGCCCGCTTATGCCACGGCTTCGCCCCGGCTCTCGACAGTGCGTGCCCGGAAATCGAGGCTGAGCGAGTTCATGCAATAACGCAGGCCGGTCGGCGGCGGGCCGTCCGGGAAGACATGGCCGAGATGCCCGTCGCAGCGCGCGCACCGCGCCTCGGTGCGGGTCATGCCAAGGCTGACGTCGCTGTGTTCGGTCACCTGGTCGGGCGCGATCGGTTGGGTGAAGCTGGGCCAGCCCGATCCCGATTCATATTTGTCGGCGCTGTCGAACAGCGGGTTGGCGCATCCGGCGCAGCGATAGACGCCGTCCGCCTTGTTGTTGTCGTAGCGCCCCGAAAAGGCGGGTTCGGTCCCCGCTTCGCGCAGCACATGATATTGCTCGGGGCTGAGCTTCTTGCGCCATTCGGCTTCGGAAAGGGTGAACTGGTCCATGCCCGTCAGCTTTCCTGCGCCGGGGGCGGACGGTCAAGCCGCGAGTGGTTGATCCGGGTCAGACGCGCGACAACCCCGACCAAAACGGGTGCGTTTCGCGCGATCGGCAGCACCGCGCGGGCAATGTCGGGGCGCTCGGCGCCGGCGCGAATCAGGCCGGCGATCCCGATCGGCCGCGCGAGATCGCGCGCCAGGCGGTGCTGGAACGATGGCGCCGCCGCGCCGCCACCCTCGATATAAGCGCGTCCCGCGCGGATTCCGCTGGCGATGGCGATGCCCATGCCCTCGCCCGCCAAAGAGGGGATCACCCCGGCCTGGTCGCCGAGCCGGAACAGGCCGGCCACCCCAATGCGGGCGCGCCAGCCATAGGGGATATTGGCGACGGCATCGATCCTTTCCCCGCCGTGCCGTTCGGCGAGCCGTTCGCCGAGTCGCGGGGATTCGTTCGCCAGCGAGTCGAGCAGGCGATCGGGGTCGCCGGCCTCGGCCAGGCGCGAGCGGTGGACCGCCATGCAGCAATTGGCGCTGCCGTCCTCCTGCAGCACGATCCCCATATAGCCGCGATCGAACAGATGCAGCTCGATCGCGCCGCCGATCAATCGCGCGAGCGTCGGCGAGGCGGCGAGGCGGATGCGCAGCCCGAGCGTGGGGTCGGTGCCGCGCGCCTCGGCCAGGCGCGCCAGCCCGCGAATGTCATGCTTGCCGCTGGCGAGGAACAGCGCCGCCGCGTCGATCTCGCCGCCGTCCTGCAGCCGCGCGGTTGTGCCCTCGATCGCCTTGACCGTAACGCCGCGCTCGATGGTGGCGCCGGCGCGCGCCGCACGATCGAGCAGGAGCGAATCGAGGTGACGCCGCGAAACGCCGTGCGCAGGGCGCGGCAGCGCGGCTTCCGCGACCCCGGCACCGGCGAACAGCCGGACATAAGTCACCCGCGCCGGTCCGAGCATCTCGGGCGCGACGCCGAGGCTTTTCAGCGAGTCGAGCGTGCGCCAGCTCAGAAAACCGCCGCACAGCGCATCGCCCGTCTCGGGGGTGCGCTCGATCAGCAGATGCGGTGCGCCGGCCCGCGCGAGCAGGATCGCCGCGCTCGCTCCCGCCGGCCCGCCGCCGACGATCAGCGCAGGCGTTCGACGCACAGCCTGAACGGGAAAGCGCGATAGACGCGCGCCGCGACGCACGCCTCGGCCAGGATCGGCGGCCATTCCGCCGGCCGGTAGGAGCGCGCAATCGAGAGCGTGCCGTCGAGCCGCACGATGCGGTGCCAGCCGGCGATCCGGGCGAGGAGGGGAAAACCCATATGCGCGAAGCCGTGGCGGTGGAGATCGTTGACCAGCCAGCCGCGCCGCGATTCGGCGTCCATGAAGCGCAGAAAGGCGATCAGCTGGTCATGCGTCATGTGATGCGCGACCAGGCTGGAGACGATGAAATCCCAGCCACCACCGCCTTTGGCGCCCGCAAGATCGGCATAATCGCCCGTGACATAGCGGATGGCGAGATCGGCCGGCGTATGGGCCGTCGCGGCGAGCTCGCTGCGCGGGTTGAGGTCGACCCCGACCAGTTCGGCGGCGATTCCGCGCTTCTTCGCCCAGCGCGCGATGCGGCGCAGCATGTCGCCATCGCCGAAACCGACGTCGAGCAGCCGGAATGAGGTCATGCCTTTCATGCCGCGCGCGAGGAAATCGAGCGTCGGCCGCGCCGCCATGGTCAGGACATTCACCCTGGCGAGATCGGCCACGACATCGGCATAGGTCGCCGCGTCGAGATCCTCGGCGTCCATCAATTCCTCGGCGATAGCGCGGCTGGCGAGGGTCATCCCACGCTCCGGAAGCCGAAGCCCTCGGCGGCGAGGCCCGGTCCGAAGGCCAGCGCGACGCCGTCGCGCACCGGCGGGCCGGCCAGCAGGCGCGCCAGCACGAACATCAGGGTCGCCGACGACATATTGCCGTTATCGGCGAGCACGCCGCGCGAGGCGGCCAGCGCCGCGGGGGCAAGGCCAAGGCTGTGCTCGACCGCGTCCAGGATCGATCGGCCGCCGGCATGCACCGCCCAGGCGTCGATCTCGGCCGGCGCGCGGCCACCGGTTGCCGCCGCGGCGAAATCGGGATCGGCGAGCCCCGCCGCGATCCGGGCCGGTACTTCGCCCGACAAATGCATCGCAAAGCCGCTATCGGTGACGTCCCAGCGGATCAGGCCTTCCGAATCGGGCAAGGTCGTCGCGAACGGCTGGCCGATCGCGAAGCCCTGCGGCGCCGCCGAGACCAGGGCGGCCGCGGCGCCATCGCCGAACTGGAGCATCGCCAGCAGCGGCTCGATCTCGCTGACCGCCTGCAGATGGAGCGTCGACAGCTCGACGCACAGCACCAGCACGCGCGCCGCCGGGTCCGACCGGACGATATGGCGCGCCGTCCGGAGCGCGGCCACCGCCGCGTAACAGCCCATGAACCCGATCAGCAGGCGCTCGACCGAGGGCGACAGGCCGATCCGCCTGGCGATGATCTGGTCGACCCCGGGCGCGACGAAACCGGTGCAGCTCGCCACGACGAAATGGGTGATGCCCTGGATCGGCACCTGTGCGCCCAGCGCGTCGATCGCGGCGATGCCGAGCGTCGGCGCGGCCTCGGCATAGAGCGCCATCCGCTCGCCGGTGCCGGGCAGCTCGGGCCTCGCATAAAATCCTTCCGCCGCGACCGGCGATCCGCCGACCGAGGTGCGATCGAGCACCGACCAGCGATGCTCGATCCCCGATCGCGCCGCCATCCGCGCGAATAGCTTGGCCGGCCGCGCGTCCGCGATCCTGCCCTGTGCCCAGGCGATGAAAGCGTGGTGGATATCATGGTCCGGAACGGCAATGCCGATCGCGTTCAGATAGGCGGCAACGTCGGGCAAGGGTGGCTTTCGAGGACGCGAAGGGTTCGCGCTTTCAGTTGCAGAACGCTACTGTAGCGCGCTCGATCCGTTGGTACCAAAGCTTTGCGCGAAGGTTCTATCGGCCGCCAAATATGCGGCGCACGGAAAGGGGCGGACGATGGCCCGTCCGTTCCCTGCCGATCAGGGGAGGACCCCGGAGAAGAATGTGGTGCGGCCGAGAAGACTCGAACTTCCACGGGCTTTCGCCCACAACGACCTCAACGTTGCGCGTCTACCAGTTCCGCCACGGCCGCACGTGAAACACCGCCGGACAAGCCCCGGCAGCTGGTAGGCGAGCGCCCCTAGCAAGGCGCGGGGGCAATGGCAACCCGGCGACATCGCTATGCGCCGCGGGCTTCCGTCGCTAGCAGGGCGCCATGCCGGCCCCGTCCCCTTCCTATCCGATCCGTGACGAGACGCGGCGTATCCTCGCGCTCGCCTGGCCGGTGATGCTGACCAGCCTCAACTGGACGATCCTGCACGTCACCGACGTCATCGTCGTCGGGCTGGTCGGCACCGGCGAGGTCGCGGCGCTCGGCGCGAGCCGGTCGCTGACCTTCGTCGCGATCGTGGCGGGGCTGGCCGGCCTGTCCGGCGTGCTGGTCTTCACCGCGCGCGCCGACGGGGCCGGCGACCTGAAGCGCAGCGGCCAGGTGCTGCGCGAAGGACTGGCGCTCGCGCTGGTGCTGGGCATCGTCGCGGGCCTGCTGATGCTGGTTCTGGCGGCCCCGATGCTGGCGGGGATGGGCGTGGTGCCGACTCTCGTGCCCCAGGCCGCGCGCGTCGTGCGGGTGATGGCGATCTGCTTTCCGTTCCAGCTGATCATCGTTGCGGCGAGCTTCTTCCTGGAGGGCGTCAGCCGGCCGCGACGGGTGACGACGGTCAATCTCGCGATCCTGCCGATCAACGCCGTGCTGGCCTGGGCCTTGTCGGGCGGCCATCTGGGATTGCCGGCGCTTGGTGCGGTCGGGGCGGCGGCCGCGACCGCGATCGCCTCGGCACTGGGGGCCGCGGGCATGCTGGGCGCGGTCTGGACGCTGCCCCGGGCGAAGCGCCGGGGCGTGCATGATCTCTCGCTCGCCGCGTGGCGGGGCGTACCGGCGGGCGCAATGCGGCTCGCGGCCTTCGGCGCCGTCCCTGCCATCGCCTCGGCGCTAGAGCTCGCCGGCTTCTCGATCCTGATCGCGCTGTCGACCCGGCTGGGCGACGCCTCCGCGCATGCCTTCCAGATCGTGTTCTCGATCCACAATGTCACCTTCGGCGTTGCGCTCGGCCTGGGCTCGGCGGCGGGGGTGCGCGTCGGCAATGCGGTGGGGGAAGGCGAGCAGCTCCAGGCCTTTCCGCGCACGATGATCGCGGCCGCGGTCGCGGCGTTGCTCACCGGCATGCTCTCGCTGCTGCTGGTGGTCGGGCGTGGAGGTGTCGTCGCCCTGTTTCCGGCGACCGGCGAGGTCCATCTGCTCGCGCTGGCGATGGTGCCCTTATGGGCGCCCTTCATCCTGTTCGACGGGGTGC
>NZ_JAQGLC010000042.1 GCF_028293085.1 Sphingomonas bacterium
GTGCTCGCCGTATCGCTTGAGCAGGTCGGATTCTCCCGATTGCCACTTCTACTCGAAGGCCTTCAGTGCCACCGGGCGCTCGGCATCGTCGGTCCCGGCCCCGATCCGGGCGATCTCGCCGAGATAGCGCTCGCGGTCGGCCTTCTTGGCGGCCGAGGCATTGGCCACCGCCGATTTTGGCGTCTCCAGGCCGATCTTGGTCATCGCGTCGCGGAAGAGGTGGCGGTCCTCGGCCTTGTCGATCGCCTCCGTGGTGGCGCCGATCATCTGGACGTCGAATTTTTCCAGGACGCCCATCTTCTTGAGCGACAGGGCGCAATTCAGCGCCGTCTGTCCGCCCATGGTTGGCAGCAGGGCGAAGCCGCCCGGCACCGCGTAGCGCTCCTTCTCGATGATCTTGGCGACGATCTCGGGCGTGATCGGCTCGACATAGGTCGCGTCGGCCAGCTCCGGATCAGTCATGATCGTCGCCGGGTTCGAATTGACCAGGACGATGCGATAGCCCTCCTCACGCAGGGCCTTGATCGCCTGCGTGCCGGAATAATCGAACTCGCACGCCTGGCCGATGACGATCGGGCCGGCGCCAATGACGAGGATGGAGGAGATGTCGGTGCGTTTGGGCATTTATCTGGGGCTCTGATTATTTTGGTATTGCTCGTTGCCGATAAAGCCGAGCTGTACGCCGGGAATTTTCTTCACCTCGTCGAAGAGGCATTGCAGCTTGCCGTCCGCGCTCTTGAAATCGGCGCCGGAGGGAAATTCGATCACCGCCGAACGCCGTGAGTTGGCGCGCAGCTTCATCGTTCCGTCCAGCTTGCAGGTCTTGCCAACGCCGTCGAGCCTGACCTGCAATTCCGCCTCACTCTTCGGGGCGCCGTCGGCACATCCGGCCATCAGGAGAGGCAGCGCCAAAACAGGAATTCGAACGCGCATCATTTGGCGTCCTCGGCCGGCTCCGGCGGATAGACGTTGGGATGATCGGTCATGAGCTTGTCGACTGCCGCGAAGGCCTCGGTAAAACCGGCCATCAGCGTCGGCTCGGCGTTCGGATTGACCGGGCATGTCTTGGCGAAATCGCCGAACGCCTCATGGATCTGCTTGCGCACCTCCGCCGCGCGGTCCGCGGGCGGATCGCCGAAATCGAAGCCCGAATTATAGCTCATCGGCTTGCAGCCCTTGAGCGCCGGGAATTCCGCCTGGATGCTGCCGGCCGTGTTGCTCTCGCTCGGGCGGTAGATCAGGTCGACCTCGGGGATCATTTTTTCGATCGTCACCAGCCGGTCGCTGTCGTCGCCCGGCTTGTGGCCGACATCCGCCATTTTCCAGCCGTCGGCGATCGGGGTGAGGCTGTCCTGCGCGCGGCCCGATCCGGCCAGGACAAGTCCGGCGCCCAGCAGGATGATCATGCCCAGATGCTTCATGCCCGGCACTCCCTCGAGTCGTGGACCACGCATGCGGGATAGCCCCGGCGCGGCCTGGCTTGAATCACGGCATAGCGGCTCGGAGAGCCAGTGTGGGGACGAACGGCGGGAGATATGGGACACTGGAATGTCCCATATCCCTGCGAGCATACAATCGGAAATTCCCAGATTATATCGATTGATTGCAGTGGATTAAACAGCGCTCTTGCAACAACGGCTGTTGGAACGCCGGGCCGATCGTTTCGCAAGCGTATCATTCGCCCAAACCGCTCTGCGCCATGCAGCCCCAGCCTTCATAGTCGACATCGTAGAGCAGCTCGATCTGCAGGCATTGCAGCGTCAGCGCCTTGATCGAGGCGGCGTCCGCCTTCTGCTCACGGGCGAGGAACAGCGATATACCGCCCTCCTCATTCTCCTCGCGGTCGAGCACGATGAAACCGAGCTCGTCGGCATTTTCGGCCAGCCGATCCAGCGCTTCGTCGTCGCCGGCAAAGCTGACGTCCACCGAGCGGACGAGGTCCGGCCGGTCGCCATTTTGCGCCAGGCTCGCCAGAACCTCCCGGTCCTCGTCCCATTCGGCGTCGAGCCGTTGCTGATCGACCTCGGGCAGCGTCATGACGACACCGCCAGCGAGCCGACGAATTTCTCGAACAGATAGAGGCTGTCCTGCGGGCCCGGGCTCGCCTCGGGATGATATTGCACGCTGAAGGCGGGGCGGTCGGTCAGCTCGAAGCCGGCATTGGAGCCGTCGAACAACGACACATGCGTCTCGCGCGCCGTGGCCGGCAGCGTCGCGCCGACCACCGCGAAGCCGTGGTTCATGCTGGTGATCTCGACCGCGCCGTCGCTCAGCCGCTTGACCGGATGGTTCGCGCCACGGTGGCCCTGGAACATCTTGGTCGTCTCGGCGCCCACCGCGAGGCCGAGCAGCTGATGGCCGAGACAGATGCCGAACAGCGGGATGCGCGTCTCGAGCAGCGCCTGGATCACCGGCACGGCATAATCGCCGGTCGCGGCGGGATCCCCCGGACCGTTCGACAGGAAGATGCCGTCGGGCTTCAGTACCATGACCTGATCGAAGGTCGCGGTCGCGGGGAGCACGCTGACCTTGGCGCCGGCCTTGACCAGGTTGCGGTAGATGTTGCGCTTGGCGCCGTAATCGATCGCGACGACATGGGGCCGCTTCGCCGCGTCCGCGGCTTCGTCATAACCGAACCCCAGCCGCCAGATGCCGCCTTCCCAGCCATAATGCGTCTCGGTCGTCACCGAGATGGCGAGGTCCATCCCCTCCAGCCCCGGCCAGGCGCGCGCCATCCGGAGCAGCAGCGGGATGTCGAACTTGCCGTCGGCGCGGTGCGAGATCACGCCGTTGGGGGCGCCGCCGGTGCGGATCCGGCGCGTCAGCGCGCGGGTATCGATCCCTGCCAGGCCGATTCGGTCGTGGCGCTTCATCCACTCGTCGAGCCGCTCGACCGAGCGGAAATTGGAGGGGGCGGTCACGTCCTCGCGCACGATGATGCCGAGCGCATGGGGGTCGTTCGCCTCCACATCCTCGGCGTTCGCGCCGACATTGCCGATATGCGGGAAGGTGAAGGTGATGATCTGCCCGGCGAAGGAGGGATCGGTCATCACCTCCTGATAGCCGGTCATCGCGGTGTGGAAGCACACTTCGCCCACCGCCTCGCCCTCGGCGCCGAATCCGCGGCCCCAGGCAATGTCCCCATTCGCGAGTACCAGGACTCCCGTTGCTCCTTCAGGCGCAGTTACGGGTTTGGCGTCGGCCATCGCGGCGGGCACTCCTCAGGGTTTCGATGTCGCTAAGCGGCGGTCGCTAAGCCTCGCAGGGCGGAGCGTCAATCTGTTAAAGACTCGCCCGCCGCGCTAGGGTCGCGGATTACCGAAAAGGACCAGGAATGATTCGCGACGACATCAAGGCTGCGCTCATCACCGCGATGAAGGGCGGTGACAAGGCGGGCACCGGCGCCCTCCGCCTGATTCAGTCAGCGATCAAGAACCGCGACATCGAAGCGCGCACCGGGAAATCGCCCGAGGACGACGATACCCTGGTGGTCGAGGTGCTGCAGAAAATGGTCAAGCAGCGCCGCGAATCGATCGAGATGTTCGTGAAGGGCAATCGCCAGGAACTGGCCGATGCCGAAGCGGCCGAGGTCGCCGTGATCGAGCGCTTCCTGCCGCAGCAGATGAGCGAGGCCGAAACCAGCGCCGCGATCGAGGCGATCAAGGCTGAGCTGGGCGCGAGCGGGATGAAGGACATGGGCCGCGTGATGGCCGAGCTGAAGGCGCGCCATGCGCAGAGCCTGGACATGAGCAAGGCGAGCGGGCTGGTGAAGGCGGCGCTCAGCTGAGCAAAGCGCGACATGATCTCCCCTCCCGCTTGCGGGAGGGGTCGGGGGAGGGCCTGTGGACAAAGGCTATGACAGGCCCACGATGCGAGCCCGGGAGTTGCGCGCCAACCCCACCGAAGCCGAACGTTCGCTTTGGCTCCATCTAAGCGCCCGCAAAGTCGCCGGCGTTCGTTTCAATCGCCAGGTTCCGATCGGGCCTTTCATCTGCGATTTCGTGTCGCGCTCCGCAAAACTGATTATCGAGGTCGATGGCGGGCAACATGACTGGAACGAGGAAGCGGACCGCGCGCGCACTCGATATATCGAAGGCAAGGGTTTCCGAGTGATTCGATTCTGGAACAATGAGGTTCTTCAGAACATCGAAGGTGTCGTGACGAAAATAAACCTTATCCTTGCGGACATGCCCTCCCCCAGCCCCTCCCGCAAGCGGGAGGGGGGCAGAAAGGCACGCCATCCCGACATGCCCCAATGAGTCTCTCCCCCCAATTCCTCGACGAACTCCGCGCGCGCACCATGCTGTCGACGCTGATCGGCCGCACCACCAAGCTGCAAAAGGCCGGGCGGGAGTTCCGCGCCTGCTGCCCGTTCCACAACGAGAAAAGCCCAAGCTTCTACGTCAACGACGACAAGGCCTTTTACCATTGCTTCGGCTGCGGGGCGCATGGCGATGCGATCCGCTGGATGACCGACCAGCGCGGCCTGCCCTTCATGGATGCGGTGAAGGAGCTGGCCCAGGCGGCGGGCATGGAGATGCCGGCGATGGACCGGCAATCCGCCGAACGGGCCGAGCGCGCCAAGGGGCTGCATGAGGCGTGCGCCGATGCCGCGGCGTGGTTCACCGACCAGCTCAACGGGCTCGCCGGCGCCGAGGCGCGGCGCGTGCTGGAGAAGCGCGGGATCAAGGCCGAGACCGCGAGGGACTTCGGGCTCGGCTTCGCGCCCGATTCGCGCGGCAAGCTGAAGGACGCGCTTAAGGAATATGGCGATCCGATGCTGGTCGAATCGGGCCTGCTCATATCGGTCGAGGGCAAGGAACCCTATGACCGCTTCCGCGGCCGGCTGATGATCCCGATCCGCGATCCGCGCGGGCGCGCGATAGCCTTTGGTGGACGCATCATCGGTGAGGGCGAACCGAAATATCTGAACTCCCCCGAAACGCCGCTCTTCGACAAGGGCCGCACCCTCTACAATCTCGACCGCGCCGCCCCCGCCAGCCGCAAGACGGGCCGGGTGCTGGTGGTCGAGGGCTATATGGACGTGATTGCGCTCGCCCAGGCCGGCTTCGGCGAAGCGGTCGCCCCGCTCGGCACCGCGCTGACCGAGGCGCAGCTCGAACGGCTGTGGCGGCTCTCCGACGTGCCGATCCTGTGCTTCGACGGCGATTCGGCCGGGCAGAAGGCCGCGATGCGCGCCGCGCACCGGGCATTACCGATGCTCAGCCCGGGACGGAGCCTGGCCTTCGTCACGCTTCCCGAAGGCGTCGACCCGGACGATCTGGTCCGCGCCAGGGGGCCGGCGGCGTTCGAGGAACTGCTCCGCGTGCCCGAACCGCTGGTCGATCGCCTCTGGTCGCATGAGGTGGCCGCCGAGCCGCTCGACACGCCCGAGCAGAAAGCGGGCCTCAAGCTCCGCCTCAACGAGCTTGCCCAGTCGATCGCCGACAAGAATGTCAGCGTGGAATATCAGGCCGAATTCCGCCGCCGCTTTGAGGCGCTCTATGCCCGGGTGCGCGAGCCCTTTCGCCCCTTCCAGCCGACCAAGCGCAAGCCCGGCGAGCGCTGGAAAGCCCCCGATCCGCCCGTTTCGGATGCGGCCAAGAGCGTTCGCACCGGCGGAATCGACCGGATTCTCGCAAAAGCGGTGCTCGCCGGGCTGATCCGTCATCCGGCCGAAATCGCCCGGCATATGGAGGTTCTCGGCTCGCTGAAGCTGGCCGACGGGGCGCTCGGGCGGCTGTTCGAGGCGGTCGTCGATCTCGCCGTTGAAGATCAAGCGCTTGATAGCGAGGGCTTGCTCACCATATTGGCGAAATCAGGATTCGATATAATCGCCAGCGATCTGCTACGGGCCGACCAATTGTCGTGCTCGTTCACGCAGAAGGGCGCCGAACCCGCCCGGGCACGTGAGGATCTCGACGAAGCAATCGCGATCCTCGTGGCGCGGCCGGAAGTGGATGCCGCACTGGCAGACGCAACGGCGGCGCTCAAGGCGCGTTATTCGGATGAGGCCTTCGAACGGCAGGTTTCGCTGGTGAAGGAACAACAGGCGCTCGACGCTCGGCTTGCAAATCTGGTGCAAGCGAACGAAGACGCCAGAGCTTTTAGTACCGAGGGCAATTAATGGCGAAGACGGAAATGGCGGACGTCGCTGACACGACCGAAAACAGCGATGCGCCCCTGATCGACTTGAACGATGCGTCGATCAAGAAGCTCGTCGCGCGGGCGAAGAAGCGCGGCTACATCACCTATGAGCAGCTCAACGAAGCGCTGCCACAGGATCAGATGTCGTCGGACCAGCTCGAGGACGTGATGTCCGCGCTCAACGAGATGGGCATCAACATCGTCGAGAACGACGAAGCCGGCGAGGACGGCGAGGACGCGGAGCAGCCCGAGGACGAGGTCGAATCGGTCGACGCGTCCGAGGAAAGCGCGCCTGCGCTCGACGTGAAGAAGAAAGAGGTCATCGATCGCACCGACGATCCGGTGCGCATGTATCTGCGCGAGATGGGCGCAGTCGAGCTGCTCAGCCGCGAGGGCGAGATCGCCATTGCCAAGCGCATCGAGGCCGGCCGCGACACGATGATCCTGGGCCTGTGCGAGAGCCCGATCACCTTCAACGCGATCATCGACTGGTCGACCGCGCTGAACGAGGGCACGATGCAGCTGCGCGAGATCCTCGATCTCGACGCGATGCTGTCCAAGGATCCTGCCCCCGAGAGCCTGTCCGACGACGACGAAGCCTCGGGCGAGATCTCCGAAAAGACCGCCGGCCCGTCCTTCAAGGAAGAAGAGGAGCCCGAAGAGGCCCCCGCCGAGGAGGAAGAGGATTCGATGCAGGAGCGGCGCACGCCGCGGCCGTCGGACGACGAGGAAGAGGATAATACCCTCAGCCTCGCG
>NZ_JAQGLC010000056.1 GCF_028293085.1 Sphingomonas bacterium
GCACCCCGACAGCTGCCCCGCCCTTGTGTTGAACGCCGATTATACGCCGCTCAGCTATTATCCGCTCAGCATCTGGCCGTGGCAAACCGCGATCAAGGCGGTGTTCCTCGAGCGTGTCGACATCGTCTCCGAATATGAACGCGAGGTGCGCAGCCCCAATCACCGGATCAAATTGCCCTCGGTGATCGCGCTCAAATCCTATGTGCGGCCAAGCGCCTTTCCGGCGTTCACGCGGTTCAACCTGTTCCTGCGCGACAAGTTCGAATGCCAATATTGCGGCTCCGGCCATGATCTGACCTTCGATCACGTCGTGCCGCGCGCCCAGGGCGGCCGCACGACCTGGGAGAATGTCGTCACCGCCTGCGCGCCGTGCAACCTGAAAAAGGGCGGGCGGACGCCCAAACAGGCGGGCATGCCGCTCCACATCGGCGCGATCCGGCCGACCAGCTGGCATCTGCAGGAACATGGCCGGCGTTTCCCACCAAACTATCTGCACGATACGTGGCACGACTGGCTCTATTGGGACGTCGAGCTGGAGGCTTAGGCCGCTGGCGTCTTGATGGACGCGAGGGACTCCGTATGCTATTGTCATACGCAGTGAGGTCGCCCGATGCGTAGAGAAGCCCCGATCGTCAGTGTGCGTGTGAACCGCGAAGAGCGCGCGATTCTCGAAGCGGCTGCGGAGCAGGCCCGCACCAACATCAGCGATTTCGTCCGCCGCAAGGCGCTCGAAGCGGCGGAGACCGATATATTGGATCGCCGCCAGGTGACGATTCCGGCGGAGGATTGGGACAGGTTCGAGACCTGGGTTCGGGCACCGGGTAAAGACTTACCGGCGTTGCGCAGGCTCTCCGGCGTGCCTCCGGCATGGCAGGACTGACCCCACCTCGTCCACTCGCCGCCGAGGATGATCGTGACGGCTTCGATTGCGGGCGCGATTCTCTGAACCAATGGTTCCGTCGCCACGCCTGGCGCAATCAGGAGGGCGGCACATCGCGGACCAGCGTGGTGTGCGACTCCGCGACCGGTGCGATCATCGGCTATGTCAGCCTGTCGGCAGCGCAGATCGATCGGGCGTTCCTGCCGAAATCCGTCCAGCGCAATCGCCCCGATCCAGTCCCGGCGTTGCTGCTGGGTCGGCTTGCTGTCGATGCGCGACATCGGGGACGCGGCTGCGCCCGCTCGCTGCTGTTCTTTGCGCTCACCACTGCCGTACGTCTTTCGCGTGATATGGGTTGTTTCTGTGTGTTGACGCACCCGCTGGATGACGGCGTGCGTGATTTCTATCGCCACTTTGGATTCGAGGATCTTCCCTTCGATCCGATGCGCAGCATGGCCGTCCGCATCGTCGATTTGATCGCGAGCGGCTTTTCCGAGGACTGAAGCGCGCCGGAGAGGCTTCCGTCGCGGGGATAGGCGGTTGACCGAAACGATACCGCAATGCAGCATCGCGTCATGGCCGATCTCCCCTCCATCGCGAACAATCCCGACATCCGCTTCCTGGGCAAGCTGCTCGGGGACGTGATCCGCGCTTATGGCGGCGAGCCGCTGTTCCGGCGCACCGAATATATCCGCGCCGCCTCGGTCGACCGGCATCGCGGCGTGGCGGGCAAGGACGCGACCGATCTCGGGCTCGACCGGCTGAGCCTCGACGAGACGCTCGATTTCGTGCGCGGCTTCATGCTCTTCTCGATGCTCGCCAACCTCGCCGAGGATCGCCAGGGCGTCGCCGCCGAAAAGGGCGCCGATATGGAATCGGCATTGAAGCGGCTGGCCGACGAAGGGATCGATCACGCGGCGGTGATGAAGCTGCTCGATCACGCGCTGATCGCCCCGGTGCTGACGGCGCACCCGACCGAGGTGCGCCGCAAGAGCATGATCGACCACCGCAACCGCATCTCCGAACTGATGACGCTCAAGGATGCGGGGCTCGCCGAGACGCCCGACGGCGACGCGGTCGACGAAGCGATCCTGCGCCAGATCGCCCTGCTGTGGCAGACGCGCGTGCTGCGGCGCGAGCGGCTGTTCGTCGCCGATGAGGTGGAGACCGCGCTCAGCTATCTGCGCGACGTGTTCCTCCCCGCGCTGCCCGCGCTCTACCAGCGCTGGGACCGCGCGCTCGGCGAGCGCAGCCCGAGCTTCCTGCGCCCGGGCAGCTGGATCGGCGGGGACCGCGACGGCAATCCCTTCGTCACCGCCGATTCGCTCAGGATCGCCTTGTCCAAGGCGTGCGAGGCGGTGCTCGGCCATTATCTCGATGCGGTGAACGCGCTCGGTGCCGAATTGTCGATCTCGACCGGCATCACCGAAGCCGACGAAGGGGTCCGGGCGCTGGCCGACGCCAGCGGCGACATGGCCGCCAGCCGCGCCGACGAGCCCTATCGCCGTGCGCTCTCGGGCATCTATGCGCGCCTCGCCGCGACGCACCTCGCGCTGACCGGCAAGCCAGCGCCGCGCCCCGGCGCGCTCCACGGCGATCCCTATCCCGATCCGCAGAGCTTCCGCGCCGACCTCGTCACCATCGCCCGGGCGCTCCGCGCGGCCGGCGGCGGCGCGCTGTCCTCGGGTGGCGCGCTCGGCCGGCTGATCCGCGCGGTCGAGACCTTCGGCTTCCACCTCGCCACGCTCGATCTGCGCCAGAACAGCGCGGTGCTGGAGCGCGTCGTGGCGGAGATGCTCAAGCTCTCTGGCGTCGAGGCGGATTATCTCGCGCTGAGCGAATCCGAGCGCGTCTCGCTGCTGCGCCACGAGCTCTCCAACGCGCGCCCGCTGTCGAGTCCCTTCGCCACCTATTCGGACGAGACCGCATCCGAGCTCGCCATCGTCCGCGCCGCGGCCGACGCGCATGTGAAATACGGCGCGGCCTGCATCACCCAGCATATCGTCTCGATGGCGCAGTCGGTCTCCGACCTGCTCGAGGTCAATGTGATGCTGAAGGAGGTCGGCCTCTACCGCCCCGGCGACACGCCGACCGCGGCGATCATGGCGGTGCCCCTGTTCGAGACGATCGGGGATCTCGAGGCCGCACCCGGCATCATGACCGAATGGTTCGCCTTGCCCGAGGCCGGCGCGATCACGCGCGCGCGGGGCTTCCAGGAGGTCATGATCGGCTATTCGGATTCGAACAAGGACGGGGGCTACATCACCTCGACCTGGTCGCTGTCCAAGGCGTCGACCGCGCTGAAACCCGTGTTCGACGCGGCTGGCGTGGGCATGCAACTGTTCCACGGCCGCGGCGGCGCGGTCGGGCGGGGCGGCGGTTCGGCCTTCGCCGCGATCCGCGCCCAGCCGACCGGCACGGTGCAGGGTCGCATCCGCATCACCGAACAGGGAGAGGTGATCGCCGGCAAATATGGCACGCGCGAAAGCGCGATGACCAATCTCGAGGCGATGGCCTCGGCCACCCTGCTCGCCAGCCTCGAGCCCGACGCGCTGTCGCCCGCCGAGCAGGCGCGCTTCGGCGCGGCGATGGACGCGCTCTCGGGCAGCGCCTTCAAGGCGTATCGGGATCTCGTCTATGGCACAGAGGGCTTCCGCACCTTCTTCCGCCAGATGACGCCGATCGCCGAAATCTCCGGCCTGAAGATCGGCTCGCGCCCGGCGAGCCGCACCAAGTCCGACCGGATCGAGGATCTGCGCGCCATCCCCTGGGTGTTCAGCTGGGCGCAGGCGCGGGTGATGCTGCCCGGCTGGTACGGCGTCGGCCAGGCGATCGCCGGCTTCGCCGACAAGGGCCTGCTCGCCGAGATGGCCGAGGGCTGGCCCTTCTTCGCCGCCACGCTCGACAATATGGAGCAGGTGATCGCCAAGTCCGACATGGAGATCGCCGAACGCTATGCAGCCCTGGTCGAGGATCGCGCGCTGGCGGACAGGATCTTCGGCGCGATCCGCGGCGGCTGGCAGCAGACGCATGACGGGCTGCTGGAGATCACCGGCCAGTCGCGCCTGCTGGAGAAGCATCCGGCGCTCGACGCGTCGATCCGGTTGCGCCTGCCCTATATCGATCCGCTCAACCTGCTCCAGATCGAACTGATGAAACGCCACCGCGCGGGGGAAAAGGACGAGCGGATCGGCGAGGGGATTCTCCTGTCGATCAACGCGATCGCGACCGCGCTGCGCAACAGCGGCTAAGCTCCCTCTCCCCCTGTGGGAGAGGGAAGGGGCCCATCGCGCAGCGATGGGAAGGGTGAGGGGGACACGGGAGGTCTCGGGCCTCACTCCCCCTCACCCTTCCGTCGCTTCGCTCCTCCCTCCCTCTCCCACAAGGGGAGAGGGACTTAAGAACGGCGCCGCCAGCTCCGGCCGCACCCGCAGCAACCACCCGCTCGCCCGATCCAGCAACGCCCAGGTCGTCACCGCCTCGACCTTGACCTTGCCGTCGGCACCGGTGAACCGCACATGCCGGTCGAACCGCGCGCCCTTGGGCGGTTCGGACACCCAGGTCTCGCCGGTCACCGTCTCGCCCGCCGAGACATTGCCGCGATAATCGATCTCATGCCGCGTCACGACCCAGATATAGGCCTCGCGATGCTCGGGTGGCGCGACCGCTTCCCAATGCGCGACCGCGATGTCCTGGATCCACTTCACCCACACCGCATTGTTGACGTGACCGAGCTCGTCGATGTCGGCATCGGTCGCGGTGACGGTGCGGGTGAAAGTCATCACCCCTCGACGCCCAATTGCCACAGCACGAAGGCATGCTCCTCCGCCGCTTCGCGCAGGCTCTCGAACCGCCCCGATTTGCCGCCATGGCCCGCGCCCATATTGGTCTTGAGCAGCAGCACATTGTCGTCGGTCTTGGTCGCGCGCAGCTTCGCCGCCCATTTGGCCGGCTCCCAATAGGTCACGCGCGGATCGTTGAGGCCGCCCGAGATGAACATCGGGGGATAATCATGCGCCGCCACCTGGTCATAGGGCGAATAGGATCGGATCAGCTCGAACGCGGCCTTGTCCTCGATCGGATTGCCCCATTCGGGCCATTCACCCGGCGTGAGGGGAAGCTCCGCATCGAGCATGGTGTTGAGCACGTCGACGAACGGCACATCGGCGATCACCGCCCCCCACAGCTCGGGATCGCTGTTGACCACCGCGCCCATCAGCTCGCCGCCGGCCGAACGGCCTGCGATGGCGATCCTGCCCGCGCTGGTCCAGCCCTGCGCGATCAGCCCCTTCGCCACGTCGACGAAATCGTTGAACGTGTTGTTCCGCTTCTCCAGCTTGCCGTCGAGATACCATTGCTGCCCGAGATCGTCCCCGCCGCGGATATGCGCGATGGCATAGGCAAAGCCGCGATCGAGCAGCGACAGCCGTCCGGTCGAGAAACCCGGCGGGATGGCATAGCCGTACGCGCCATAGGCATAGAGGAAGAGCGGCGCCGAGCCGTCCTTCGGGAAATCCCTGGGATAGACGATCGAGACCGGCACCTCGGTGCCGTCGCGCGCGACGATCTTCAGCCGCTCGGTGCGGTATTTGTCCGCGTCATAGCCCGACGGGATCTCCTGCACCTTCAAGGTGGTCAGTTCGCCCGTCGCCACGTCGTAATCATATTCGGTGCCCGGCGTGACCATCGACTCATAGCCGACGCGCAGCACGTCCATCGCATATTCGGGATTATTGCCGAGCCCCGCGTCATAGCTCGCCTCGGGAAAGACGATGCGCTGCGGCGCGATGCTCGAATCATAGCGGTGGATCTCGATCTGATCGAGCCCGTCCTCGCGCCCGTCGACGATGAAGAAGTCGCGGAAACAGTCGATCCCGGTCATGTAGAAATGCTTCGAGGGCCCGATCAGCTCGGTCCATTCGCCGGGCGACTCCACGGGCGCAGTGCAGAGGCGGAAATTCGGGTCGGTGTCGTTGGTGTGGATGAACAAAGTGCCGTCATGCTCGTCGACATCATATTCGCGGCCCACCTTGCGCGGCGCGACGAGGATCGGCTCGGCCAGCACATTGTCGGCGGGGAGCAGATAGACCTCGCTCGTCACATGGTCGCCGCTGGCGATGACGATCCATTTGCGCGAGCTGGTCTCGCTCACCCCGACGCGGAAGCCCTCATCGGCTTCCCTGAACAGCTCCACATCGTCGGCGATCGGCGTGCCGAGCCGGTGGAAGCGGGCATTGTCGGTGCGCCATTGCTCGTTGGCGAGGCCGTAGAGGAATCCGCTGTCGTCGGCGTTCCAGACGATCTCGGAGAGCATGCCCGGGATCACATCGGGCAGATGCTCGCCGGTGGTCAGGTCCTTGACCCGCACCTCGAACCGCTCCGATCCATTATCGTCGATCGCATAGGCGAGCAGTTTCGCGTCATTGCTCACCGAAAAGGCGCCGAGCCGGAAATATTCCTTGCCCTCGGCCAGCGCGGGCTCATCGAGGATCAGCTCGTCGGGCCCGCCGGCGACAAGCTTGCGCCACCATTTGCGATATTGCCCGCCGGTCTCGAACGCGGTCCAGTAGAGCCAGTCGCCGTCCTTCTGCGGAACCGACGAATCATCCTCCTTGATGCGCCCCTTCATCTCTTCATAGAGCCGGTCGACCAGCGGTTTGTGCGGCGCCATCACGCCCTCGAAATAGGCATTCTCGGCTTCGAGATAGGCAAGCACCTGCTTGTCGGTGACCTCGGGATAGCCCGGGTCCTTGATCCAGTTATACGGGTCCTCGATGGCGATGCCGTGCGCGGTGAAGCTGTGCGGGCGCTGCTCGGCGACGGGGGGGGGCTGTTCGGTCATGGCCCCCCATAGCGTCGGGGCGGAGCTTGTCGAAGCCCCGTTGTTTCTCCTACTCCGGCGCGCAGGAAACGGAGTCTCCCCATGTCCACCTATCAGGATCGCCTCACCGCCCTGCGCGAACAATTGAAGCGCGACCGGCTCGACGGTTTCGTCGTGCCGCTCACCGACGAGCATATGAGCGAATATGTCGGCGCCTATGCGCAGCGCCTGGCCTGGCTGACCGGCTTCCAGGGCTCGGCCGGCAGCGCGGTGGTGCTGCCCGAGGAAGCGGCGATCTTCACCGACGGCCGCTATACGCTGCAGGTGCGCGAGCAGGTCGATGGCCGGAACTGGGAATATGTCTCGGTCCCCGCGACGAGCATTGCGATGTGGCTGGGCGCGCATGCGTCGGCGGGCGCGCGGATCGGCTATGACCCATGGCTGCACACGCGCAGCTGGGTCGAGGAAGCGAGCAAGGCGCTGGCCGAGCGCGGCGCCGAGCTGGTGCCGGTCGACACCAATCCGGTCGATGCGGTGTGGCCCGATCGGCCCCGCCCCTCGGACGCGAAGCTCGCTGTGCAGGACGACGCCCGCGCCGGGCAATCCTCCGCCGAGAAGCGCGCCGCGATCGCCGACTGGCTGGCCGAGCGCAAGGCCGATGCGGTCATCCTCTCCGCGCTCGATTCGATCGCCTGGACCCTGAACGTGCGCGGCCAGGACGTGGCGCACACGCCGGTCGCTTTGGCCTATGCGATCATCGATGCCGATGGCACCGCCGACCTGTTCGTCGCGCCGGAGAAGATGGGCGACGATGTGCTCCAGCATCTCGGCAATGCGGTGCGCGTGCAGGACCGCGCGGCCTTCCCGGCGGCGCTCGGCGCCTATGCGGGGAAGCGCGTCGCCGCCGATCCCGAACGTGCCGTCGCGGCGATCTTCGGCCGGCTGGAGGCCGGCGGCGCGACAATATTGCCGCTGCGTGATCCGGTCGTGCTCGCCAAGGCGATGAAGAACCCGGTCGAGATCGCCGGCCACCGCGCCGCTTCGGTGCGCGACGGCGCGGCGCTCGCGCGCTTCCTGAAATGGGTCGAGGAGGAAGCCCCCAAGGGAGGCCAGACCGAGCTCTCCTGCGTGGCGAAGCTGCAGGAATTTCGCGAGGCGACCGGCGTGCTGCGCGATACCTCGTTCGACACCATCTCGGCGACCGGCGCGCACGGCGCGAGCCCGCATTATCACTCGACCCCCGAATCGAACGCCCCGCTCGAACCCGGCCAGCTCTATCTCGTCGATTCGGGCGGCCAGTACGCCGACGGCACCACCGACGTGACGCGCGTTCTCCCGATCGGCAGGCCGAGCGACGAGATGCGCGATCGCTTCACCCGCGTGCTCAAGGGGCATATCGGCCTCGCCACCGCGGTCTTCCCGCCGGGCACAAACGGCGGCCAGCTCGATTCCTTCGCCCGGCGGCCTTTATGGGAGGCAGGTCTCGATTTCGCGCACGGCACCGGCCACGGCGTCGGCGCCTATCTTGCGGTGCATGAAGGGCCGCAGCGCATCGCCAAGCCCAATTATCCCGGCGGCGGCCCGTCCGAGCCCTTGCGCGCCGGCATGATCGTCTCGAACGAGCCCGGTTATTACAAGGCCGGCGAATACGGCATCCGGATCGAGAACCTCATCCTGGTCGAGCAGCGGATCATCCCCGGCGGCGACGACCCGATGCTCGGCTTCGAGACGCTGACCTTCTGCCCGATCGAACGCTCGCTGATCGTGGCGGATCTGCTGACCATGGCCGAGCGCGACTGGCTCGACGCCTATCATGCGAAGGTGCTGGAGATATTGGGCCCGGAGATGAAGGGCGAGGAACTGGCGTGGCTGACGGAGAAGTGCGCGCCTATCGGCTAGGCTCCTCGTCGCGCGGGGCGGGCGTGGCGTCGCTCGCCCGCGCCTGCGCCTTGCGCTTTCGCAGATTCTCCCGCAGCGCCGCCGCCAGGCGCGCCGCCTTTTCGTCCTTGTCGGCCATGCCGGGCTTATCGGGTCCCCGCTTCGCCTTGACAATCCCGCCGCCCTCGTCTCTTAGGCGCGCTCCGCCGGAGGCCTTGGCTCCCGGGCCGGACATGCTGCCGTAGCTCAGTGGTAGAGCGCATCCTTGGTAAGGCTGAGGTCGTGAGTTCAATCCTCACCGGCAGCACCATTTTTCGAATCGCCTGATCGAAAGCCGGCACGGCCGCCCTGCAAGGGGCGGCCGCGTCGTCGGGTGCGTCAGGCCGCCACCGCCTCGCGGTAGCGCGGTGCGACCTCGCGATTGGAAAGCCTGCCGTCCATCGCCAGCCGGGCCGATTCGAACGCCAGCCACTGGCCCTCGTCGGCGAGCGGCGGGATGGTGATCGTCTCGCCCCGGTCGAAACCGAGCAAAGACGCGTCGACCAGGTCGCCCGCCTCCATCACCCAGTCGACCGGGAAGCTGTCGACATCCTTGCCCGAACGTTCCCAGATTTCGGTGCGCGTCGCGCCGGGCAGAACGGCCTGGACGCGCACGCCGAGCGGCTCGAGCTGCCTGGCGAGCGAGATGCTGAGGTTGAGGACGAACGCCTTGGAGCCGCTGTACACGCCGTCGAACATCTCGGGGGCGAGCGCGAGCACCGAGGCGATGGTGACGATCGCGCCGGCCTTGCGCCGGGCGAACGCCTTGCCGGCCGCTGCGGCGAGCAGGGTCGGGGCGGTCACGTTGAGCGCGATCAGCCGCTCGATCTGGTCCAGCGCGCTGTCGAGCAGCCCGCCGTTCAGCGACATGCCGGCATTGTTGACCAGCATGGTGATCGAGGCATCGTTCGCGAGCCGTGCCTCGACCCGGGCGAGGTCGCCACGGTTGGTCAGGTCGGCTGGCAGAATATCGATGCGGCGGCCGGTTTCGTCGTGTAACCTGGCGGCGAGCGCTTCCATCCGCCCCGCGTCGCGCGCGACGAGGATCAGGTCGTAACCGCGGCGGGCAAGGCGGTCGGCGTAGACGGCGCCGAGGCCGGTCGAGGCGCCGGTGACGAGGGCGGTGACGGGGGTATTGCTCACAATCTGTCTCCTTATGGCCCGGTCATCCGAGCGACTTGCATAATGATATGAACGAGGCTATCATTGTGCAATGGACACCGAGAAATATTCCGACGGGCCTTGCCCGATCGCCCGCGCGCTGTGCCGCATCGGCGACGCCTGGAGCATGATGATCCTGCGTGACGCCGGCAGCGGCGCGACGCGCTTCGATCAGTTCCAGAAGAATCTGGGCATCGCGCCGAACATCCTCACCCGCCGCCTCGTGGCATTGACCGAAAGCGGCCTGCTCGAACGGCGGCGCTACAGCGATCACCCGCCGCGCGACGATTATGTGCTGACCGCGGCCGGATGGGATTTCCTGCCGGTGCTCTACGCGCTCGGCGCCTGGGGCGGCCGCAACTTCGGCGACGACAATTTCTCGCGCCTGGTCGATGCCGAAAGCGGGCGGGAGGTCGAGATCATCGTGGTCGACCGCGCGACCGGCAATCCGATCACCGCCCGGGACCAGCGCGTCGAAAGCCCCGACGCGCCATAGCCGCCTCTTTCCATGCCAAGGGCGATCGGGCATCGATCACCCATGGCGATCGAAGCGCTCATTGCCCGATACGGCCTCGCCGCGATCTTCCTCGGTGCCGGGGTGGAGGGCGAGACCTGCGTCATCGCCGGCGGCGTGCTGGCGCACCGGCATCTGCTGCCCTTGTCGGCGGCCATCGTCGCCGCGGCGGCCGGCTCCTTCGTCGCCGACCAACTGTTCTTCGCCGGCGGGCGCTATTTCCGCGAACATCCCCGCGTTCGCGCCATGGCCAAAAAACCCGGCTTCGCGAAAGCGCTGGTGACGCTCGAGCGGCATCCGGTGCTGTTCGTCATGGGCTTCCGCTTCCTCTACGGCCTGCGCACGGTCAGCCCCATCGCGATCGGCACCTCGCACATCCGCACGCGCACCTTCCTGCTGCTCAACGCGCTGGCCGCCGCGCTCTGGGGATCGTTGTTCACCGGCATCGGCTATGGCTTTGGCGGCGGGATCGAGCGGCTGCTCGGCGGATCGCTGTCCGCGAGCCATGTCCTGCCGCTTGTTGCGGTCGCGCTCGTGCTCCTCGTCGCGATCGCCCAGGCGGTACGCTGGCTGCATCATCGCTACGCCGACCATTGCGAACGCGCCGCGACGACCGGCGCGCGCGCCTGACGCGCCGGCTTCAGGCCATGCGACCCGCGGCGCCTATCCGATGATGACGGGCATGTCGGTCAGGGCCAGCGAGATCTTCCCGCCGCGCACCACCACCTGAACGGGGTTGCCATCGGCGCCTTGCCCGCGCGCCGTCCGGCCGCTCCAGGGAAGCTGGACGGGCACCGGCCCGGCGCTCCCGCCGCGCTGGCTCGGGCGTCGCCACGCGATCAACACGGGCGACGATCCGGCGCGGTCGACACGATATGCATAGGCGTCATCGTGATCCGCCACCGGGACGCGGCTGACGCTGCGCATGCCCGCAAGCGCCGTCGCGAGACGCTTGAAGACAAAAGTCAGCGGCAATGGCTGTCCAAGGCCCCCGCCATCGCCGTCGAACAGCGCTGTCGGTCCGAACAGGACGGCGCTCGGCGCATCCCGGTCGGCCGTGTCCTGCCGCACCTCGAAAAAGGCGGTCCGTCCGACGCCCGCCGACAGCGCCAGCATATTCCGGGCGACCAGGTCCTCCGTCTGGAGCCGCACCAATTGCTTGCGCGCCTGGTCGTCGCCCGGATCGAGGAACATGCGCGCCTCGATCGGCAGCGCGGACCCCTGCGCCCGCAGCGAGCGGACTGCATCCGGCCCGGCGCCAGGGCCCAGCAGCGAGCCGGCAAAGTGCCGATTGGATTTGAACTCGAAGAAGCCGGGCCCGGCATATTCCGCCGCGATGATCGACCGCTCGCCGCCGGCCTGCCGCATCATCGCGCGCACCGCCGCGACGCGCGCGGGGATCGTGTAGGGATCGGCATAGAGATGCAGGTCGAACAGGTCATAGGCGCCTTGCGACGCGGTCAGGACGGTCCGCAGAAAGGCAAGATCGGCCTGTTGATTCGGCAGGGGGTCGGCGCCGGTGGGATCGAACAGGCCGTCGCTGCCGCCCAGCACGACGATCGCGTTCGGATCGGCATCCTTGACCGCCTTGTAGAAGAGGCGTTGCTGCGCCGCATAATCCGCGGCCGATCCAGCCCAGTAAAAGGGGTTATTCGGCTCGGTATCCGCCTGGTAATAGCGGACGCGCCCTTTCGCATGCTCCACCACGCGCCGGACAAAGGCGTAATAGGCCTTGGGATCGGTCGCCGGCGAGGACGGGAAGACGACGGCCCTGGTCCGCGTCGCCCATAAGGAGGCCGAGGCGATCGTCACCATTCCTTCGTCCGGAGACGCGAGCTGTCCGAGATAGGCATCGTACTCGTCCCAGCGGGCGAAGCCGGGTTTCGGCTCGAGCTGGCTCCAGTAGAAGGTCAGGCGCGAGAAACTCGCGCCGAGCGCGCGGAGCTCGGGCATGAACGGCGCCGCCCTGGCGGGCGGCAGCCCGTAGGTCGGGCCCCAGGTCACCCCCATCGGCCCGGCAATCGGGCGCGGCGCGGCCGCGCCGGGCGCCGCGGCGAGCGCGCACAGCAGGAAACAGGCTTGTCGGATCACGATGCTCTCCGCTATATGGATGAAGAATAGATAGTCTATTCCTAGACTATAATCAACCGCGAAAGGAAGGTTCGAGCATGGCGAGGGTTCCGAGCGCCGCACCGCGGACCAGTGCCCCGGCCGTAGCGGCCCGGCCGATCGGCTTCCTGTTGCAGCGCGCGCACACTATCCTGCGCGAACGCCTCGCCGGGGCCTTGTCCGAAAGCGGGCTGCATCTCGGCCATGTCGCGGTCCTCGGCACGTTGCTGGACGCGCCGGGCCTGAGTCAGCGCGAGCTTGGCGCGCGCACCGGCATCGAAAAATCGTCGATGGTCATCTTCGTCGACGCGCTGGAACGCGACGGCTGGCTGAAGCGCGAGCGGCACCCGACTGACCGGCGCACCCAGGCGCTGTTCCTGACCGAAGCGGGGGCGATGCGGCTCGCCGATATCGGTCCGCGCCTGCGTGCGGTCGAGGAGCAATATCTGGCCGTGCTCGCGCCGCAGGAACGAACGGCGCTGGAACAGACCCTCGACAAGCTGATCGCGGGCCCGGATCCGCGGGTCGGTTAGCTGATCAGCAGCCCGGCCAGCGCGGCGCTCATCAGGTTCGCCAGACTCCCCGCCGCCAGCGCGCGCAAGCCGAGCTTGGCGATCATCGGCCGCTGATTCGGGGCAAGGCTGCCCGTCACCGCCATCTGGATCGCGATCGACGAGAAATTGGCAAAGCCGCACAGCGCGAAGGTGACGACCGCAATGGTGTGATGCGACAGGCCTTTCTGCGCGCCGAGCGAGATATAGGCGACGAACTCGTTGAGCACGATCTTCTGGCCGAACAGCCCGCCTGCGATCTGCGCCTCGCCCCACGGCACGTTGAGCAGATACATGATCGGCGCGAACACATAGCCGAGCAGACCCTGGAAGCTCAGTGTCGGATAGCCGAACCACGCGCCGACGCCGCCGAGCAGGCCATTGGCCAGCGCGACCAGTGCCACGAACGCAAGCACCATCGCCCCGACGGCGACCGCGAGCCGCACACCCGTCTGGGCACCCTGCGCTGCCGCCATGATGATATTGGCGGGCTTTTCCTCGTCATGGCTTGCCTCGGCGATCTTGATCACTTCCTCTTCGGGATTGTCGCCGAGCGGAAGCTGGTCGAACGGTGCCTCCTTGACATCGGGCATGATGATCTTGGCCATGAGGATTCCGCCCGGCGCAGCCATGAAGCTTGCCGCGAGCAGATATTCGATCTGGATTCCCATCGAGGCATAGGCGGCGAGGATGGTGCCGGCGACGCCGGCCATGCCGCTGGTCATCACCGTGAAGAGCTGCGCCGGCGTCAGGCTGGCGAGATAGGGGCGGATCACCAGCGGCGATTCGCTCTGGCCGACGAAGATGTTCGCCGCCGCGCAGAGCGATTCGACCTTGGACACGCCAATCACGAATTCGATCGCGCCGCCGAGCCAGCGCACGACCAGCTGCATGATGCCGAGATAATAGAGGATCGATACCAGGCTGGCGAAGAAGATGATCACGGGCAGCGCCTGGATCGCGAAATTCTTGCCGAGCGGGTTTGCGGCGAGGCTGCCGAACAGGAAGCTGGTGCCGGCATTGGCATAGCCGAGCAAATTGGCGACGCCACCCGACAGGAATTCGAGCACGGTCTTGCCCTGCGGTACATAGAGCACGAGGAACGCGATGCCAGCCTGGAGCAGGAAGGCCGCGCCGACGACGCGCGGGCGGATCGCCCGGCGATTGTTCGACAGCGCGAACGCGATTCCCAGGATCACGACGACCCCGATGATGCCGATGGGAAAATGATCCATTGAGTGTGTACGCCCCCAAATTTGCGGCAGCTTCGCAGCTTTCCCGGCCTGTGCGCAAGAAAATTGCGGGTGCCGCGCATCCTGTCGTCCGGAAACGTTATACGAACGACAAGGCGTGTGCGATTGACGCCGGGGTGAAACGCGGTAGCGTCGAGCCGATGAACCAGACCAGTCCCGCGATCCCGCGTTCGCTCTTCGTCTATTCGATCTTCTATGGCGGCATGGTCTGCATCGCGGGCGTGCTCGGGGTGAAGCAGGTCGCGCTCGGGCCGCTCGCGGTCGAGGCGGGGATTTTCGGCTTCCTGCTGCTCGTCGTGATGGGCAGCGCCGTCACCGAACTGCACGGCCGCGCGGCGGGCGACCTGCTCGTGCGGATCGGCTTCGTGCCGCTGATCGTCTCGGCGCTGCTGATCCAGATCGTGCTCGCGCTGCCGGCCGATCCCGGCATGTATCCGCCCGCGGTCGAGGCCTTCCCGATCGTCGTCGGGCAGAGCGCGCGGATGATGATCGCGGGCCTGATCTCCTACGGCACCTCGCAGACCTTGAACGTCTTCATCTTCTCGAAGCTGCGCGAGGGCACCGGCAAGCTGCTCTGGCTGCGCGGCATGGTCGCCAGCATCGTGTCGCAGATCGTCGATACCGTGCTGTTCATCTCGATCTCCTTCTATGGCGAGCGCCCGATCCTCGGCCTGATGGAGGGGCAGATGCTCGCCAAGGTCGTGCTGTCGATCGTGCTGGTGCCGTTCCTGATCACCTTCTTCGTCTGGTTCGGCCGCAAGCTGGACGCGCGCGTATAATCCCCTCCCGTAGGGGAGGGGACGCACGGCGTAGCCGGCGCGGGGAGGGCTCGGTCGGAACGGGTCGTTTGAGTCTCACGGGCCGTTCCGACCGAGCCCTCACCTTCTCGCTGCTGCGCAGCTCGCCCTCTCCCCGATGGGAGAGGGGAAGAAGGCTGCCCGCACTATGCGCGAATCCTGTAGCCCTAAGGGAGAGGGGTATGCGCTTTCGCTCCGCCCGCCGAGTCAGTAAGGGGCCCCCATGACCGACCACTCTCCCGATCCCGCCCTGCTCGCCAAGGCCGAGACGCTCGTCGAGGCGCTGCCCTATATGCAGCGCTATGCCGGCGCGACCTTCGTCGTGAAATATGGCGGCCACGCCATGGGCGATCCCGAGGCGGCGCGCGATTTCGCCGAGGATGTCGTGCTGATGAAGGCGGTCGGGATCAATCCCGTCGTCGTCCATGGCGGCGGCCCGCAGATCGGCGCGATGCTGAAGCGCCTCGGCGTCGAATCGCGCTTCGTCGACGGGCTGCGCGTGACGGACGCGGAGACCGCGCAGATCGCGGAAATGGTCCTGGCGGGCTCGATCAACAAGGAGATCGTCGGCTGGATCGGCCAGGCCGGCGGCCGCGCCGTCGGCATTTCGGGCAAGGATGGCGGCTTCGTCACCGCCGAGAAGGTCGGGCGCAACACGCCCGATCGGCTGCAGGGGATCGAACGCCATGTCGATCTCGGTTTCGTCGGCGAACCGGTGGGCGTTGACCGCCGAATCATCGATACGCTGTCGTCCGCCGGGATCATTCCGGTCGTCGCCCCGATCGCGCAGGGGACGGACGGCCAGACCTATAATATCAACGCCGATACCAGGGCCGGCGCCATCGCCGCGGCGCTCGGCGCGCACCGGCTGTTCATGCTCACCGACGTGGTCGGCGTGCTCGACAAATCGGGCGAGCTGCTGACCGATCTCGATCCGGCGGCGATCGCGGAACTTCGCGCCGACGGCACGATCACCGGCGGCATGATCCCCAAGCTCGAAACCTGCGTCGCCGCGGTCGAGGGCGGGGTCGACGCGGCCGTCATCCTCGACGGGCGCGTGCCGCATGCGATGCTGCTGGAGATCTTCACCCGGCGCGGTGCGGGTACGCTCGTCCGGCGTTGAGGCTCCCCCAAGCGGCCTTGTTACGGGCAGATGAATTCAGCTATCCCTGACGCACTCGATCTTGCGGAGAAACATGTTGGTCGTCCTGTTACAGATCGCCTCGGTCCTGCTCAACGTCGTCTGGTGGATCATCATCGTCCAGGCGATCCTGTCCTGGCTGCTCGCGTTCAACGTGATCAACCTTTATAATGACACGGTCCGCGCGGTCTGGACGGCGCTGCAGAAGATGACCGAGCCGCTGTACCGGCCGATCCGCCGCATCCTGCCCGATTTCGGCGCGCTCGATCTGTCGCCTCTGGTCGTGCTGCTGATCATCTACATCATCCGCATGATCCTCATTCCCAATCTCTACGACGCGCTGACCACCGCCCCGGTCATCTGATCATGCCGGCATGGGCGCTGCGGCCGGATGGAATATCCATCGCCGTCCGCGTCACGCCGCGGTCCGCTCGCGACATTCTCGCGGCCGGAACCGACGACCATTTCGCCGCGCGGCTGACCGCGCCGCCGGTCGAGGGCGCCGCCAATACGGGGCTGATCGCCCTTGTGGCAAAGGCGTTCGGCGTGCCGAAGCGCGACGTGACCCTGGTGGCGGGAGACACCGCCAGGCTGAAACGCCTTCATATCGCGGGGGCGCCCGCACTGCTGGCGAAGATCGCCGCCAGCCTTTAAGGGAACGGCCATGAGCGCTGAGATCATCGACGGAAAAGCCTTTGCCGCCGCCCTGCGCGGCCGCATCGCGGAACAGGTGTTTGCCTTTGTGGAGGCCGCCGGCCGTCCGCCTGGCCTGGCCGTTGTGCTGGTCGGCGACGATCCCGCCTCCGCCGTCTATGTCCGCGCCAAGAACAAGGCCGTGCGCGAGGCCGGGATGGAGGGCTTCGAATATCGCCTTCCCGCCGATGTGCCGCAGGCGGACCTGCTGGCGCTGGTCGACCGGCTCAATGCCGATATCAATGTCGACGGCATCCTCGTCCAGCTCCCGCTGCCGGATCATATCGACGAACGCATCGTCACCACCCGGATCGATCCCGACAAGGATGTCGACGGCTTCCACCCGGTCAATGCCGGGCGACTCGCGACCGGCCTGTACGGGTTCGTGCCCTGCACCCCGCTCGGCTGCCTGATGCTGCTCAAGGATCGGCTCGGCGATCTCGCCGGGCTCGACGCGGTGGTGATCGGCCGCTCCAACATCGTCGGCAAGCCGATGGCGCAATTGCTGATCCGGGAAAGCTGCACCGTCACGGTCGCGCATTCGAAGACGAAGGACCTGTCGAGCGTGGTGCGCCGCGCCGATATCGTCGTGGCGGCGGTCGGCCGCCCGGCGATGATCCGCGGCGAATGGATCAAGCCCGGCGCGACGGTGATCGACGTCGGCATCAACCGCACCGAGGACGGTCTGGTCGGCGATGTCGATTTCGCCGGCGCGGCGAGCGTCGCGGCGGCGATCACCCCGGTGCCGGGCGGGGTCGGGCCGATGACGATCGCGGTCCTGCTCCGCAACACGCTCATCTCGGCGCATCGCCGGGCGCGCGTGCCGTACGAGAAGGACGCGCTGTGATCCTTCTGCTTCTCGCGGCCGCTTCGCCGCAGACGGCGGTCGATGCCGAGCGCGCCTTTGTCAGCGCCGCGCAGTCGGGCGGGCAATGGACCGCCTTTCGCCGCTTCGCGACCGAGGATGCGACGATGTTCGCGCCGCATGCGGTCAAGGCGCAGGAATTTCTGAAAGACCGCAAGGATCCGCCGACCGCGTTGATGTGGTGGCCGGCCGACAGTTTCGTCTCGTGCGACGGGGCGATGGCGGTCAATAGCGGGCCGTGGATGCGCGCGAAGGGCGACGCGTTCGGCTATTTCACCACCGTCTGGGCGCGCCAGGCCGATGGCGGCTGGAAATGGACGATGGATGGTGGCGACGGCCTCGCGACGCCGCGCCCGGCAGGCGATGCGCCGAAGGTTCGCCACGCCTCGTGCAAGGGCAGCCCCTCGACCGTCCCGGCGGTGCGCTACCGCGACGGCGAGACCGGCGAGGGCCAGTCGGAGGACCGCACGCTCGCCTGGCGCTGGCATGTCGCGCCCGACGGATCGCGGACCTTCGACGCCTGGCTGTGGGATGGCCGCACGATGCGCGCGGTCAAGTCCGATCGAATCGCTGCGGGATGACCACGCCGTTGATCGCGCTCTACATCTCCTCGCTGATCACCTTCTTCGTGGTGATCGATCCCCCGGGCTGCGCGCCGATCTATGCCGGCCTGTCGAAGGGCGCCTCGCCCGCGCACCGCCGGGCGATGGCGATCCGCGCGGTGCTGGTCGCCTCGGCGATCCTGTTCGTCTTCGCTTTGTTCGGCGAGGATCTGCTCCGCGCGCTCGGCATCAGCCTCGCCAGCTTCCGCATCGCCGGCGGCATCATGCTGTTCCTGATCGCGCTCGAAATGGTGTTCGAAAAGCGCACCCAGCGCCGCGAGGACCGCGCCGCAAAGGTCGCGGAAACCCCCGAGGTCGAGGACGTGTCGATCTTCCCCATGGCGATGCCGATGATCGCCGGCCCCGGCTCGATCGCCAGCGTCATGCTGCTGATGAGCCGCAATGACGGGCTCCAGGCCTCGATCGTCATCCTCGGCGCGCTCGCGACGATCCTGGTGCTGACCCTGCTCGCCCTGCTCGCCGCGGGTCCGATCATGCGCGTGCTCGGCGCCAAGATCGAGGCGGTGATCACGCGCCTGCTCGGCGTGCTGCTCGCCGCGCTGGCGGTGCAGTTCGTGATCGACGGGGTGAAGATCAGCCTGTTGTAGGGGCAAGGCGGACGCCCTTCATCCCCTCCCACCGGAGAGGAACGGTCGCGTCCCCCTCAGTGGATCTTCCACAACCGCAACGGCGACTTCTTCGGCAGCGGCACCGGCTCCAGCCAGGCGGGCACCTGCTTGCGGGCAAGCTGGTCGTAGAAACCGCCGGGATTGCGCGATCGGTAGACCGTCGATTCGGCCATGTCCGGGCAGACCAGCAGCAGGGTCGCGCCGTGCCGCTTCGCGATCGCCCGGAAATTGTCCGCCGTGCCGCCAAAGGCATGCTGCACGTCTAGGATCGCGTCGCCGTTGCGGTGATAGGGCCCCGCCACCGCATCATGGTGCGTGACGGTGATCAGCCGCGGGCCGAGATCGACGAAGGTGAAGATCGTCTGCGCCGGCAGCTTGTTGAGCGGCGCCATTGCGGGGATGGTCGGGCAGCGATTGCTCGCCGTGTTGACCTGCTGGATGCGCTTGCTCTGGCGGGCGATCGGCAGATAATTGATCCCGCCGGCGAACAGCCCCGAGACCGCCAGGAACGCCGCGACCGTGCCGAGCACGCGCACCAGCATGGATTTGCTGTTGAGGCACCAGGGCAGGACGATCCACGCCAGAGCGGTCGCGCCGGGCACCGCCAGCAGCTGCGCCGCCGGCCCGGCGCGCGCCTGCCACAGCAGCATCGCCGCGGCGAAGCTGCAGAACAGCAGCACCGGCAGCCAGCCGTTGATCTTGTCGGTGCCGCGCGCGCGCCAGGTGGCGATGCACGCGCCGATGATGCCGATCACCGGCAGGGCGACGATCGGAAAGGCGGCCCCGATCGGATGCTTGTAGATCGGCCGCGCCTCGCGGACATTGTCCAGCCAGTTGCGCGCCAGCTCGGGCGAAACCTGCTCCGGCCGGCCCAGGCATTGCGGAAACAGCAGCGCGAATCCCGCGACGATCGCGATCCCCGCCACCACGGCGAGCGCGAGCCGCACCCCCCGCTGCTCGGGGTTGATCCGGCCGAGCAGGAACAGCAGCGCGCCCGCCGCGATCATCACGCTCAGCCATACCGGCGTCAGCGCGTCGCAGCGCAGCACCTGGTTGGCGTTGGACGCGAACAACGCGAAGCCGAGCGCGCTGCCGCCGCCGAGCGACAGTGCATAGACGGTCATGCGCGGCGCATCGGCGCGGTCCCATACCCAGCGCAGCGCGATGATCGCGCCCGCCATCGCGGCATAAGGCAGCATCTCCAGCCCGATCGTGAGCGAGACCGCGCTGGCCAGGCCGACGAGCAGGCCGCCGCGCGCGCCCTTCGGGTCGCACAGGCCGGCGACCGTCAGGCTCAGCATGGCGAGCTGCCAGCCATGATGGTCGATCCGCTCGGGCATGAACATCTGCAGGGTCGCGGTGCAGCTCGCGATCAGGAAGACGATCGCCAGCGGCCAGGCGACCGGGCTCACCAGCCGGCGTACCGTCGCGGCCAGGCCGATCATCGCGATGCTCAGCGGCAGCAACGGCGCGATGCCGCAGGCCAGCCGCTCGGCCTCGGCGGTGCCGACGAACGGCTTGAGCAGCAGGATCAGCCCGGCGATCGGCAGGTCGACCAGCCGGCTCCAGTGAATGTCGAATCCGCCCGGCGGGTTGAGCCGATACTGGCGCAGATCATACCAGCCCTGCCCGTTCAGCAGCGCGCGGACCTGCATCAGCCGCATATTGTCGTCGGTGTCGCCCAGCGCGAGCCAGTGGACATAGTTCCACCGCCAGACGATGTAGAAGATCGCGACCGCGGCCCAGGCGAAGAGCGTCAGCCGCAGCCAGTAGCGATCGAGTTCGCCCACGATCTCGGGCGGCGTGCTGGCGGTATCGTTCAAAAGGCTTCCCTCGCTCACGTTCGCGCTCTAGTGGCACGGCGATAAAGGGCAAGGTGCGCGTGACGGCGATTATCAGACAGATCGAGACGTGGCGGGAGAGCGGGATGCTCACCCAGCTGATCCGATTCGGCATCGCCGGCGGTATTTCGAGCGTGATCTATTTCGCGGTCTATATGCCGCTCACCCTCTATGTCTTCGGGGCGCGGCTGGCCGTGCTGGCCGTGCCGCCTGCCTTTCTGGTGGCGGTCGTCGCCGGTTTCTTCCTGCACAGCGCCTGGAGCTTCAAGGGCCACGGCACGCGCGACCAGAGCGGGCGCCAGCACGCCAAATTCTTCATCGTGCAGAGCTTCGGCCTGCTGCTCAACGCCTCCTTCACCTGGATCATCACCGGGCCCCTGTTCCACGGCTCGCCCTGGCTGCCGATGATCCCGGTGCTGACGATCACCCCGGTCGCGACCTTCGCGCTCAACCGCCAATGGGTGTTCGGCTAGCATGGCCAGATTCTGATGGACCGCATCGTCTATGATCGCATGGCGGCGCATGATTCGACGCATTGGTGGTACACCGCGCGCCGCGACATCCTGGCCGATTATCTCGTGCGCGAGGGCCATCTGCCCAAGGATGCGCGCATCCTGGAGATTGGCTGCGGCACCGGCCACAATCTCCCGATGCTCGCCGCCTTCGGCACGGTCGACGCGATCGAGATCGATCCCGCCGCGCGCGACATCGCCAGCGCCCGGCTCGGCAAGCCGGTCGGCGCGGCGCCGCTGCCCGAGCTCACCGGGGTCGAGCGCGGCAGCTATGACCTGATCGCTGTGCTCGACGTGGTCGAGCATATCCAGGACGATGTGGCCGCGCTGCAGGCGATGGCGACCTGCCTGAGGCCCGGCGGCAAGATCCTGATCACCGTGCCCGCGCATCAATGGATGTGGAGCGCGCACGACGTGGTGAACCATCACCATCGCCGCTATTCCAAGGCATCGCTGATCGCGGCGATCCGCGCGGCGGGGCTGGAGCCGGCCAAGCTCGGCTATTTCAATTCCTTGCTCTTCCCGCTCGCCGCCGCGGCGCGGCTGGCCGGGCGGCTGACCGGCAAGGACGACAGCGACGATTCGCCGCCGCCGAAGATCGTGAACACGCTGTTCGAGGCGATCTTCCGCCTCGAGCGTCACCTGGTCGGGCGCGTGCCGATGTCGCCGGGCGTCTCGATCATCACTCTGGCCTCGCCGGCGGGCTCGGCCCGGTAACCCAGGCTTGCCTGGCCCTGCACGGGGCCCGCGATATCGGCGACGAGATAGAGCGGCCGCCGCTTCGATTCGACATAGAGCCGGCCGATATATTCGCCGATCATGCCGAGCACGAACATCTGCACCGCGCCGAGCAGCACGACGACCAGCATGGTCGAGGTCCAGCCCTGCACCGCGCTGCCGGTGAAGAATCCGATCGCGATATAGACGAACAGCAGCAGCGACGCGCCCGTCAGCGCCAGGCCGACATGGCTGGCGAAGCGCAAGGGTGCCGTCGAGAAGCCGGTGACGGCGTCGAGCGCGAAGCGGACCATCTTGCCCAGCGGATATTTGGTCTCGCCGGCATGGCGCTCGGCGCGGTCGTAGATGAAGGGCACCTGGCGAAAGCCGATCCAGGCGACCATGCCGCGGATGAAGCGCGCTTGCTCGGGCAGCGACAGGAAGGCGTCGAGCGCGCGCCGGCTCATCAGCCGGAAATCGCCGGTGTCGAGCGGGATCGGCGTGTCGGTGACGCGGGTCAGCATTCGGTAGAACAGCGCCGCCGTCGCCTTCTTGAAGATCGTCTCGCCTTCGCGTTTGCGGCGGACGGCGTAGACGACGTCGGCATCCTGTTCGACCATCGCCGCGCGCATCTCGGCGAGAAGCTCGGGCGGGTCCTGCAGGTCGGCGTCGATGATCAAAATCTGCGCGCCCGAGCACAGGTCGAGCCCGGCGGTGAGCGCTAGTTGGTG
>NZ_JAQGLC010000125.1 GCF_028293085.1 Sphingomonas bacterium
ACCAGGAAGCGATCCCATTTGCTGCCATTCTCGGCATATTGCGTGCGCCCGTTCATGCAGCCGGCGCTGCCCCAGTCGATCGTCAGATCCTCGACCGAGGAGGAGACCACCCGGCTGCGATCGGGCACGACGTGGCACACCAGCTTGCCGAGCGGTGCGATCGAGGAAACCGCGGGCGCCTCGGTCGGCGCGGTTTCGGGCGGCAGCGTCACCTCCACGCCGGGGCGGGTGAAGAAGACGACGGCCGAGGCGATCAGCAATACACCACCGCCTGCCACTGCCCAGATCGCTTCGCGCCGTTTCCGCCGCACCTCGAGCAAGCCGCCGCCACCGATCGCGAGCGCGCCCGCCACCAGCAACACCGCGGCGAGCGCCATGACGTTCTCGCGGTACCGTTCCGCCGTGTCGCGCGCCTTGGTCAACGCCACCTCATGCGCGACCGCGGCTTTCGCAGCGACCTCGCGCTTCGCGGCTTCGGCTTCGGCGGTGGCCTTGGCGTCCGCGTCGTTATCCTGTTTCAGCCGGTCGAGGATGCTGGTGCAGGGAGTGCCCACCGCGGGAAAGCTCTGCTTCGCCGAGCGCAGGAAAGCCGCCAGCTCGGAATCGGCGATCGCGAAGCCGAAGCTCGAATCGCCTTCCTCGCCCCGCGCGAAGGCCGAATTCACCCCGATCACGCGGCCGCACGGATCGAGCAATGGTCCGCCCGAATTGCCGCGCGCGATATTCGCGGTGTGGAGCAGCACGTTGACGCCCGACATTGCCCGCCGACCGGAGAACACACCCTCGGACCGGATCGGCGACAGCGGGTGGATATAATCGACCGCCGAGCGCGCGGTCGCAAGATCGACATTGCCGGGGTAGCCGAGCGCGGTGACCAGCGCGCCCTCCTCCACCGGCCCGGTGTAGAGCGCGACGGTGGGCAGATGCGTGCCGGTGAACTCGATCAGCGCGAGATCGCGCGCCGTATCGATCGCGATGACCTTGCCCTCATAGCTCTTGTCGCCCTCGGACGGGACGATGCCGATCACGACATTGTCGGGATAGCGCTTGGCGAGGTCGACGACATGGGCGTTGGTGACGATCCGGTTGGGCGACACCGCGAAGCCGCTGCCATGGCCGAAGCCGACCACTTCGTCATCGACCACCGCGATCGTGACGACCCGCACGACGCCGCGGCTGGTAGCGGAGATGTCGTCGGCGCGCGCGGTGCCGGCGAAGGCGATCAGCGCGAGAAGCAGGCTCGCGACAAGGCGCCAGGCTTCACGCAGGGTCGAGCGGCAGGATCGGGCGACGGGCATGCCGGGATTCTGACAGGAACGCCGCGCGCGGGACAGAGTGAATATTCGGTTCCACGCGTCCCGCCCCTGAAAAGAGGCCGTTCAACCGGCCGGCGTGCCGCCGGCCGCCTGTTCCGCCTGCTTCTTCAGCAGCCGATTGAGCATATCGCGCGGCGTCTCGTGCTTGAAGCTGCCGGCGAGACGATAGCGCTGCTCGTCCCGATCACGCTCCGCTTTTTCCTTCGGCGTGAGATTGTCCTTCTCGGTAAAGGCCGCCAGGCGGATCACGGCGATGGCGTCCTTGATATCGCCATGCGCTTCGAAGCTGGCCGCGAGCTGATAGCGAACCTCCACATCGGCGGGAACGAGATCGAGCGCCTTGTACAACGCGTTGTGCGCGTCCGCCGTGGGCGGGATGCCCTGCATGCCGAAGCTGTTGAAATAGGCCTTGAGGATGATCGCATCGTCGGGCGCCTTGCGGGCGGCCGCGACCATCGTGCGCCGCGCCGCGGTCCACGCCGCGGCGTCGGTCGACTTGGCGGCGGCCAGCGCGTCCATCGCGACCAACGACTTGTGCATCATCGCCTCGGGATCGTCCGGGGCGATCTGATTCCAGCGCGCGACCGTCGCGACATAATCGTCGTGATCGTTCGCAATGCGATCCGCCTCCGCGCGCAGCCGCAGGGTCCACGCCGTTTCGCCGCCTTTCGCCGCGTCGGCGCGAACCTTGGCGGCGAATTCCCGGGCATCGCGCATCGGCACGCCCGCGAACAGACGAAGATCGTCCATCACCATCGCCGCGCGATCCGCGGGCAATTCCTCGACGGTGACCGGCGGAATCGATTGCGGCTTGAAGGTGATGCCCGTGGCCGGCAGCGCTGACTTGCGGCTATAGGCGATCAGCTCGGAATTGAGCTTGTTGATATCCCCAAAGGCATCCCTCGCGGCATCCTCGAAGGACTTGCCGGCATTGATATCGGCGAGATATTTGGCGAGCTGGCCATCACGCTTGCCGCCCAGCTCGAGATAATGGGTGAGCAGCCAGCCCTCGGCATAGAGCGCACCCAGATCCTGCCCCATATCCTCATAGCTGCGCGCCGCGAGGATCTCGCGGACGGGGGTCCAACTCTGATATTTGAAGGTGTAATAGCGGTTCAGCGATTGCTGGCCGAGGATCGCCTCGTTGCTGTCGTCGAGCTTCGACGCGCCGATGAATTCCGCGAACCCTTCGACATACCAGGGTGGATAGGCGACGTTATAATATTGGAACATGAAGTGGTGCGTCAGCTCGTGATACAGCACGAGCTGTGAGGAAAAATCGTGATTATTGTCGCTTTCACGGCTGATCACCGAATAAGGCCCGCGCACGTTCGCGTCATAATAGCCGGCGACTCCATCCTTCGGAAACGGCATGGTCTGCTGGACGTCGTAAAAGCCGCGCAGGACGAAGACCTTTACCTTCAGCGCCGGCTTGTCCTTCTCCATGCCGGTAACGACGTGCTGGAGAAGGTTGAGCTTTTCCAGCCTCAATGCCGCGCGGCGGATGCTCGCCTCGTCCTGTTCGCTATAGACGATGAAATGGGTCGACTCAGCCTTGCGCCATGTTGCTTCAGCGGCGCCCGGCAGGCAGCACGCCAGCGCCAATAACGGCGCCATCATTTTGCGAATCATTACTATTTTCCCCCAACCCCCGAAGGTTATGGATGGCTTTGTAGCGCCGGCCGATGCTTAGAGAAAGCTGTAAGGATCGACGTCGACCACCACCCGCACCTTGGCGGGCCAGTCGAGCTTGCCGAGCCAGTCGCGGATCACGTCCTGTACGTCGAGCGCGCGGCGGGCATGGACGAGCAGGCGGTAACGGTGGCGGCCGCGCAGCATCGCGAGCGGGGCGGGGGCGGGGCCATAGACCTCCATTGCCTCGAGCTTTGGCGCTGTACGGCCGATCAGCGTGGCGATTTCGTGCGCGGCGCCCTGATCCTCGCTCGAGACGACGATGCCGGCGAAGCGGCCGAACGGCGGGGCACCCGCCTCGCGGCGGGATTCGGTCTCGGTTTCGTAGAAGGTGTCGGCATCGCCCGTCACCAGCGCGCGCATCACCTGGGCGTCGGGACTGTGCGTCTGGATATAGACATGGCCCGGCTTGGCGCCACGCCCGGCGCGGCCGGATACCTGCATGATCTGCTGGAAGGTCCGCTCCGCCGCCCGCAGATCGCCGCCGCCGAGACCGAGGTCGGCATCGATCACGCCGACCAGGGTCAGATTGGGGAAATGATAGCCCTTGGTGACGAGCTG
>NZ_JAQGLC010000127.1 GCF_028293085.1 Sphingomonas bacterium
CGCCTGGATGATGTTGTCGGGATCGATGATGAAGGTCGCGCGATAGGCAACATGCGCATCCTTATCGAGAATGCCGAGCGCAGACGCCAGCTTGGCGCCGTTGTCGGCGATCCACGGGAAGTCGGCAGCCGCCAGATCGGGATCCGACTTGCGCCAGGCGAGATGGACATGAGACGTGTCGGTCGAGGCCCCGATCAGCACGGCATCGCGGTCGGCGAAATCGTCCTTCAATGCGGCATAACCAACGATCTCGGTCGGGCAGACGAAGGTGAAGTCCTTCGGCCAGTAGAACAGGATTTTCCAGCGGCCGGGGAAGGAATCGTGGCTGAGCGTCTCGCCGGCGGGAAGCGCGTCCACGCCCTGCTGGACGGGAATGGTGAATTCGGGGAGCTTGTCACCGACAGTAAGCATATTGGCCTCCTCAAGAAATGGGTCGGCCTTCGGCATCCTCACAATGCGGCGTTGATTCGCCGTCTCTGCTGCACCGCATATAAGGCTGGCTTTTGATCGATCCAACAGGTTATTTATGCCGCGTTGATCGAGTGAGGCGATTATGGCCACCTACTTACCCACGCTGAAGCAGCTGCAATATCTGGCGGCGCTCAAGGACCATGGCCATTTCGGCCGGGCGGCGGACGCGTGCTTCGTCACGCAATCGACGCTGTCGGCGGGAATCCGCGAGCTCGAGACGCTGATCGGCGTGACCCTGGTCGAGCGCACCCGCCGCGTGGTGCGCTTCACGCCACTCGGCGACCGCATCGCCGACAAGGCGCGGCGGGTGCTGCGCGAGGCGGAGGAGCTGGGCGATCTCGCGCGCGCCGCCGGCCGGCCGCTGTCGGGCGACATGCGGATGAGCGTGATCCCGACGATCGCGCCATTCATGCTGCCGCGCATCCTGCCCCGCCTCAGGCGCGACTATCCCGATCTCAAGCTGTTCCTGCGCGAGGAGCCGAGCGGACCCGCCTGCGAGGGACTGCATCATGGCCGCACCGATTGCGTGCTGCTCGCCCTCCCTTATGCGTGCGGCGAGGTGGCGTCGCAGTTCCTGTTCGAGGACCGGCTGTTCATCGCCGGCCTCGAATCCGAAATCGGTGCGGCGAGCAACGCCATGCACGCGAACGACATCGACGAGACGCGGCTGCTGCTGCTCGAGGACGGGCATTGCCTGAAGGATCATGCGCTCGCCGCCTGCAACCGGCCCGAGCTGCGCGCCGAGGCGACGATGATGGGCACCTCGCTCCACACCATCGTCCAGATGGTCGACAACGGCCTGGGCGTGACGATGCTGCCCGAGATGGCGCTCAAGGCCGGCATACTCGATCATACCGGGCTGACCGCGCGGCCGCTGGATGCCGCAAATCCAGCACGCCGCATCGCGCTGGTCTGGCGCCGCGCCTCCCCGCGCGAAAAGGACTTCCACCTGCTCGCCGAGGTACTTGCCGAGGCGCAGTAGCTGCGGTTCTGAAACCATTCGGCCGCCGGACCGTATCTGAAGCGTGCGCTTCCCCCGGCGCATGCCGATATAACTGGAGAGACTGATGAGAATATCCACCAAGCTTCCGGTTGTGGCGCTGGCTGGTCTGTTGATGACCGCCGCCGCCATCGAAGCGCGTACCCCGCAAGCCGCCCCCGCACCGGCCGCCCCCGCCACGCCCGCGCCCAATCCGACCGTCGGCGGCGCGGCGATGGACGCCGCCAAGCCGATCCCCGACAACGCCGCCGCCGCCCCGAACCTGTCGACGCTGGTAAGCGCGGTGAAGGCCGCCGATCTCGCCGCGACATTGTCGGGCCCCGGCCCGTTCACCGTGTTCGCGCCGACCAACGAGGCGTTCGGCCGGCTCGCACCGGGCACCGTCGACACGCTGATGAAGCCCGCGAACAAGGCGACTTTGGTCAAGGTGCTGACCTATCATGTCGTGCCCGGCGCGATCACGATCGAGCAGCTGCGCCAGCAGATGACCGCCGGCGGCGGCACCGCCACGCTGACCACAATCGAGGGCGAGAAGCTCACCGTGACCGAGGTGAACGGCGCGATCCAGCTGACCGACGTCAACGGGAACAAGAGCTTTATCGAAACGCCCGACGTCCGCCAGTCGAACGGCATCGTCCAGGTCGTCAACGGCGTGCTGATCCCGAAGCTGAGCTGACGCGTCATTCACGATGGACTCCTGCTTCCCCGGCCCGGCCGGTGAAGCGATTCGAGTCAGGGCTTATGCCACCGCGCGGCGGCGATTGAATCACCGTCGCGCGGCTCGACCCACCGGCTTTCGTCGCCCCGGGTCTCGCGCTTCCAGAAGGGCGCGTCGGTCTTGAGCCGGTCGATCAGAAAGGCGCAGGAGTCGAGCGCGGCGGTGCGGTGCGTGGCCGCCGTTCCGACGAACACGACCAGATCGCCCGGCTGCATCACACCGACGCGGTGGACCACGCTGGCAGCCGCGAGACCCCAGCGCTCGACCGCTTCCTCGGCGAGACGCTGCAACGCCGCCTCGGTTGCGCCGGGATAATGTTCGAGCTCGAGCGTGCCGACGCCGTCATCGGCGCGGACCACGCCGGTAAAGGTGGCGATCCCGCCGACTCCGGTCGCCGTGATCGCCGCGAACGCCGCTGCCGGATCGATCGCCTCATGCTGGATGACGACGCGGATCATCCGCCCGTCACCGGCGGGAAGATCGCCACCTCGCGGGGGATCCCCAGCGGCACGTCGAGGCCGACGAACAGCTGGTCGACCGCCGCGCGCAACCGGCCGCGATCGGCAAAGGCGCGGGCATGGCCGTCGCTGCGTGTCGCCAGCCAGTCGATCAGATCGGCGACGGTCGCCAGGTCGGCGGGCAGATCGAGGGTCTCGCTGCCCGTGCCGATCGCCTCGCGTACCCAGGAGAAATAGAGCAGCTCGACGGCCAATGTCGTCAGTCCATATGCTTCAGGCCGACGCGCAGATAATCCCAGCCGGTGATCAGCGTCAGCACCGCGGCGCCCCACAAAGCGGTGAGTCCGGTCGTCTTGATCCAGGCGAGTTGCGGGAAGGCACCGGCAAGAATCAGCGCGCCGAGCGAGACGAGCTGCAGCGTCGTCTTCCATTTGGCCAGTTGCGACACCGGCACCGAGACCTGGAGCTGCGCCAGGAACTCGCGCAGGCCCGATACCGCGATCTCGCGCAGCAGGATGATCAGCGCGGCGATCTGATGGACGCCGGTGATGACGGCGGGCTGTTCGTCCCGGGTGGCGACCAGGAGCAGAATGACCGCCGCTACCATGATCTTGTCCGCAATCGGATCGAGAAACACACCGAGCTTCGAGACGGCACCCTGCGCGCGCGCCAGATAGCCGTCGAAATAATCTGTGATGCCCATCAGGCAGTACAGCACGAACCCGGCGCCATAGCCCGCGGCCCAACCCGGCCACCAGAGAAACCAGGCGAGCAGCGGGATCGCGACGATCCGCGAAAGGGTGAGCAGGTTGGGGAGCGTCCACATCGTGCCTCCGCTCTAGGCTCACCGGACCGGCGGCGAAAGCGGCTTTCCGATAACCGGTTGATGCTGCAGCGCACGCTCGGCTATGCGTGCCGTCGTTTCGCCACATACGAGGCCGTTTAACGTCATGCTCAATGCGCTCGGTTTGCTGAAAGAGCGCCGTTTCCTGCCGTTGTTCGTCACCCAGTTCCTCGGCGCCTTCAACGACAACCTCTTCAAGACCTCGATGGTGTATTTCGCGACCTATCAGGTCTTCAACGATCCCAAGATCGAACAGAGCTTCAACGCGCTGGCGACCGGCCTCGCCATCCTGCCCTTCTTCCTGTTCTCCGCTCTGTCGGGGCAGCTCGCCGACACCACCGACAAGGCCAAGATCATCCGGATCGTGAAGACGGCGGAGATCCTGATCATGCTGCTCGGCGCGACAGGGCTGATGGTCGCGCGCGGCGGCTTCGTGACCATCGGGCTCGGGCTGATGCTCGGCGCGGTGCTGTGCCTCGGCGTCCATTCGGCCTTTTTCGGCCCGATCAAATACGCCATCCTGCCGCAGCATCTGAAGGCGCACGAGGTGCTGGCGGGCACCGGCCTGGTCGAGGCGGCGACCTATCTCGCGATCCTGCTGGGGACGATCTTCGCCGGCCTGCTCTCGATCGAGGGCGCGGCGATCATGGGGCTGTGCGTGGCGGCGGTGGGCTGGCTCACCGGCCGCATGGTGCCCCCCGCCCCGCGCGAGGGCGCGGTGCTCTCGATCAACTACAACCCCTTCACCGCATCCTGGCGGCTGATCAACGCGACGATGCACATCCCCCGGCTGTTCCTGGCGATCTGCGCGATCAGCTTCTTCTGGACGATCGGCGCGGTGCTGATCATCATCTTCCCGCCGCTGGTGAAGAATATCCTGACCGCCGACCAGGTCGTCTCCAGCACCGTGACCGCCCTGTTCTCGATCGGGATCGCGATCGGATCGGTCGTGATCAACACGCTGCTCAAGGGCAAGGTATCGGCCAAGTTCGCGCCGGCATCGGTGATCGCGATGGGCGCGATGGTCCTCGTCTTCTCGCTGATGGTGCGCGCCTGGCCGCAGGCGCCCGCGGGCACGCTGTACGACTGGGTCTCGTTCTTCTTGCTGCCGCGCGCGATCCCGCTGGTGCTGGTGCTGATGGCGATCGCCGTCACCGGCGGCATGTTCGTGGTGCCGCTCTACACCTTCCTCACCACGACGGTGACCAAGGACCAGACGGCGCGCACCGTCGCCGCCAACAATGTCGTCAATTCGGGCGCGATGGTAATCGGCGCGCTCGCGGTGGAGGGCGCCTCCGCGCTGGGCGTCACGCCCGACAACATGCTGTTCGTGGTGGCGGGGATGTGCCTGATCTCCGCCTGGCTGGCGCAGAAGCTGCACCTCGCCTGCGATTGATCTGGGGGAGACGGCGCCGCCCTGCGCTGTCTTTCCAACGATGCTGCGCATCGCCGGAACCTTGGACAGCTCCGCCCGCTCCCCCACCCGGCCTCCCACAGAATATACTGGATGGGAGGCCGGGTGGGGGAGCGGGCCGGCGCCGTCT
>NZ_JAQGLC010000143.1 GCF_028293085.1 Sphingomonas bacterium
GGCGATCCGCGTGCGCACTTTCCCCGCGGCGTCGATCACACAGACCGCGCTCAGCGCATGGTGGCGGCGGCCCGACAGCTTCGCCAGCAGGTCGCGCTGCACCGCTTCGGTATCGGCGGGGGGCAGGATGCGGCGGCCGAGCGCGATCGTGGTGTCGCCGGCGAGCACGATCTCGCCATCTGCACGGTCCACCGCTTGGGCCTTTTCGACCGCGAGGCGCAGCGCATAGTCGCGCGGTGGCTCGGCTTTGCGCGGGGTCTCGTCGATCGCGGGCGCGGCGACGCGGGCCGGCACCACCCCGAGCCGGGCTAGCAGGTCGCGGCGGCGGGGCGAGGAGGAGGCCAAGACCACTTGGGGTACGAGCATGACGGCCTCGATAACGGGACGGATTACTTGAAGCGGTAGGTGATGCGACCCTTGGTCAGGTCGTAGGGCGTGATCTCGACGAGCACCTCGTCGCCCACCAGCACGCGGATGCGGTTCTTGCGCATCTTGCCTGCGGTGTGGCCGAGAACTTCATGATCGTTCTCGAGCTTCACGCGGAACATGGCGTTGGGCAGAAGCTCCACCACCATGCCGCGCATTTCGAGCTGTTCTTCCTTGGGCAAACAAAACCTCTAGCGATATTGGGGAAATCGTGAGGGCGGCCCTTAGCGTGGAAGCGGCCAAAAGGGAAGCCGCGCGATTTCCTCAGGCCGGGTTGTACTGGGCAAGGAAGGCCTCGAGTTCCTTCAGGAACTGGACTCGGTCCGCTTCCTGCGAGAAATGGTGATCGCCTTTGGGCTGCTCGACATAGCGATAGGTCTTGCCCGCGGCCTTGAGCTTCTCGGCCATCTCGCGCGATTGCTTGACCGGTACCCTGTTGTCGGCCTTGCCGTGCATGATGAGGATGGGGATCGAGAAATCGGCAGCGAAGTTGATCGGAGAGGCGGCCTTCAGGTCGGGGGCCTGATCGCGCCAGAAATCCTTGGTGCGCCCGCTGTTCAGGAAACTGGCGTCGTAGCGCAGGATTCCCGCCATGTCCGAGACACCGGCATAGGAAACCGCGCAACGATAGACACCGTGATCGCGCTGCGCCGCGCGGAGCGCCGCATAGCCGCCATAGGAAGCGCCGACGATGCAGACCCGCTTCGGATCGGCGATGCCCTGCTCGGCCGCCCATTTGACCGCATCGGTCAGGTCGTCCTGCATGGCGAGGCCCCATTGCCCGCGCCCCTTGTCGGTGAACTCGTTGCCATAGCCGGAGGAGCCGCGATAATTGGGCTGGAGCACGGCATAGCCGCGGCTGGCGAGGAACTGGACCCACCAGTCCCAGCTTTCGTCGTCGCGCGCGAACGGGCCGCCATGCGGCATCAGGATCAGTGGCAGGTTCTTGCCCGGCCTGTCCTTCGGCAGCGTCAGCACCGCCTGGATCTCGAGCCCGTCGCGGGCCTTGTAGCGGATGGTGGTGACGGGGGCATAGGCGCCCGTGCCGAGATCCTCATTGACCTTGGCCAGCAGGCGCAACACGCCGTCATCGGGCCGGAAGGTGTAGAAGGCGCCGGGGCGATCGGCACCGCCGACGAACACGATCAGGACGCTGAAATCCTTGTTCCACGAGATGATCTGCGCCTGCCGCGTGCCGACCGCCTTGTCGATCTCCTCCTGAACCTTGGCGAGCGCGGGATCGAACCAGTGAGTCCGCGGGCGCGTATCGGTATAGCGCACGCCGAGCATCGTCGTGCCGCCGGCGCCGGTGATCAGATTGTCGATGTCGTAGCCGGGCACGCCGAACAGCTTCTTGCCCGTCTTCAGCGTTGCCAGGTCGAGATCGTAGAGCGCGTTGAAGCCGTCATCATCGTCATAGGCCAGGGCCTTGCCGGCCTCGGGCAGGAACAGCGCCGGCACATTGCCCAGCGCCGCCCGCGGGCCGCGCACCTTGTCGACCATGTGAAAGGATTGATCCCTGCTGGCACGATAGAGCAATTTGGTGGTCCTCGACATATCGTCATAGGCGATGCCCATCCGCACAGCGCCCGTGCTGTCGGCATACCAGTCCATCACATTGGTCGTGGGATTGAGGACGAGCTTGCCCTTGCCGGTCGAGACGTCGAAATCGCGCACCTCGGGCCAGAAGCCGGCATCGTCGGAATAGATCGAGGTCTGCAGCGCGAGCAGGATGTGCGGGGACCCGTCGCGCGCGACCCACAATATATCGTCCGCGATCTGCGCCTGTTGCTGGCCGATGATCTGGTTCTTCTTGCCGTCCGCGCTGATCCCGACCACGCGGCGCAGATACCAGCTGTCGCCCTGGACGGAGGACATCGCGCCGATCCGCGCGACCAGCCACTGGTCGTTCACCCAGGTCAGGCTGTTGATGTCGGCGTCGCCCGGATTGATCTGCACCGTCTTCCGGAAATCATCGAGCGGGATGATCGCCAGCCGCTGGACGCCGTTCACCGCGAGACGCGTCGCGATCCTGGTCCCGTCGGGCGACAGCACCGGTGCTTCCATGAACGGCAGGCGGGCGAATCGCTCGATCGGCACCGGCGTCGCCGCAGCCTGCGGTGCCGGCGGGGGCGCCGTCTGGCCCGACAATGCCGTCGGCGCGCAGCATAACAGCAACGCGCCCGCGCCACGCTTCAATCCACGCATTTCAACTCGCCCCCCGGCCTTGTCAGACGACCCATCATAGCCATGCGCCGCGATCCCGGAAAGCGAGCATGTTCAGTATATTGGCGCCGGAATGGAGCCGTTCGGCAGCTTCACGCCGGGTTGTTCTTCGCCAGGAACGCGTCGAGCCGCTTCAGGAAATCGGCGATGTCGTCATGCTTGCGCAGGCCGTGCCCCTCGTCGGGATAGAAGACCGATTCAACGGCCGCCTTGCGGCGCTCGAGCGCTGCGACCATCTGGTGGCCCTGCTTGACCGGGACCGTAAAGTCCTTCTCGCCGTGCACGATGAAGACGGGCACGGTGAGCCGGTCGGCCTGGAGGAGCGGCGATACCGAAGCGAGATCGGCTTCGTTCTCGCCCTTCACCTTGCGCTGCCACGCCTTGAAATAGCGGGTCGCGGAAAAAGTGCGGCGATCGTAGCGCAGGATCCCCGGCGGGTCGGTGACGCCGGCCATGCTGACGGCGCAGCGATAGCGCTCCGGGTTGCGGATCGCGCCCCACAAGGCGGCATAGCCGCCATAGGAGCCGCCCATGATGCAGACGCGCTTCGGATCCACCGTGCCGGCCTTGACCAGCCAGTCCATGCCATCGTCCAGATCGTCCTGCATCGCCCGGCCGAACTGGCCGTAGCCGCGCGAGACATAGTCCTTGCCGTAGCCGGTCGACCCCCTGAACTGCGGCTGCAGCACGGCATAGCCGCGGCTGGCGAGGAACTGGACGTCGCGATCATAATCCCAGCTGTCGCGCGCGAAGGGCCCGCCATGCGGCATGACGATCAGCGGCAGGTCGCGGCCGGGGCGGTCACGCGGGAGCGTCAGATAGCCCGGGATCGAGAGTCCGTCGCGCGCGGTGTAGCGGATCGGCCTCACGGGCGAGAGCTTGACGCCGATCAGCTTCTCATAGGGCGAAACGATCCGCTGCATCTTCTTGGCGGCGCGATCGAACACATAATAAGTGCCCGGATCGTCGGCGCTGCCGGACCAGATCAGCACGCGATTCCCGTCGGCGCTGCTGTTCACCACATTGTTCTCGGCGCCGGGAAAGACGTGGTCGATCCTTGCCTGCAGGTCGCGCTTTTCGGGATCGAGCCAGGCGACGCGGCGGCGATCGTCCTCATAGGCGATGCCGGCGATCGTGCGGTTGACCGGATCGACGATCGCGCCGGTCACGTCGACCTGGTCGTTCTCGTAGATTGCGTCGCCGATCTCGCCGGTCCTGAAATCGATCTTGTAGGCGGCGAAGCGCCCGGTCTTCGCGTTGGTGACGATCAGCCCGGTATCCGCGCCGCCCAGGAACCACATGCCGTCGATGGCGCCGTCATTGTTCTTGACCGCACTGCGCGCGCGCACCGCCTTCAGCGGCGCGCCCGGCGTGTCGCGGTACCAGATCGTCCAGCGATCGCCGTCATAGGAAACGCCGGCGCGGACCATGCCGGTGCCGTCGGCGAACCAGCTCCAGACGTTCGGTCGCTGTTTTTCGACAATGGTGATCGTGCCGGTGGCCAGGTCGATCCGCTTGACCGAGGGGGGCGTGAAGAACAGGTCCTGGGCCGACAGGAGGATCCAGCCGCCCGCCGGATCGACATAGATGATGTCGCTGGCGAAAAGGGACAGGCCCGCCGGGTTCAGGACCTTCGTCTCGCCCTTCGCCGCATCGACCTCGTGAAGCTGGGTCACCTCGATATCGCTGCCGAAGAACTTCGTCTTGGTCGAAACCGTCAGCAACAGCCGGGTCGGCCCCGCCCATCGTATCGCGGCGATCGTGGCGTCGCCCAGATCCACGCGCCGCACCAGCTTCATATCCGCGATGGCGAAAACATAAAGCGAGGTCTTGCCGCCCACGGTCGATTCGGCCGCGATCTCCTTGCCGTCGGGCGACAGGACCGGGTCGGCGATGAACGGCTCCTCGGCAAAGGTCTCGATCGGCAGGAGCTTGACCACCGAAGGCTGGGGGGCAGGGAGAGCTTGTGTTGGCGGGGGAGTCCGGGCAGCCGCCGGCACGCCCGCAACCAGCATCAGGGCGATTGCGCCCGTCACGATTCGCCGCATCGATTGTCCCCGCCTGGCCCCGTCTGCTTATCGGGCGGTAAGCCACCGCGATGCAATTGTTTTTCCAACCGGAATCGCGGTTTGGCGCGCCCTGTCGATCAGGCCGGGTTGTTCTGGGCGAGGAAGGATTCGAGCTCTTTCAGGAATTGGACGCGGTCTGCCACGTCGGAGAAATGATGGTCGCCGGTCGGCTGCTCTAC
>NZ_JAQGLC010000147.1 GCF_028293085.1 Sphingomonas bacterium
CGCAGCAGCGTGTCGCGCGCGCTGGCGAGCTGGACCTGTTCGGTGCGGTCCTCGAAGATCAGCAGCAGCCCGCCATCCGGCAAGGGCTGGGCGACGACGCGGAGATGCACGCCACCCGGCAGATGCCATTGCTCCTCGATCGCGCCGCCGGCCGCCAGGAACCAGTCGCGCCGCTCGGCCTTCCAGCCCGGGAAGTCGCGCACCTCGGGGAGCCGGTTCGCCTCGCGCATCCGCTCGAGCACGCGGTCGAATTCGGGGCGGTCCGCCAGCCATTCGGCACGCATGGCGAACAGGCGCCGGAACGGCTGGTTGCAGAAAACCAATGTGCGGTCCGCCGCAAACTGCACGACGCCGGCCGAAAGCCGATCGAGCATTGCGCGTTGCGCATCGCCGAAGCGCTTGATCCCCGAACGCGCCTGTTCAAGCTCCTCGATATCGACCGCAAAGCCGGCCACGCCGCCGGTCGGCAACGGCACGTCGTACACCCGCAGCATCCGGCGCATGCCCCGGATCGTCGCCGGCATCGCCTGCATCTGCGGCTTGTCCGTGTCGCGCGCGATGACCGCACTGGCGAGCGGGCCGCCGATGCCCGATCCTTCGACCAGCTCCAGCCCGCGCCGCACCGCATCGGCCGCGTCGGCCCCCTCGACCGCCTCGACATAGGCCGAGTTGACCATCGCCAGCCGCAGATCGGGGCCGCGATACCACATCGGCATCGGCGCGGCCTCGATCAGCCCGGTCAGCGCGTCGAATGCCGTCAGCGCCTCCGCGCGCTCGTCGCCGAGGCGGGCAATCTCCGCCTCGCTTTCGGTCGCGTCGAACACCCAGAGGACGACGCCGCCGGGCGCCTGTAGGTCGCGCGGCGCGCGATTGCCCTTGATCATCAGCGCGCGCGACGATCCGCGTGCCCTGACAGCCCGCGAAAACGGCCTTCCGGCTTTCTGGGCGGCCGCCACATCCGCCGCGATCGCGCGAGCATCGTCCGGCGTCAGCCCGCCATCGCGCCCCGCCAGATCGTCGAGATACCGCGGCGACGGCGACAGGCCGAGCCAGTCGGCCAGGCGATCGGGCAATTCCAGCCGCCCGTCGGCCCGCACCACCATCGCCAGCGCCGGGGCGGAGCCGATCAGCGCCTCGAGCCTGGCATTGGCGGCAAGCGTTGCGGCGGCATCGCGGCGCGATCTGAAACCGGCATAGAGCGCGAAACAGGCACCCGCCGTCAGCACGGCGAGCATCACTCCCGCCAGCATGCTTCCGACCACGGATATCTGGATCACCACAGTCCCTTCAGGCGCCCACGCCGCGCGCGACTTCTCGGCCTCTCCTAGGCGATCGATCCGCGAATTTCAAAAGGTTGGAAACGAGCCATAATATGGCCGAAGCGGGCCTTATGTGTGACATTTGTGAAACACCTGCCGCACCGCAATACGAGCAACCTGAACGGAAGCTTGCTGAAGTAGTACTTATTACGCACAGTCGACATGCAATGTTTTGTAAAAAAAGGGGCCAAACAATGCGCAAACTCCGCCTTAACTCGTCAAGCGCGCTCTCGTCAGCGGCGTTTATCGGTGCACTAATAGTCACCACGCCCGCTGTAGCGCAGGCGACACCGGACACGACTCCGCCGGCACAGGACCAGGCCGCGACGCTGCCGGCCGATCAGCCCGCGACAAAGGACGACACGGATATTGTCGTCACCGGATCGCGCATTCGGTCGGTGACGCCATTCAACAGCCCCGACCCAATTCTGATCATCGACCCGCAAACCGCGAAGAAGGAAGGCAAGTTCGATCTCGCGTCGATGCTTCAGTCTTCGCCGATCGCGGCCGGCTCGACGCAGATCACCGCGGCGATATCTTCGAACTTCGTCACCGCCGGTGGCCCTGGCGCACAGACGATCGATCTGCGCGGCCTCGGACCCAACCGCACCCTCGTGTTGCTGAATGGTCGTCGTGCCGGCCCGGCGGGCACGCGTGGATCAGTCTCGTCCTTCGACCTCAACGTGCTGCCACAGTCGATCGTGTCGGATATCCAGATCCTCAAGACGGGCGCGTCCTCGGTCTATGGTTCGGATGCCGTGGCGGGCGTGGTCAACATCATCACCAAGCGCGACACCAACGGCCTCGAACTGGACGGCAACGTCTCGGTTCCCTTCGCCGGCGGCGGCGAGGAATACCGGATCAACGCGATCTGGGGCAAGACCTTCAGCCGCGGCCACTTCATGGTCGCCGCCGACTATTCGCACACGAACGAACTCAAGCGCGGCGACCGTTCCTATCTCGCCTGCCCCGAGGCCTATATTTTCCGTGAAGACGGCAGCCGCGCCGATCTGATCGATCCGCGCACCGGCAAATACAAATGCGAGGATCTGCGCTGGGGCCATATCTGGACCTACAATCTGATTAACAATCTGAAGCTTGACGGCCCAGGAGGCCCTAACACCGGCCTGAACACCTCTCCCAACGGCCAGACCATCCTGCTGCAATATCAGTATCCGGGTGAGACGCTTGGCATTCCCGCGTACGGCGCGCCATCCGGTGCGAACGATTTCGGCGCACCCCCAGGCTGGTTCCCGACCGGTTACAACACGGCGTCAACAGCGCCGCAGAACGCCTATCATCCGTTCGTCGAAGAACAGACCATCATCCCGAAAACCGACCTCTACACCGCCTATGCGGAAGGGGCGTTCAATATATCAGACTCGGTGGAGATGTTCGGCGAGTTCCTGTACAACAAACGCAAGACCTATCAGAACGGATGGCGCCAGTTCTGGAACTTCGGCTACACCGGCGAGTTCGGCACGATATGGGCACCGGGTTTCTCGGGCTACAATTTGCTAAGCCCGACGGGCATCACCAATCATGCCGACAGCAGCCAAGAGGTCGACTATTACCGCGGCGTGGGCGGCCTGCGCGGCGATTTCGGCGGCGGCCTCTCGGGCTGGAAGTGGGAAGCTTATGGCCAGTACAGCAAGAGCGTCGGAAAATACCGGACCGAACAGATCCTGCAGGACGTCTATAACACCGGCTATTTCCAATCGTCGTCCTGTGTCGGCACGGTAACGCCCATTTCGCACAAACAGTGCATCGATCTGCCCTGGACCAATCCAAATTTCCTGCGCGGTGAAATGACGCAGCAGCAGACCGATTTCCTGTTCTCCTGGGAAGAGGGCAAGACCGTCTATACCCAGCTGACCGGTGAAGCCACGGTTTCGGGGGACCTCTTCCGGCTTCCGGCCGGTGCGGTCGGGCTGGCGCTCGGCGCGACCGGGCGTCGCGACATGATCAACGATGTGCCGGGCGAAATCACCCGCGCCGGCAACGCCTGGGGTGCATCCACGTCCGGCATTACCGCCGGCGACAGCGTGACCCTCGAGGCCTTCGGCGAACTCAACGTTCCGATCCTGGCGGATAAGCCCTTTTTCAAGGAGCTGACGCTTTCCGGTGCCGGGCGCGTGACCAACGTTAAATCGACGCGGAAGTCGGACGGCGTTTCAGACAGCGACAACGGCAACTTTACCTACAAGATTGGTGGAAACTGGGCGATCAACGATTGGGTGCGCTTCCGCGCCAGCTATGGCACGTCGTTCCGGGCACCCGCACTCTTCGAACAGTTTCTAGCCTCGGAGACGAGCTTCCCGTCGCAGCGGGCGATCGATCCGTGCATCCAATATGCGACGAACCTCGCGGCCGGGCACAACGGCGTTACCCAGCGTATCGCCACCAACTGTGCAGCCGCCGGCATTCCGAACAACTATAACGGCGCGGGCGTCACCGCTACGTCGATATCGCAAGGCGGTCTCGGATTGCTGAGCTCCGAAACCTCCTCCGCGCTGGTGGTTGGTGGCATCCTCACGCCGAAGTTCGGCTTCCTGCCGAGCACGCGGATCAACATTGCGGTCGATTATTTTGACATCAAGGTGAAGGGAGAGATCACGCAGCTCGGCGCACGCAACATCCTGTACGGCTGCTTCAATTCGGTAAACTACCCCACCGACCCGCTATGCAGCCTGTTCACGCGTGGTCAGACAGGCGCTCCCTTCAACGTCAAGGAAGTCCACGATCAATTCGTCAATATCGCCACGCAGCAAAACAGCGGTATCGACGTGGCGGTCAACCTGCGTCAGGACCTCGG
>NZ_JAQGLC010000151.1 GCF_028293085.1 Sphingomonas bacterium
GGGCCCGGTGATGCTGCAGGAACAGGCGATCCTGGACCTGCTCGGCCAGCGGCTGAGCGCGAGCACCAATCGCGACGGCAGACTGGTGCTGAGCGCGGGCGGGATGCGGACGATGGTTCTGGTCCGGACAGGCGCTGGACGGCGCTGACCCAAAGTCGGTACCCCCGGGCCGCGCTGCCGGCGGAACCGGGATCGGTCGATCATCGTTCATCCTTACGCTAAGGTGCGGGAGGGGGAATGAATGATTCAGCATATCGCAAGCGGGAGGCCGCGCCCGAGCAGGCTTCACGGCGCGCGTGCGTGAAGGGCCGCGCGCGTTGACGTCCGGCTTGAGCGGCTCCGACATCTTCATCGGCACCGGCGAAATGGCGTCGCTGATGCGGGCCAAGGACTGGTCGCGGACGTCGCTCGGGGCGGTCGAGACCTGGTCCGAAGCGCTGAAGGTCTCGGTCCGTATCCTGCTGACCAGCAAGTTCGACATGTGGCTCGGTTGGGGGCCCGAGGTCGCCTTCCTGTACAATGACGCTTATCGGCCGACGCTCGGGCAAAAGCATCCCGAAAGTCTCGCCACGCCGACAGCCGAGCTTTGGGCGGAAATCTGGCCTGACATCGGCCCGCTCATCCGGCACGTCTACGAGCGCGGCGAGGCGACGTGGAGCGAGGCGATGCTCCTCTTTCTCGAGCGCAACGGGTACAGCGAGGAGACTTATCACACCTTCTCCTACAGCCCGATCTTCGACGATCGGGGCACGGTCGGCGGCCTGCTCTGCGCAGTCGTGGAGGAAACCGAGCGGGTCATCACCGCACGACGGCTGGATACGTTGCGCGTCCTCGCAACGGATTTGACGTCAGCCGATACGACCTCCGCGGTGCTTGTGGCCACACAGGCGTGCCTGGAAAGCAATCCATGCGATCTGCCTTTTACGCTCCTCTATATATTCGAAGGGGGTGCTGCGCGCCTCGTGCAGAAAACGGGTTTCGACGGCCCGCATCCAGCGGCGGCGGAGTCGATCCCGCTCGACGATCAGGCGCCCTGGCCGCTTGTCGACGGCCACGCGAACGTGTCGCTCGCGGGGAAAGGCGATTTTCCACGAGGCGCATGGAATCGCCCCCCCGAACGGGCGATGGTGCTTCCGCTGCAACGGCGTGGCGGCGACGCACCTGTCGGGGCAGTGATCGTCGGGCTCAACCCGCATTTGCAACCCGATTCGGACTATCTCGGCTATCTCGACCTTCTGGCGGGGCAGATTGCATCAGGTCTCGCCAGCGCCGAAGCCTATGAGAGCGAGCGGCAACGCGCCGCGGCGCTTGCCGAAGCCGCCCGGCTTCGCGAGGAGGCGGCCGAGGCGCTTCGGGAGGTCAATGCCCGGCTCGCCTCCGAGATCGTGGCGCGCACCGGCGAGCGCGATCGGCTCCGTTCCCTCTTTCAGCGAGCGCCGGGCTTCATGTGCGTGCTGCGCGGGCCCGAGCACGTGTTCGAGTTCATGAACGAAGCCTATCTTCAACTGATCGGGCACCGTGACGTGCGGGACATGACCGTAAGAGAAGCCCTGCCGGAAATAGAAGGTCAGGGATTTTTCGGCTTGCTCGACGATGTGTATCGCACCGGACAGCCCTTTGTCGGGCAGAACATGGCGGTCGATCTCCAACGCGAGCCGGGCAGCCCGTTGGAAAAGCGCTTCCTCAACCTGGTCTATCAGCCGATCGTCGAAAGCGACGGATCGATCACGGGCATTTTCGCCGAGGGCCATGACGTCACCGATCAGGTCCGTGGCGAGGCGGCGCTCCGCGCGCTCAACGCGGATCTGGAACGCGAGGTGATCCAGCGCACCCAGGCGCGCGGCATGACGTGGCATCTGAGCCCCGACCTGCTCGGCGCGCTCAATCCGCAAGGCTATTTCGAGACGTCGAACCCGGCCTGGAAGTCGCTGCTCGGCTGGACCGAGGAGGAGGTCGCGAGCATGTCGATCTTCGAATTGCTCCATCCCGACGATGTCGAGCGGACCAGGGGCGGCTTTCAACTGACCCAGCAGGGCCAGCCGGCGATCCGCTTTCCCAACCGCTATCGCTGCAAGGACGGCAGCTATCGCTGGATAAGCTGGGTCGGCATTCCCGAAGACGGGATGGTCTATTGCAGCGGGCGCGACATCACCGAGGAAAAGGCCGCCGAGGCCGAGCGCGATCGGCTCTGGACGCTGTCCGAGGATATGCTGGCGCGCGCCGACTACGAGGGGGGGATGGCGGCGGTGAACCCCGCCTGGACCAAGGTCCTTGGCTGGTCCGAGCAGGAGCTGCTGACCAATCCCTATGCCGACATCATCCATCCAGAAAACGTTCCGGCGGTGACCGCGGCGCTGGAGGCGATGGCGCGTACCGGCCAGCCGACGCGATTCGAAAACCGCATCCTGTCGGCGAGCGGCGAATGGAAGCCGATCGGATGGACCGTCTCGCCGGAGCCCGACGGGGTGCATTTCATCGCCGTCGGGCGCGACCTGACCGAAGACAAGGCGCGCGAGCGCCAGCTCGATCAGGCCCAGGAGGCACTCCGCCAGTCGCAGAAGATGGAGGCGGTGGGCCAGCTGACCGGCGGCATCGCGCATGACTTCAACAATTTGCTCGCCGGAATCGGCGGCAATCTGGAGTTGCTCGACCTGCGCCTTGCCGCGGGGCGGACCGTCGGGCTGGAACGCTATATCGGCGGCGCGCAGGACGCGACCCGCAGGGCGGCATCACTGACGCAGCGCCTGCTCGCCTTTTCGCGCCGCCAAACGCTCGATCCCAAGCCGACCGACGTCAACCGGCTGATCGCTGGTATGGAAGAGTTGATCCGCCGCACCGTGGGGCCGGCGATCGAGGTCGAAGTGGTCGGCGCGGGCGGGCTCTGGCTGACCAGGGTCGACCCTTCGCAGCTTGAAAACGCGCTGCTCAACCTCGCGATCAACGCGCGTGACGCAATGGCCGGCGTTGGACGAATCACAATCGAAACCGCCAATAAATGGCTCGACGACCGCGCGGCGAAAGACCGGGAGTTGCCGCCGGGGCAGTATCTATCGCTCTGCGTGACCGACACCGGATCGGGCATGGCGCCGGATGTGGTCGCCAAGGCGTTCGACCCGTTCTTCACGACCAAGCCGATCGGCCAGGGTACAGGCCTGGGCCTGTCGATGATCCACGGCTTCGTCCGCCAGTCGGGCGGGCAGGTGCGGATTTACTCCGAGGTCGGCAAGGGCACGACGATGTGTCTGTATTTCCCGCGTTATGCCGGCGAACTGGGCGGCACCGGCGAGGAAGGCGAAGCGGACCTCGCCGACCCGGGCCATGGTGAGACCGTGCTGGTGATCGACGATGAAGCGATCGTCCGGGACCTCGCCGTCGAGATCCTGCAGGATGCCGGCTATGCCGTCATGGAGGCGCCCGACGGACCCTCCGGCCTGAAGATGATCCAATCCAATGTACGCATCGACTTGCTCGTGACCGATGTAGGCCTGCCGGGCGGGTTGAACGGGCGCCAGGTCGCCGACGCCGCGCGCATCACGCGACCGGACCTGAAGGTGCTCTTCATCACCGGCTATGCGGAGAATGCGGCGGTCGGGAACGGCCTGCTCGATGCGGGCATGGAGGTGATCACCAAGCCCTTCACCGTCGCTGCGCTGGGGAACAAGGTGCGCGAGATGCTCGATCGGTGACGGGATTGGAAACATTCACCAATGGTCCGACGGTCAATCAGCAACCTTCAAGACGCGCCACCACGCTCGCACGGGACATTTTCTCGCGACAGACCATAAGATAGACGGACTTTTTTGGGAGCCAGCAGGCAGATCGTGACAAACAGGGGGAAAATGCTTCCCCAGCCAAGCGAGCTCCAGAACTGCCCCAGTTCTGATCGTTGCCCCACGCTGACCGCTAGCGTGACGATAGCCGCATAGAGCATTGATAGCGGTGGCCCGGTCAACCACGTCGCCGTCACCGTTATCCAGATACTGGCAGGATTCCGAACTCCCCATAATAGGCAAGCAAGCAGCAACGCTCCGGCAATTCGGAATGTGAGAATTCCCCAGAAATACGGCCCGTCGAGCCTGGCGGCCATCGATCCGCCTTCTGCCCATTCCCGCACACCGACAATTGCCCAATGATAGAGCGGCACGAGGGTTATAAAACTGCCGATGACCAGGAGCACACCGAGGGGAGGTGGCCGAAGCCAGGCCATAAATGGTCCGAAATAGGCCCGCCCGTCATTCATTCAGCCGCTTCGCTCAATGACCCGTCGATCAGCACCGGCGTATCGCCATAGCGCGCCAGCGCCTCGACCGGCTCTACGCCTTCGATCTCGCGCGCGCCGGGTTCGATGTTGAGGTCGCGCAGCTTGCGTGCCGTCACCAAGGTACGGCTTTCGAAGCTGCTGACAAAGGTGTTGTAGTTGTTGACCGCCGACGTCAGTCCGCCACCGACCTTGCGCAGATCGCCCGCGGCCTTGGCGAGGCGATCGTAAAGCTCCTTGCCGAGTTCGCCGATCTGGCGTGCCTCCTTCGCCAATCGCTCCTGCCGCCAGACCGCCGAGACGGTGCGGGCGATGGCGATCAGATTGGTCGGCGTGGCGAGCAGGACGCGCTTTTCGAAGGCGAAGTCCCACAAGGTCGGATCATGCTCAAGCGCGGCGGAGAGGAAATGCTCGCCCGGCACGAACATGATGACGTAATCGGGCGCGTCGGCGAACTGGCTCCAATAGGCCTTGTTGCCGAGCCCGTTGACGTGTGCGCGCATCGAGGCGGCGTGTGCCGCGAGCCCGACCAGGCGCTGGGCCTCATCGACAGCGCCGAACGCGTCCTGATAGGCGTTGAGCGAGACTTTCGCGTCGATCACCAGCGAGCGGCCGCCCGGCACCGTGATGATGGCGTCGGGGCGAAGACGTCCACCCTCGTCGCCACCCGAGATGCTGACCTCAGTCTGGAAATCAGTATGTTCGGATAACCCACAGGTTTCCAGGACATTCTTTAGCTGTTGCTCGCCCCAGCGCCCGCGCGATTTGGGCGCATTGCGGAGCGAGTTGACCAGCTTGGCCGCTTCGCTCGACACCTTCTCCTGCCCGATCCGCATCTGCTCGATCTGGCCCTTGAGCTCGCTGAACGCCCCTTTCCGCTCGGTCTCGACCTTGGTGACCGCCTCCTCGTAGCGGAGCAGGCGGTCGCTGACGGGCTGGAGCATCGATTTGAGGTTCTGGCCGGCCGTTTCCTCGGACTGCTTGAAGCGCGCATCGGCACGGTCGAGGAAATTCTTCTGCGCCTCGGTCAGCAGCTTGTTGGCCACCTCCCCGAACTGCGCCGCCATGACGTCTTTCGCCTCGCGCAGCTCGGTCAGCCGCGCCTCGAACGCGCCGGCCTGTGCCTTGAGCGTCGCCAGATCGGTGCGGGCGGCGTCGCGATCGTCGCGGATCAGGTCGAGTTCCTCACGGAGTTGGGCCGCCGCCTTGGCGCGTTCCTCGGCGCCGGCAAGGTCGACGATGGCGCGCTTGAACTCTTCGGTACGGGTATCGCGTTCGGCGCGCGCCTGGGCGACGCCGCGGCCGCCGAGGAACCAGCCACAGGCGAGCCCGACCAGCAGGAAGGCGATCATCGCCAGCGGAATCGTCAGACCGGTCATGCTGAGCCTCGTTGGAACATTCTGCGAACTTACTAGCTCCGATTGCTATTTTGGCAATGCGGCTTGCGGCCAGTCCGGCGTTCGTTACGACGTCACGCCATGCTGACCGATATCGAGATCTCCCGCGCCGCCACCCTGAAGCCGATCGGCGAAATCGCCGCCAGGCTCGCCATACCGCCCGCCGCAATCGAGCCCTATGGGCATTTCAAGGCGAAGATCGATCTAGCGCGGGTGCCGGCGACGGGTACGCTGGGCAAGCTGATCCTCGTTACCGCGATCAACCCGACGCCTGCCGGCGAGGGCAAATCGACCACCTCGGTCGGTCTCGCCGATGCGCTGAACCGGATCGGCAAGCGGACGGTGCTGTGCCTGCGCGAGCCATCGCTCGGGCCCTGTTTCGGCACCAAGGGCGGCGCGACCGGCGGCGGCTACGCCCAGGTGGTGCCGATGGAGGACATCAACCTCCATTTCACCGGCGATTTCCACGCGATCACCAGCGCCCATAATCTGCTCGCGGCGATGATCGACAATCATGTCCATTGGGGCAATGCGCTCGACATCGACGTGCGGCGGATCGTGTGGCGGCGCGCGCTCGACATGAACGACCGTGCGCTGCGCGACATTGCCCAGTCGCTGGGCGGGCCGGCCAATGGTTATCCGCGCGAATCGGGGTTCGACATCACGGTCGCGTCCGAGGTGATGGCGATATTGTGCCTGGCGAGCGGGCTGGAGGATCTGGAGCGGCGGCTCGGCGCGATCGTCGTCGCCTATACAAGCGACAAGCGCCCGGTGACGGCACGAGACCTGAAGGCCGACGGGGCGATGACGGTGCTGCTTGCCCAGGCGATCAAGCCGAACCTGGTGCAGACGCTGGAGGGCAACCCGGCCTTCGTCCATGGTGGCCCGTTCGCGAACATCGCGCATGGCTGCAACTCGGTGATCGCCACGCGCGCGGCGCTAGGCCTGGGCGATTATGTCGTCACCGAAGCCGGGTTCGGCGCGGACCTGGGCGCGGAGAAGTTCTTCGACATCAAGTGCCGGCAATCGGGGCTCAAGCCTGCCGCGGCGGTGATCGTCGCGACGGTGCGGGCGCTGAAGATGAATGGCGGGGTCGCCAAAGGCGATCTCGGCACGCCCGACGCCGCGGCGGTGCGGCGCGGCGGGGTCAACCTGGCGCGGCACATCGAGAATGTGCGCCAGTTCGGCGTGCCGGCGATCGTCGCGATCAACATGTTCGGGACGGATACCGAGGCGGAACTGGGCGTGATCCGCGATATCGCGGCGAGCCATGGCTCCGAGGCGATATTGTGCACGCATTGGGCCGATGGCAGCGCTGGCGCCGAAGCGCTGGCGGTAAAGGTCGCCGAGCTGTGCGATCACGCCACGCCGCAATTCGCGCCGCTCTATGACGACGGTCTGTCGCTGTTCGAGAAGATCAACACCGTCGCGACCCGGATCTACCGCGCCGAGGAAGCAATCGCCGATCCGAGCGTGCATGCGCAGCTGAAGCGGTGGGAGGATGCCGGGTTCGGCACCCTGCCCGTCTGCATGGCGAAGACTCAGTACAGCTTCTCGACCGATCCGGCGAAACTCGGCGCGCCGACCGGCCATGTCGTCCCGGTGCGCGAGGTGCGGCTGGCGGCGGGTGCCGGGTTCGTGGTGGCGATCTGCGGGGAGATCATGACGATGCCCGGCCTACCGCGCGTGCCTGCGGCGGAGTCGATCCGCTTCGGGGTGGATGGCGAGATCGAGGGGTTGTTCTGAGGCGAAGGCTCAGGCCGCCTTGCGCGCCTTTGCCAGCTTCTTCAGCACCATGTCGCGCTTGAGGCGCGAGATGTGATCGATGAACAGCACGCCGTTCAGGTGATCGATCTCGTGCTGGATGCAGGTCGCGAGCAGGCCGTCGAAATCATCCTCCTGGGCGACACCCTCCCCGTCGAGCCATTTCACCCGGCAGCGCGTGGGGCGCTCGACCTCGGCATATTGTTCGGGGATCGACAGGCAGCCCTCGTTATAGATCGAGGTTTCCTCGCTGACCGAGACCAGCTCGGGGTTGATGTAGACGCGCGGCTCGCGGACGGGTTTGGCGTCTTCCGCGTCGCTTTCGGGCTCCTGCAGGTCGATGACGACGATGCGCTGCTCGATGCCGACCTGCGTTGCGGCGAGGCCGATGCCGCGGGCATCGTACATGGTGTCGAACATGTCGGCGACGATCGCGCGGACGGCATCGTCCACGGCGGCAACGGGCGCGGCGACGGCGCGGAGGCCCGGATGCGGGACTTCGAGGATTTCGAGAAGGGACATGAGCGCGAGCTAGGAAAGCGGAGCGCCGCCGTCAAGCGACAGGTCGACGCGCGCGAAGCGCCTGGGCCAGCGTGCCCTCGTCGAGATAGTCGAGCTCGCCGCCTACCGGCAGGCCGTGTGCGAGCTGGGTGACGCGGACCGGGAAGCGCTCGATTCGCTCGGCGATATAATGCGCCGTCGTCTGGCCCTCGAGCGTCGCGTTCATTGCGAGCACGACCTCGTCGATGCCGCCTGCCTCGATCCGGCGGACGAGCGAATCGATGCTCAGATCCTCGGGGCGGATGCCCTCAAGCGCCGACAGTCGGCCGCCTAGGACATGGAATCGCCCCGGGAAGAGCCGCGAGCGATCGAGCGCCCAGAGATCGGCCACCTCCTCGACCACGCAGAGCGCACGTGCGTCACGGCGGGGATCGGCGCAGATCCCGCAAGGATCGATCGTATCGATATTACCGCAGATAGAGCAGGTTGATAGCCGTTCCTCAACTGCAGTGAGAGCCGAGAGCAGCGGGCCGAGCGCTGCCTCGCGCTTCTTGAGCAGATGGAGCACCGCGCGCCGCGCCGATCGCGGGCCCAAGCCGGGCAGCCGCGCAAGCGCTTGGGTCAGGGCTTCGATCTCGGGAGACGCCATGAGGAACAGATAGGGGGTTGCGCAGCCATCTGCCAAGCGGCCAGAGCAGGGCGCATGCGGATCGTCTTCATGGGAACGCCCGACTTCTCGGTGCCGGTGCTCCAGGCGCTGGTGGATGCAGGGCATGACGTCGTGGCGGCGTACAGCCAGCCGCCGCGCCGCGCCGGCCGCGGCAAGGCGCTGACGCCCTCCCCCGTCCAGGCGCGAGCCGAGGCGCTTGGGATTCCGGCGCGGACGCCGGTGACGTTGCGCGATGTGGACGCCCAGGCGGAATTCGCGGCCTGGGAGGCCGATGTGGCGGTGGTGGCGGCCTACGGCCTCATCCTGCCGCGCGCGGTGCTGGAGGCGCCCCGGCTGGGCTGCCTCAACGTCCATGCCTCGTTGCTGCCGCGCTGGCGGGGCGCGGCGCCGATCCAGCGCGCGATCCTGGCTGGGGATGCCGAGACGGGCGTGGGGATCATGCAGATGGAAGCCGGACTCGATACCGGGCCGGTGCGGTTGGAGGGTCGAACACCGATCGAGGGCAAGACCGCGGGTGCGCTGACCGACGAGCTGAGCGCAATGGGTGCGCGGCTGATGGTGGAGGTGCTCGGCGATATCGAGGCGTACCCGGCAAAGGCGCAGCCCGAGGACGGCGTCACCTATGCGCCCAAGATCGACAAGGCCGAGGCGCGGATCGACTGGAGCCGAGGCGCGGTCGAGGTGGAGCGGCAGGTTCGGGCGTTCAATCCCGTGCCTGGGGCATTTTTCGAGATCGGAGACGAGCGGATCAGGGTCCTCGCAGCGGACACGCTCCCTGTCGGGGCTTCGAGCTTCGGGACGGTGCTGGACGACCAGCTCACCATTGCCTGCGGCGACGGTGCCATTCGACCCAGCCTGCTGCAGCGCGCCGGGCGTGGCATCATGACGTCATCCGAGCTGTTGCGCGGCTTTTCCATCCCTGTCGGTACGCGGCTCCCATGACCCGCTTCGCGCTGACCGTCGAATATGACGGCCGGCCGTTCATGGGCTGGCAGCGGCAGTCGCATGGACCCAGCGTGCAGGAGGCTATCGAGAAGGCAGCGCTGGAAATCACCGGCGAGACCGTCGCCGTGCACGCCGCTGGCCGCACCGATGCCGGGGTCCATGCAACGGGCATGCGTGCGCATCTGGATATCACCCGTACGATCACGCCGTTCCGGCTGATGGAAGCGCTCAACGCCAGGCTGCGGCCCGCGCCGGTGGCGATCCTGGCCTGCGAAGCGGTGGCGGACGACTGGCATGCGCGCTTCTCGTGTCTCGCGCGGCATTACGAGTATCGGATCATCATCCGCCGGGCCCCATTGACCTTCGAGAACGGGCTGGCGTGGCGCGTGCCGACGCCGCTCGACGGCGCGGCGATGGCGGAGGGCGCGGCGCGACTGGTCGGCCGACATGACTTCACTACCTTCCGCTCGGCGCATTGCCAGGCAGACAGCCCGCTCAGGACGCTCGACCGGCTCGATGTCGTGCAGGATGGCGAGCAGATCAGCATCTTCGCCTCCGCGCGGTCCTTCCTTCACCATCAGGTGCGCTCGATGGTCGGGTGCCTGGCGCTGGTCGGTCAGGGAAAATGGTCGGCTGACGATCTACAGGTAGCGCTCGAGGCACGCGATCGGGCGAAGCTCGGGCTCAACGCGCCGCCCGACGGGTTGTATTTCCGGCGCGCGGATTATCCGGTGGACTAGCGCGAGAAGCGCGCCGCCAGTTCGACATGGGTGGACCAGCGGAACTGCCCCACGGGCTGGATCCACTCCAACAGATATCCGCCCTTGCACAAGATCTCGGCATCGCGAGCGAAGCTGCTGGGATTGCACGAAACATAAGCGATCGATGGCGTCTTCGCTTCAGCCAGCTGCACCACCTGCTCGCGCGCGCCGGCTCTGGGCGGATCGAGGACGATGGCGTCGAACCGGTCGCATTCCGCCGTCGCGAGGGGCCGCCGGAACAGATCGCGGTGATCGGCGAAGAGCTGGCGCCCCGTCCGTGCGCCCGCCGCCTTGAGCGACAGGATGGCGTCACGCGCCGCCTCCGCCGCATAGACCCGGCCAGGCAGCGCGAGCGCGAAAGTGCCCAGCCCCGAGAACAGGTCGGCGATCGTGCCCGCCTGTCCCACCGCCTCGCGCACGGCCATGACGAGCACCGCCTCTCCCTCGCGTGTCGCCTGGAGGAAGGCATTATGCGGCATCGGCACCGGCACGCCCGCCAGCGTGATGGTGACGGGTTCCGGCTCCCAGCGCGTCTCGGGGCCCAGTCCGTTGTCGATCGCCAGCCGCGCGACGCCGTGGCGCTGGCAGAATTCGGTGATCGCCTCGGCCGCTTCGAGTCCTTCCGCCTCGATGCCCTCGATCAGCAGGTCGATGCCCTGGTCCGCCTCGGTCAGGTTCAGCCGGGCGCGGCGATTGCCCTTGAGGAAGCGCGCGAGCAGGCCGCGCAGCGGCGCGACGAGGGCGAACAGCGTTGGCGTCAGGATCCAGCATTCCTGAAGATCGACCAGCGCGTGGCTCGATCCCTCGCTGAAACCGATGCGAATGCGGCCTCCCTTCGCCTCCGCCTGCAGCGCCGCGCGGCGCCGGGTGCGCGGCGGCGATAGAAGCGGCGGGCGGATATCCGCGGTGAGGCCCTGCGCGGCCAGCGCGCCGGCGATCCGGTCCGTGATGAAGCCGGCATAGCTGTCATCATCGAGATGCTGGAGCTGGCAGCCGCCACAGGTCGGGAAATGGCGGCACGGGGGCGCCTGGTGGTGCGGGCCGGGGATCACCTGCCCTTCCGACGTCAGCGTGTCTCCCGGGGCCGCCAGGGGCGCGTGGCGGCCATTTTCGGTGATGCCGTCACCTCGCGCGGCGACACGGACGATCACGTCGCTCACAGCGCGGCCCGGGCGGCGCTGAGCGCGTGCGCAAGATCGTCGGCGATGAACGCCGCACCCAGCCGGCGCGCGGCGTCGCCATGCAGCCAGACACCCGCGCCGATCGCGGCGATCGGTGCCCCGCCGGAACTCAGCGTCGCGGCGATCGCGCCGGCAAGAACATCCCCGCTGCCGGCAGTCGATAGCCAGTCGTTTGCGGCTTCCGCCACCAGCACAGCTCCACCCGGCACCGCGATCACGGTATCGGCGCCCTTGAACACCACAAACGCGCCGGATCGCTTCGCCGCATCGCGCGCTGCGTCGATCTTGCTGCCGACAGGCTTGCCGAACAGCGCGGCGAACTCGCCGGCATGCGGCGTGAGAACCGCAACGGTCTCCCGCGCACGCAGGATCGCGAGCCGTTCCTCGTCGAGCAGGTGGAGCGCGTCCCCGTCGATGACCAGGCGATGCCTGCTGGCCAGCACGTGATCGAGCTTCACCCGTGCGTCTTCGTCGCGGCCCAGACCCGGGCCGACCAGGAGGGCGCCGATGCGGGGATCGTCCAGCGCCCCGGCATTCCACGTCCTGCGGACTATGGCGTGCGGATTGCCCTGTGCAGCGCCGTCGAGGAGAAGAACGTAGCCCGCCCCCGCGCGCAGCGCGGATTCGGCCGCCAGTTCGGCGGCGCCGGGCATCCTGCCCCCGACGACCGCTACCATGCCGCGAGCATATTTGTGCGCATCGGGGCCCGGGCTGGCCAGGGCGGGTCGCCCGAGCACGAAGGCGTCGCCGTCGATGTGGATCCCGATATCGAGTATCCGGACCTTTCCGCAAAAGCGCGCGGCGGGTTGAAGCAGATGGGCTGGCTTGGCCGATCCCAAAGCGAGCGTCAGGTCGAACTCGGGAACGGTACCGAGAACAGCGCCGTCGTCGGTGGAGATACCGCTCGGCAGGTCCACCGCGATCGACAGGCGTGCCTCGGCGACCAGGCGCCCGAACGGCTCCACGATCGCAGCATCGAGCGGACGCGACAAACCGGTGCCGAACAGCGCATCGACCAGGATCGGTGCGGACTCCGTATCGCCAAGGCTTTCGACCGGCCCCGCCCACCCGGCGCGCGCGGTTCGAGCTGCGTCGGTGCCGGGCGGGCCGCTCGCCGCGACGCGAACCGACAGGCCGCCCTCCTCGAGCGCGCGCGCTACGACATAGCCGTCGCCGCCATTATTGCCGGGACCGCACAGGATCAGGATCGGCGCGGCGGAGGCCAGGCGGCGGACGGCTTCGGCCACCTCGCGCCCGGCTCGGGCCATCAGGCTGTCGACGGACGCGCCCTGATCGATCGCGGCCTGCTCCGCGGCGCGCATCTGCGCGGCGGTCAGGATCGGTTGGCCTGAAAGTGGCGTCATGACGTCGGCGGCGTGGTTCCACGCACCGTCGCCGGCAACCGATAGCGATCCCCGCCCAGCGCCACCTCGATGCTGTCCTTGCCGAGCACCGTCACCACCGCCTGCTCCGCCCCGTCGGCGGCAATCACGCCGCGGCCGTCCTTCGTCACCAGCAGGCGGTGGAAGGCGCCGTCGGGATGGCGAACGGTCAGGATCAGGCCCTCATCGGCCTGTTCGCGGTCGACGGTGCAGACCCGCGCGAAATCGTCCGATCCCTGACGCGCGCAGACGATATTCCCTGCTTCCTCGGCATGGGCAATCTGCGCCGCCTCGACATTGGCGAGCGTCGCGTGATCGGTCTTCTCCTCGCCGCAGGCGGCAAGGCCCATGATAAGCAGCAGCGCGCTAGATATCCGCGTAGACATGGGTTTCGGCGCTGGCTCCAGGGTGCGTGACCGCGCCCTTATAGGCAGGACCGACCGTAGCCGCATAGCGCCACAGCGCGCCGGATTGATAGTCGTGCGCGCGCGGCACCCACCGGGCGCGGCGTTCGGCCAGCACGTCCGCGGCCACGTCGAGGTCGATCGTCCCCGCCTCCGCGTCGATGCGGATGATATCGCCATTCTCGACCAGCGCGATCGGGCCGCCGTCAGCCGCCTCCGGGCCGACATGGCCGATGCAGAATCCCCGCGTCGCCCCGGAGAAGCGGCCGTCGGTGATCAGCGCCACCTTCTCGCCCATGCCGAGGCCGTAGAGCGCGGCGGTGGTGGACAGCATCTCGCGCATGCCGGGGCCGCCCTTCGGCCCTTCATAGCGGATGACGATCACTTCGCCCTCGTTGATCTCGCGCGCCTCGACCGCGGCGAAGGTGTCTTCCTCGCAATCGAACACCCGCGCCGGGCCGGTGAACTGCAGGCGGTGCATGCCGGCGACCTTCACGATCGCACCATTGGGCGCCAGGCTGCCGCGCAGGCCGACGACGCCGCCGGTCGGCGAAAGCGGCGCCTTGACGTCATAAATGACCTTCTGGTCGGGGTTCCAGGTCACCTGATCGATATTCTCGCCCAGCGTCTTGCCGGTCACGGTGAGGCAATCACCGAACAGCAGACCGTTCTCGAGCATCGTCTTCATCAGCATGTAGACGCCGCCGGCCTCGTACATGTCCTTGGCGACATACTTTCCACCGGGTTTAAGGTCTGCGATATAAGGTGTTGATTTGAATATCTCTGCTACGTCGAACAGGTCGAACTCGATCCCGGCCTCATGTGCCATCGCCGGCAGATGCAATGCGCCGTTGGTCGAGCCGCCGGTCGCCGCGACGATCCGCGCCGCGTTGATGAACGCCTCGCGGGTGCAGATGTCGCGCGGACGGATATTGGCGGCGAGCAGCTCCATCACCTGCGCACCCGCCGCGACCGCGATCTGCTCGCGGGTCGAATAGGGCGCCGGCACCATGTTGGAATTGGGCAATGACAGACCGATCGCCTCGCCGACACAGGCCATGGTGTTGGCGGTGTACTGGCCACCGCACGCGCCATGGCCGGGGCAGGCCACCTTTTCGAGCTCGGTCAGGTCCTTGAGCGGGCAATTGCCGGCGGCATGCTGGCCGACCGCCTCGAACACGTCGACCACGGTCACGTCGCGGTCGTGATAGCGGCCGGGCAGGATCGAGCCGCCATAGACGAAGATGCTCGGCACGTTGAGGCGGAGCATCGCCATCATCATGCCGGGGAGCGACTTGTCGCACCCGGCAAAGCCGACCAGCGCGTCGTAGCAATGGCCGCGCACGCTCAATTCGACCGAATCGGCGATCACCTCGCGGCTGACCAGAGAGGATTTCATCCCCTGATGGCCCATTGCGATCCCGTCGGTGACGGTGATGGTGTTGAAGCGCCGCGGCATGCCGCCACCCTGGATCACGCCGGCGCGCGCCGCATCGGCCTGGGCGTCGAGCGTGGTGTTGCAGGGCGCGCTGTCGTTGCCGGCGCTGGCGAGCGCGACGAACGGCTTGGCGATGTCCTCCTCGGAAATCCCCATCGCGTAATAATAGCTGCGGTGCGGGGCACGCTCCGGCCCCACGGAGACGTGGCGGCTCGGGAGCTTCGATTTGTCGAACTGGTGAGTCATGGCGGCGCCTATGTCGCGGGAGGACCCTTTCGCGCAAGACTATTGCGAATATCGACGAGCAAAAGCGTGAGAATGTCGGTCCAGCGCGCGACACCCGGTTCGTCGCGGATCAGGTCGTTGCGGATTTCGATCGCCAGGCTCGGAATGCCCGCCGCTTCGCCGTGGCGGTTGAGCGTCGCGTTGAGGACTCGGCCCGAATAGGGCTCGTTGTCGCCGGTGACGATCCCGGCTTCGCGCAGCATCGCGACGGCGAGGTCGGCCGCGCGGCGATCGCGATTGTAGAGGATCCCGGCTTCCCAGGGACGCGCCCCTGCCCCGCCGCTCTCCAGCGCCGGCGTGAAGCTGTGGATCGAGGCGAGCAGGGTCGGGCGCCGGTCGCGGATCAGCGCGGCCAGCGCGCGGTGATAAGGCGCGTGAAAGCGGGCGATTCGCTCAAGTCGGTCGACGGCGATGTTGCCGGGGATGACGTGGCCGTCGCTCGTCTCGGGAATGAGCGAGCGATGGTCGGGCTGGCGGTGCAGATCGATCACCAGCCGTGACACGGTCGCGAGGATCGCGGGAGCGTCGAGCCGCGCCGCCAGCGCCTCGGTGAGTGGCGCCGCGCCGATGTCGATCGCGATGTGCTTGTCGAGTTGCGCCGGCGATACGCCGAGGTCGATGCCCGCCGGCACCGCGTTCGACGCATGGTCGCAGATCAGCAGGATGCCGCCGGGAGCCCCGGCGAGGATCACGGGCTCGGTCATGGGCACAAAAGGGCGGCGGACTCGCGCCCGCCGCCCTCCTGGGGGGATGACGCTCGGGGCAACCGAGGATCATCAGCGGGCGCTGCGCGTGGAGCGCCGGACCCGTTCGAACGGTATCCAGCAAGAGCGGTGCCAGTTGCGGGCTCCCGTGGCGCGCGTTCACTTCCAGCGGAGAAGCGTGCCATTTCGGGGCAGAAAACCGTCACGCCAGTGCTGATTCGAGACACCACCAACCCGGCCGCGCCGCGCTTATGGCCTGGTGGGCGGCGGCGCGATCCGCCGCGTGGTCGTACAAGGCGAAGCAGGTCGCGCCGGATCCCGACATGCGGACCAGCCGTGTGCCACGGGTATCGAGCAGGAGCGCAAGCACCTCCCCGATCACCGGCGCGATCGAGCGGGCGGGCGCTTCGAGGTCGTTGCGGCCCAGCAGGGCGCGGCCGAGCAATGCGCCGTCCCCGATCGGCCCGCGATCCTTGCCGCTCCAGGCCGCGAATACAGACGCCGTGGAGACCGCAACACCGGGGTTGACGAGCAGCACCGGCATGCCGGCCAGGCCTTCTAGCGGTTCGAGCTCTTCGCCCCTGCCCCGCCCGAGTGCGCTTCTGCGGAACAGGCAGGCCGGCACGTCCGATCCGAGCGCCTCGGCAACGGCGAACAGGCGCGGGTCGTCGAGCGCGACGCCGTCCCGCCGCGCCAATGCCCGCAAGGCGGCGGCCGCGTCGGCCGATCCGCCCCCGATGCCCGAGGCGACCGGCAGGCGCTTCACCAGGGTAAAAGCCCCCTTGTCGGGAACCGACAACGCCGAAGCATAGGAGGCCGCCGCACGAGTGACGAGATTGCCGCTCTCGCCCTCCAGCGCGGCCGCGAACGGTCCCTCCAGCGCGAACGACGCTGGTCCCGGGGCGAGTTGCAGCTCGTCGCCATCCTTGAGGAAGGCGAACAGGGTCTCGATCTCGTGATAGCCGTCGTCGCGTCGCGACCGGACGTGGAGTGCCAGGTTGATCTTGGCCGAAGCCTGCTCGACGATCACGGCCTGGAGCGAATTCCGTCGGCGATCTTGCCGGCGAGGCGCGCGCTGTCCTCCGCATCCGCCACCACTGCGGCCGCCCGCCAGGCGTACCGCGCCTCATATCGCCGGCCAAGCGACCAATAGGCGTCGCCGAGATGCTCGTTGATCGCTGCGTTGGCGGGCTCGCCGCGCGCCGCGAGTTCGAGCATCGGCACCGCCTTGCCCGCGTCACCGCGCAGGAAATAGCCCCAGGCGAGCGAATCGATGATCGACGCGTCGCCTGGCCGGAGCGCGCTCGCCTTTTCCAGCAGAGCGATCGCGGCGGGCACATCCTCGCCATGTTCGAGCCGGGCATAGCCGAGATAGTTGAGCGCGACCGGCGAATCGGGCGCCATCGTCACCGCCCGCTCCAGTGCCTTTTGCGCATCCGGCCAGCGACCCGCTTCGTCGAGCGCGCCGCCGAGCTGGAGGTACAGCGTCCAGGGCGGAGTATCGCCTGCGCGTTTGATCGCGAGCGTATAAGCGCGCACCGCCTCGTCGTTTCGACCGGCGGCGACCAGCAAGTCGCCGACCCGCACCGCGTCGGCGCTGGTCGCGCCCTTGCGGTCGGAAAGCGCCGTTGCAGCGGCCAGCGCACCGGCGGCCTCTCCATTGGCGCGCAACACCGCGATCCTGGCCTGAAGCGCAACCTCATGGAACGGACTGGAAGGCTGGACCTGCCCGAGCGTCGCCAGCGCCCGTTCGGCGGCACCGCCTCGGGCCAGCGCCTGGGCAAGCAGGATTCGCGCGCGATCATTCCCGGGATCGAGCCGCAAAGCAGCGCGCGCCAGCGAGATCACGATCGGAGTCGGGTCGCCGTCAGACAGATCGCTTGCCAGCCGTGTGAACAGCCGGGACACGCCATAGGCGTTCGACGGTGCGATGCCGTTGCCGATCGTGTCGCGGAGTGCCTCAGCGACGCTGTCATTGCCGGCCAGCAAGGCGCGGGCGATGTCCGGCCGGCCCTTTGCGGCAAGCAAGGGCGCGGCGTTGTAGCGCAGATCGAGGCTGGCCTGATCGGCGCCGAGCAGGGCCTGGAGCGCGAGCGCGCCCTCATCGACCTTGCCCGTCGCGATCAGCAGCAGCGCGCGGTTCTCGGCAACATAGCGCCGCGCGACCGGGTTGGACCTGGCGCCGTTCAGCCTGGCCACGGCGTCGCCGCCAGTATCGAGCGCAGCCCAGGCCTCGAGCAGGCCAGCGACGAAATCGAACGGTCCGGCCCCGATCCGCTTGAGGATGGCCGCAGCCCCGGGCTTGTCCCCGGCGCGTACCGTCCTGGCATAGCTGAACAAAGCGGCGTCAGGCGGCGACGCGCGGGCCGCATCCATCATCGCGATGGCGCGGTCGGCGAGCGCGTCGTCGCCGGCCTCCATCGCCTCGCGGTAAGCCCGGCGCGCGATCGCGATATTGCCCGGCGCGCCGGCCATCGCCGCGGCATAGCCCGCCGCAGCCTGCTCGACCCGCCCATCGCCGTCAGCGGCACGGGCACGCATATAGGCGGTCAGCCCGTCGGTCCCGCGATCGGCCCAGGCGGGCGCCGCCACGCAGAGCGCGAGCGCGGCCAGTCCAAGGCGGTCACATGTTCGGATAATTCGGCCCTCCGCCGCCTTCTGGTACCACCCAGTTGATGTTCTGGGTCGGGTCCTTGATGTCGCACGTCTTGCAGTGGACGCAATTCTGGGCGTTGATCACGAACTTCGGGTCGCCCGTCTCCTCGCCCACGATCTCGTAAACGCCTGCGGGGC
>NZ_JAQGLC010000200.1 GCF_028293085.1 Sphingomonas bacterium
ACGATCCGACTCGCTAGCACGATCGGGTCCTTGGTCGTATAGGGATAGGCGCCGTGGCCGCCGACGCCCTTCACGTCCAGGTCGACGCTGTCGACATTGGCGAAGGCCGGGCCGTTGGAATAACCGATTTTGCCCGCCGGCAAGGCCGCTGAGTCATGGAAGGCAATCACGTATCCGGGCTTGGGAAATCGCGTGTAGAGCCCGTCGTCCAGCATCGCCCGCGCGCCTTCGCCGGTCTCCTCGCCGGGCTGGGCGATCATCACCAGCGTGCCGGACCATTTTGCCTTCATCGCCACCATGCGGCGCGCGGTACCGATCCAGGCGGTCATGTGGGTGTCGTGGCCGCAGGCGTGCATCACACCGCTTTCAACGCCAGCTGCGCCGGTGCCGCGTTCCTTGCTGGCGAAGGCGAGCCCGGTCTCCTCGGTCACCGGCAGCCCATCCATGTCCGCGCGCAGCAGCAGCACCGGGCCGGGCCCGTTGCGCAGTACAGCGACGACGCCGGTCTTCCCGACGCCGGTGGTCACCACGAAGCCCAGCCTGCGCGCCTCGGCAGCGAGCTTGGCCGACGTCTTTACCTCCTGCATGCTCAGCTCGGGATGCGCATGCAGATCGCGGTAGATCGCGAGGAGCCAGGGCATGTCGAGCCGCACCTGATCGGACAGCGGGTCCGCGAGCGCAGGCCAAGGCAGCAAAAGGGGCAACAGCGCGAGCAGGGCGGTTTTCATGGCATTCTCGATTAATCGACGGGACCGCTGCCCCGCGGGATCAGATACGGCGAAATTTGAGCCCAACCACGCGCGAGGCGTTGATCGTAAAGCCCGCCCGGTCGGCATCCGGGACCAGCCGGAAGCTCGGCCCGGCATAACCGTCGCCCGCGGGCTTCAGCGGGATCGTCGCCAGCGGCGTGCCCTCGCCCGTGGCAGGCAGGATTTGAAGCGTCATCGCCGACCCCTCGCTCGCCAGCACATAGACCACGTCGAGGTCGGCAGAGCGGTAACGACCATCGAGCTTCGCGACGGGGACTTGTGCCTCGGTCACGGGCGGCAGCCCCTCGCCCATCGCCGCGACGACAGCGTTGATCCGCTCGTCGGGGTCGGTCTCGCCGGCGTTGCACAGCAGGCCCAGGCCGATCCGGCGCGCCGGCATGCGCGCATACATCGTCTTGAAGCCGGTCGCGCTGCCACCATGGCTGAACCAATCGGCACTGACGCTAAGCCCTGCTGCATAGGCCTGGTTCGATCGCGCGGCACGGCGCACGATCGACCCGTCGTTGAACCGTCCGGGCTCCAGCATCAGCTTCATGATCGCCGGCGTCCACACCTTGTGGGCGCTGTCGATGTCGTGGTCGTATTTGGAGAGATCGTTGATCGTGGTGATCAGCCCTCCCGATCCGCCGAACAGGGGATAGCTGTCGGCCGGCACAACCTTGCCGTCGGTTCGGGTATAGCCGAGGGCGACATTGGCATCGGCGGTGCGAGCACCCGCCATGATGAAGCTGCGCGTCATACCGATCGGCCCCAGCACCGATCGATTGACATAGGCCGAAAACGGCTCGCCCGCGACGCGTTCCACGATTTCCGACAGCAGCAGATAACCGCCGTTGGAATAATCGTAGCGCGTACCCGGCTCGAACTTGGTGGCTGTCTGCTTGAACAACAGCGCGAGCGCCTGCGCTCGGGTCGGCGCGGCGATGTCGCTGATCCCGTTAAGGTACAACAGCTCAAGCGAATCCCGGATACCGGCAGTGTGATTCATCAGCATGACCACCGTGACCTTGTGTCCGTAGTCAGGCAGTTCGGGCAGATATTTGTGGATGTCGTCGTCCAGGTTTAGCTTGCCCTTCAAGACCAGCTGCATCGCGGCGAGCGACGTGAACTCCTTGGACACCGACGCCGCATAGAATTGCGTATCGGCATTCATTGCACGTTGCGTCGCGGTGTCCGCCGCACCAGCGGTGACGAATTTCGCCAGTCGTCCGTTGCGAAAGATGCCGAGGGCGCAGCCCGGCACGGCGAGACCCGCCGGAGTGTCCAGCACTGCCTGGACCGGATCGGACTGCGCCCGAGCGGGGAGCGGATAGGGCGCTGTCGCGGCAGCGAGCATCGCAAGAGTCGAAAGATGTTTCATGGCCGATTACCCTCACACCACGCCGCCGGGGCGCAGTTCATTACAGTGGTTGCCGTCAGAATTTGAAGCGCGCGCCTGCCGTAAACAGCCGACCAACCACGTCGTAGAGCGCACGGGTGGTGCCGTAGCCACCGACGCCAGTGATCGGCGGATCCTTGTCGAACACATTCTGAACTGCGCCGAACAGGGTCACCTTATGGTCGCCGCCGCCATTGATGATGGTGATTTCACCCGAGAGGTCGAAGTAGAGGCGTCCGCTGACTTCGTTGTCGAGCAGATCCTTTGCCGTGTAGGCGGAGTTGATCACGCCACCGCCCATGTAACGCCCGGTCACGCTCAGCCGGAACGCGTCACTGACGTAGCTGGTCGAGGCGTTGAAGCGCCAGTGCGGCGATCCTCCGAGAGCCGCGATCGTCGGCTGATCGACACTGCCGTCGAGTATGGTGGTGGTGATCCCGTCCGAGATCTCCGCCGTGGCGATATAGCTGACCAATGCCCTCAACGCGATCTTGTCCGCACCGAGCCTGACGTCGTACGCCCCCTCGATATCGACTCCACTCAGCTTCACCGATTGGAGGTTGACCGGGCCGTTGCGCACGGTCGTGATCATGTTGGTGGTCGGATCGCGCGTGATCAGCGAGCAGGTCTGTGGCGCGGTGGTGTAGCACTGGGTCACGATCGACGCTGGCGTTAGCGAAATGATCGCGTTTTTCAGGTTGATATTGTAATAATCGACCGACAGGCTGAAGCCACGGAAGAAGGTGGGCGTGAACACCACGCCGCCGGTAAAAGTGTCGGCCTTTTCCGGCGTCAGCGTGCGATTGCCGCTGTTCGCCGCCGTCACGAGATAGTCGCGGCCGAGCACCGGATCGCTGACGCTCAGCTGCGACGTCGAACCCGCCGCGAACAATTCCTCCAGGCTTGGTGCGCGAATGTCGCGCGAGCGCGTAGCGCGGAACCGGAGCGAATCGTTGACCGCGTAATTGATGCCGGCCTTCCAGGTCACTACCGTGCCCGAGGTGCTGTAATCGGTCACGCGGCCCGCAACGTCGAGGCTCAAATCCTTCGCCCAGGATTCGCCGCTCGCCAGCGGCACCACGGCTTCGCCAAAGGCTTCCTTGACGATGACCTTGCCGGTGTAAGGCACGGTTCCGCCGCCACGGAAAGCCTGCGCGGCCGTGATCGCGTCGGCGGTGGTAACCACGCTCTGCTCGCGATATTCGGCACCGAACGCGACGGCTACCGGCCCGGCCCATGTGTCGAACAGGTTGCCGCGCACGGTGGCGGCCGCGACATGCTGCTGAATGCTGTTGTTGCGAACCGATACGCCGTTTACCCAGGCAAGCGCGTCGGGCGAAGCACGCCCAACACCGATCAGATTGAGTGGCACGCAGCCATTGGTCGGCGCGGTCAGCGTCGAACGGCAGACGATCGCTCCGGTCGTGGGACTGACCACCGCGTCGATCGCCTGGTTGAAGCGCGAATTGATGCGCGAATTATCCTGCGCGACATTGTTGTCGGTTGAACCGTAGCTGTAATATGCGTCCCAGTGCCAATTGTCGGAAAACTTGCCTTTGAGACCCGCGACAGCCTGCAAGGTGCCGATATCGAGATTCACGATCGTGCGGGCATTGTCGAGTACGCTACGCCCCATCACGAAGCTGGCGATACCCTGCGACGCCATCGCGGTGCGCACCGACTGCGGCAGGAAGGCATTGTCCGCTTTGATCGTGATCTGTTCGGTCGAGGCGAGGCCGGGATAGCGCGAGTCCACATGGCTGTAGCCCAACTCGGCGAAAGCCTGGAGCGAGTCGTTGAATTCGAAGGTTACGCGGCCGAACCCGGTATAGCGGTTGACCGGCACCGTGCCGACGCTGTCCGCCACGCTCGACGTGCCGCTACCGCCCACCATCTGCGATGCCGATACAAGTGAGCCATAGGTGAACGGGATGGCGCTGCCGTCGGGCGCAAACTGGATGCCGCGCAACGCATTCGGCGAATTGATGACGCCGCCGTACGAGGCGTTCGAAGCAACCGATCCACTGGTCACCAGGATGTAGCGTGGCTCGCTGTTCGTTGCGGTATAGGCCGGGTTTGCGACCAGGCCGGGGTTGGCCGCCGCCCATTTGCGGTCGCCCATGGAGTCGATGCCGCTATTCTGCGAGGCTTCGCCCGAGACGACTATATGGCCGCGTCCGCCAGCGAACCCCGTACCGACGGCAAGCGAGCCGAGGAAGTTGCGATAGTCGTCATGGCCGCTGATGCCGCCCTGGACGCTGCCCTTGATACCCTCCAGCCGGTCGTCGATCAGGATGTTGACCACGCCGGCAACGGCGTCGGAGCCATAGGCTGCCGAGGCGCCGCCAGTGACGATGTCGACGCTGCGCACCAACGCTTGCGGGATCGCCGAGATGCTGACGCCGCCCGAAGGAGTAGTCGGCGCATAACGACGTCCGTCGACCAGTATCTGCGTGCGCTGATAGCCAAGGCCGCGAAGATCGATGAAGTTGCTGGCCGACAGGTTGAACAGGTTGCCGGTGCTGCTCGGCGTCAGCGACGGACGCGCGGCTGGCATCTGGTTGATCACGTCGGCGATGTTGGGGGCCGCAACGCGTGCAAAATCATCGAGGCCGATCGTGGTAACCGGGGTCGGCGCCGTGAAGCCGGTGCGGGCGACGCGCGACCCGGTGACGATGATTTCGTCGGCCTGCGGCTCGGCACCGACCGGCTCCGCTGCCTCCTGGGCTGGTGCAGTTTGCGCTGGTGCAGTCGTCGCTGCGACCTGTGCGTGAGCCGGAGCGCCAACCACGATGAACGCGGCACTGGCACACAAGAGCGCGCGACGACGAATTCCGACCGCGCCCAGTTTCTCGATCGTAAGATTATTCATGATTCGCGCCCCCTTTGGTTGCGTTTGTTGCGTTGCAGCAATTTCAGCACACATTAACCGTCCGAACAGACCGAATTACGTCGTTCATCCATAGACTATGGCTATCGACGGCCGGCCGGCTTGCCGTTGGGCGCAACGGGCGTCATTCTACGCATCCGCACCCCCACGACTGCGCAAGGAAGTTTCATGGAAAGCATCGCCGAACGCATGGCGCGGGCCGGCATCACGCTGCCTCTGCAACGCCAGGCACAGGGTAATTACGTCCCTTTCCTGATCGACGGATCGCAGCTGTGGATTTCCGGCCAAGTCTCCAGCTGCGCGGGAAAAGGCATTATCGGCCGGGTGGGTGACGACATCGACGTACCCACCGGAATCGCAGCGGCCAAGCTATCCGGGCTTAACCTGCTCGCGCAGATTCACGCCGCGCTGGACGGCGATTTCGAGCGAGTCCGACAGGTGGTTCGGATCACCGGCCATGTGCAGGTGGCGGACGGTTTCGTCGCCATTCCCCAGATCATGAACGGCTGTTCGGATGTGCTGGTAGAGGCACTGGGCGATCGCGGGCGTCACACGCGGACAAGCGTCGGCGCGTACCGCCTGCCTGGGGGCCATGCCGTGGAAGTCGATGCAGTGATCCGGATCGCCGCCTAGTCCCAGGCTGGGGGCCACCGCCCTGCCCCGATCCGCACATGGCGGAACGTAGTGCCGCTAGCGTCCGAACGTTGCGAGAAGATGGTCGGCGATGCGGTCCACGCCCATGGCGACCGGGTCCTGGCACGGAAGCCCCAGCCTATCCTCGGTCGCAAGACAGGCCGCGACGGCTTCGTCGCGGCTGAGCGAGGAGGTGTTGAGTGCCACTCCAACCGCCACTACATCTGGACACGTCAGGCGTGCCGCCTCCAGATTGGCTTCGAAGCACGCCTTGAGGTCCGGCAATTGTCGGCCGGGAATCCCGCGAATGTGCTGCCGTCCGGTCTCGTGGCACAGGACGAGCGCGTCGGGCTGGGCGCCGTGGAGCAGTCCCAGCGAGACCCCGGCGAACGACGGATGGAACAGCGATCCTTGTCCTTCGATCAGATCCCAGCCACCATCGTGCCGCGCGGGCGATATCCATTCCGCGGCGCCCGATATGAAATCGGCCACCACCGCGTCGATCGGCACGCCGCTTTGCGCGATGAAGATGCCGGTCTGGCCGGTCGCTCGAAAATCAGCGTTGACGCCGCGGCGGCGCAATTCCCGTTCCATTGCCAGCGTGGTGTACATCTTGCCGACCGAACAATCGGTGCCGACCGTCAACAATCGCAACCCGCTGCGACGCGTTCCCTTGCCGACATCCAGATGCCGGGGCGGCTCGCGAACGTCGAACAATTGCAGATCGCCCGCAGCGGCGGCAGCCGCAATCTCGGGAATGGACGTCAGGCGCTGGTGCAGCCCCGAGGCGATGTTCAATCCCGCTGCAAGCGCCGCCAGAATGTGAGCGATCATCTCTTCGCTCATCTTGCCGCCCGCATTGGCCACGCCGACGATCAGCGTGCGTGCGCCCTGTGCCGCGGCTTCCGCGAATTCGAAATGCGGCAGCCCCAGCGTGATGGGCGTGCCGTTCGAGCGATATTCGCCTACGCATAACTCCGGCCGCCACACCGCGACGCCGCGCGACGTCTTCACCGATAACTCGTCCCTCGGGTTCCCGAGGTACAGGAGATAAGGATAGGGGATCATACTGGATCTCGCGGCGATCGGGTGCGATCGCGAGGCCACACTCAGTCTAACCGCGCCGTATCGTCCAGCATCAAAGGTTCAGACATCTATAGTCCTGAGTTATGCCCTGCCGAACGTTATCGCTTTCTGCATCTCGGCAATGAAATCCTGAGAAATAAGGGAGAGTGGTCGGTCTTCCAGATGGATACAGTAGACGCCAAACTTGGAATCCTTTTCCAAAGGTCGGAAATCCAGATCGTTGCCCACCATCGCGCGGGCCGTGAATTCGTCGACCACGGCGACGCCCGCGCCTTCGCGCACCAGGGCCGCCGCTACGTAATAGGTCTCGACCGAAATGCTTGTGCGACGCGCCAAGGCCGTGTCGATTTCACTGGTCAACAGCGTATCGATCGATCCAGTGCCGGCCAGCCGGACCAGATCGAACCGCTCGAGCGCATCAATCGAAAGCTGCTCGGGCGGATCGGGAACGTCCTGCTTGCGGTAAAGGAGGACGAGTTCGGCCGCACCGATCGACACTTCGCTGAGCCTCGGGTGCCGCGGTGAATCGTAAGCCACGGCAATGTCACTGCTCCGCTCGTAGAGCGAGCGAAGGATATCCTCCTTGTGGACCGTCTTGATCTCGAACGAGACATCGGGATGTGACGCGCGAAATTTCGCTACCGCGCGCGGCACGACCTGGAGCCCGAGCGATGGCAGCACCGCCAGGCGCAAATGTCCTCCACCGCAGCGTTGCAGGTTTTTTGCGGTCGCCTGGAGCGACTCGATCTGCCCATGCAATTCGCGGACTTCGTGGAACAGGACATGTGCTTCCGCGGTCGCGACGAGCCGCCCCTTTACGACACGGAACAGCACGAAGCCGATCTGCGCCTCGGCGTGGCGCAACACCTTGCTCACTGAGGGCTGGGAAACATGGAGCGCCCGTGCCGCACCGCTCACCGAGCCAGTCTGATAAACGGCGTGAAAAACCTCGATATGACGCAATTTCATCATTGCTGCGCAGCATACACCCTCGATTACCGTTCACCAAAGTCGCGCTCCGGAATAGCCCTGAACCGAGTGTTTTGAGCACGCAGCCGATAGCCTGCAGATATGGACGACGCGCAAAGAAGTGTGTCTGCAGGCGCCGCTTTCGCCCCATAGTGCGCATCCGGACGATGCGCCGTTGCTCGTTATGCGCCTTGGTTCCTTCGATGCTGGAGTTGCCGCCTTGATCTGCCGTTCGAAGTTCGTCCGACTACCCTTGCTGACCCTGTCCGTTTCGCTGCTCGCGGCGCCGATTGTCGCGCGGACGGTCAGGCAGACCAGCGACCTCGTGATCACGGGTGGCACCATCTATGACGGCAGCTCCATCGACCCGATCGTCGGCGATATCGCGATAGCGGGCGACCGCATCGTCTATGTGGGTCCGACCGCTAAAAATCCCTATACGGGCAAACGCACGGTCTCCGCCAAGGGTATGGTGGTGGCCCCGGGTTTTATCGATCCGCACACCCACGCGGACGCCTTCGTGATGGGCAAGACGCCCGGAGAGCGCCTCACCCTCGCCTGGATGATGCAGGGTGCTACCACAATTTTCCTGGGCGTCGATGGCTTTGGGCAGCCCGGCCACAAGGTGGAAGTGGATGCTTTCTTCCGTCAGGTCGCGGCGCAGACGCCCGGCGTCAACGTCGCAACTTATGTCGGGTTCGGCGCGGTCCGCACCGCGGTGATCGGGGATGACGACCGCGCGCCCACCAATGCCGAACTTGCGACGATGAAGGGATTGGTCGCCAAAGGCATGTGCGAAGGCGCACTGGGCCTGTCCGCCGGATTGTTTTACGCGCCCCAGAGCTTCGCCAGGACCGACGAAGTGATTGCGGTCGCGAAGGAAGCGGCGGTCCGCGGTGGCGTATACGACACGCACCAGCGCGACGAATCTTCCTACACGATCGGCGTGATGAATTCCACGCGCGAGGCTATTTCGATCGGTCGGGGGGCAGGGATGCCCGTCCATTTCGCACATCTGAAGGCTCTGGGCGTCGACGTACAAGGGAAGGCGCCCGAGCTAGTCTCTATCATCGAGGCCGCGCGCGCCGAAGGCATCGACGTCACTGCAGACCAATATCCATGGGAGGCCTCGGGCTCCGGCCTCGAACCCGCGCTGCTGCCGCGATGGGCGGTCGATGGCGGTCGCCCCGCGATGCTCAAGCGCTTCGCCGACCCGGTGCAGCTCGCCAGGATCAAGGGCGAGATGGTCGAGAACATGCGGCGCCGCGGCGGTGCGGCTTCGCTGCTGCTGACTTCCCTCGCCCATCCCTGGACGGGCAAACGGCTGAACGAAATCGCCGCCGAATGGGGCATTGATCCGGTCGATGCGGCGTTGAGGATCATCACCGAAAGCGCCGACGGCAGCGCGGTCGTGTCCTTCAATATGGCGGAGAACGACATCAAGCTGCTCATGCGCCAGCCCTGGATCGTCACAGGCTCTGACGGTTCGGCTGGGCATCCCCGCATGTACGCCACCTTCCCGCAGAAATATGCGAAGTACGTGCTGAAAGAGCACGCGATCTCGCTGGCCGACTTCATCAATTCGAGCACGGGCCGCACGGCGGACATGTTCAAGCTGGATCACCGCGGGCATCTGCGGACGGGCTATTTCGCGGATATCGTCGTGTTCGATCCCGCAGCCTATCGCCCCAGGGCCGACTATATCCATCCGACCGAGCTGACCGTTGGCGTCCGCACCCTGATCGTCAACGGTGCGGTCGCGATCGATCAGGGCAAGCCGACGGGCGTCGCTGCCGGTCGGGGACTCCGACACAACCCGCCCGCTGGATCATGCCCCGCGTGACTGCAGAAGCTACGCCCGTTGGCGACGAAGGGTTTCTCCAGCACCTCCTGCCGGCCGCCGTGCTGACGAACGAGCGACCACGCCAAACTCCTTCGGAGACCATAGCCCTCATGTCGACCGACACCCTTCAGTGCTCTCCGACCTTTGCCGACGTCGAATCCGCCGCCGCGCGCATTCGCGGCGTTGCCAATCGAACGCCAGTCTTCACATCACGCCGCACCGATGCCGAAGTCGGTGCGAGGCTGTTCTACAAGATGGAGAATTTTCAGCGCGGCGGCGCGTTCAAATTTCGCGGCGCCTATAACGCGCTCGCGCGCCTGGGGGCGGAAGGTCGCGCGGGCGGCGTCGTTGCCTATTCCTCGGGAAATCACGCCCAGGCCGTCGCGCTCGCGGCGAACCTGCTCGGCTGCCGCGCGACCATCGTGATGCCGGCCGACGCGCCCGTGAGCAAGCGCTCCGCGACGCACGGCTATGGCGCGAAGGTCGTGCTGTTCGACCGCCGCACCGAGGATCGCGAGGCGATCGCTCGCGAGATTGCGGATCGGGAAGGCGCGATGCTGATCCCCCCCTTTGATCACCCCGACATCATCGCCGGCCAAGGCACTGCCACGATGGAGTTGATAGAGGAAGTTGGTCAACTCGACTATTTGTTCGTCCCCGTCGGCGGTGGCGGGCTGCTCGCCGGATCGGCGCTGGCGGCGGCCGCACTGTCTCCGGGGTGCAAGGTCATCGGCGTCGAGCCCGAGGCGGGCGACGACGTCCGCCAATCCTTCGACAGTGGCAGGATCGTCAGCATCGATATGCCCGACACCATCGCTGACGGCGCCCAGACCCGACGCATGGGCGATCTGCCCTTCGCGATCATGCAGGCGCATGTCCATGCCATCATGACGGTCAGCGACGATGATCTGCGCGCGCAGATGCGAGTCTCGCTTGAACGAATGAAGCTGGTGGTCGAGCCGACCGCGGGCCTCGGCATGGCGGCGGCACTGATCGCCACGCCGCCAGGTGCCCGCACCGGCATTCTGGTCAGCGGCGGCAATGTAGATTTGACGGCATTATGCCGGCACATGAGCGAGGCAGCGTGATGGCAAATTCAATAATCGCGTCTTTTGGCAGGTCGGTCGCGCTGGCGGCCATGTGCTGTCAGGTTGCACCGGCCTCGGCGCAGCAGCAGGAAGCGCTTCAGCGTATCGTCGGCGATGCGAGGGACATGTCCTCGCCGGGCTGCGTCGCCGGGGTATTCCGGGACGGCAAGACCATCTTCATCGGTGCAGCAGGCAGCGGCGACATCGCCGCGGGCACGCCGCTGACCGCCGACACGCGTTTCTACGCCGCCTCGGTCGCCAAGCAGTTCACGTCGCTCGCCGCCGCCAAACTGATCGAGGCAGGCAAGCTCGGCCTGCACGACGATGTCCGCAAATGGCTGCCTGAATTGCCCGAATATGCCGCGCCGATCACCGTGCAGATGCTGATGAACCATAGTTCAGGCATCCGCGATTCCCTGACGTTGCTCAATTTCGCCGGGGTCGAGGATGCCAGCAAGAGCAGCCTCGCCGAGGTGCTGAAGCTGATGTATCGGCAGAAAGGTACCAATTTCGTGCCAGGCACCGCTTATTCCTACACCAATGGCGGCTATCTGCTGCTGGGAGAAGTGGTCGCCCGCGCCGCCGGCAAGCCGTTCCAGGACTATGTTCGCGAGGCGATCTTCGAGCCACTGGGCATGAAGAGCACCTTCTTCATCGCCGGCCGCCCTGCGCCGGGCCTGGTGACGCACGGCTATGTGCCGACCGACAAGGGCTGGGCGATCAGGGAAGCCTATCCGGCGTTCAGCGGATCCGGCGGCATGATGCTGACGGTCAACGACATGGCCCGTTACGACCACGATATTGCCGTTGGTCACAAGGTGTGGACCCCTGCGGCTACCCGCACGATGCTCGAACCCGGCACCTTCAGCGACGGCAAGACGGTCATCGCACCCAATTTCGATGCGATGCCTTATGCTGCCGGGCTCGCGGTGGGCACACGGCGCGGGAAGCCGTTCTTCTATCACCTCGGCGAGTTCGAATCCTTCCGCACCGGATATGCGCGACTTCCCGAGCGCGGCGTCGGCGTGGCAGTGCTGTGCAACCGCGCGGACGCGCTTCCGCTGCGCAGGATCGACGAACTGCTCGACACGGTAGAGCCCGGCTATCTCCAGCCCTATGCCGAGTACAACCCGCCAGTGCCCAAGCCGATGGTGATCGCGCCCAGTCCCGTGCTGCCGGTGGCCGGCTCCTATCGCTCGGAGGAGCTGGATGCGATCTATCAGGTCGCCGTTCAGGGCGACACCGTGACCGCGACGATCACCTCGCCGTGGCAGGGCAACATGCGGAGGATGTTGATCTACACCCGCGACGCCGCCGGCGTGTTGCGCGGTTCCGACGGCGGCATGTCGGCAGATGCGGACGGGCGCGGTTTCACGCTCCATAACGGCCGGGTCTTCGCCCTCCACCTCGCGCTGGTCCACGCCGCGCCATGAGGCTGCGGGCTGGATGTTAGTCCCATCGTATGATGGTGAGGCTGGACGACAGATATCCGGCTTTGCTTTCCAAGGTTCCTCGATGGCTTCGTAGGGTGCCTTGAACCTGAGAGCCTTGGGCCGCTTGGCGAAGTTGTATGCGATCAACCAGTCACGGACATGCCAGCGTGGTGAGCGGGCGCCGCGGTGGAAGGCCCACCGCGGAATTTGGCTCTGCGGCATAGGAATGCAGAGCGGCAGGAGGCACTATGAAGATTGCAGCTCAGCCTTTCACAGTGACCGACTGGGAGTCGGCTCCGGAAACAGAACATACCGGTGAGACGGGTTCCGCGTGGTGGCGTACATTATATGTGGGGGATATGAGGCTCAGGATGGTGAGGTACTCACCCGGCTACCTAGCTGACCACTGGTGTGATCGCGGCCATGTGCTTCTCGTCCTTGAAGGTGAGCTAAGTACCGAGCTGCGGGATGGTCGAGCGTTCACGCTCAAGGCAGGGATGAGCTATCAGGTCTCAGACTACCGGGACGCTGCGCACCGATCCTCGAGTAGGTTAGGTACGAAGCTATTCATCGTCGACTAGCGCTGGACCGCGCCGTCCGTAGATAGTCCTCCGGCTGCCAGCGGCGCGTGTAGCGTTTGAGGGTTTTGGGATCGAGCCTGGATAGCGTCATGTAAAGTCGCGTTCGGCGACCTCCGCAACCCTGCCTCTTGTGCCACCCTGCTTCAAAACCGCGAGCGGGGCCTGTCCGTCCAAGGCGGCGTGAGCTTGTTTGAGCCAAAGCCATGCAGCGCGCATCGGGCGCCACTGCGCGTCGGGCTCATCCGGAGCGGACTTACAGCCTAACCCGCGTGAGCGCGCGCCGAGATCGCGCCGCTCGCCTGCTCCAAAGTGCGTAGCCGGCCCGGTGCGATGGCATCGGCGGTCACGCCCCATGCCGTCAGATCCTCGGGCAGGCTTCGCCCCAAGGCGAGCGCAGCCGCCGCGCGCGCCAGTGCAGGCGCGATCTGAATGCCGTAACCACCCTGCCCCGCCAGCCAGAAGAAACCGTCGGCGGATGGCTCGTAGCCGACAACGGGTGTACGATCTGAGACGAAGTTCCGCAGCCCGGCCCAGCTATGTTTGATACTTCGCACGTCGAGGATCATCGCTTCCTCGGCGCGGTGCACGGCGATCGCGATGTCGATCTGCTCCGGTTGCGCGTCACATGGCTCAGTCGGGGTTTCGTCCGCCGGCGAAAGCAGCAGGAAACCCGCATCTGGTTTCACATAGAATTGCTCGTCAATGTCGATCAGCAGAGGCCAGCGATCGATGATGGTATCGGCCGGCGCCGCAACCAGCACCGCAGTGCGGCGATGCGCCTGTAACCCGACCGACTGAACGCCCGCCATCGCGGCGATCTCGTCGGCCCACGCGCCTGCCGCGTTGATCAGGACCGCCGCGGATAACTCCTCGCCACCGGCGGTCACCTGCCATTCGCCCTTCCGGCGCGCGATCGACGTCACCCGCGCGTTCATGCTCAGGACGCCGCCGCGCCGGCGACACTGGCGAATATAGCCGTGATGCAGTTCATGCACCTCTAGGTCCATCGACAGCGGCTCGTGCAGGCCGCCTGCGATATAGTCGTCGCGCAGCACAGGGCAGAGCAGCTTCATCTCGGCCGGCGTCAGCAATTGCGTCGCCGGCGCGACGTCGGGCAGTGCCGCGAAGGCCGCGAGTCTTTCCATCTGCGTCGCCGAGGCCATGAACAGCGTGCCGCGCGGTCGCACGAGCGGCTGATCGGTGAAGTCCACAGGCGGATCGAACAGGAACGATCGGCTCGCCCGCGACAGCGCGCGGATGGTCGCATTGCCGTAGATCTCGGAGAATAAGGCCGCGGAGCGGCCCGTCGAGTGATAGCCGGGCTGATCTTCGGCCTCGAGCAGCATCACCCTGGCCTCGCCGGCCAGCGTCGCGGCGACCGAGGCTCCGGCAATCCCCCCACCGATTACGAGGAAATCAAACTTCGCCATCCAGGTCGCCATCCTCTTTTCCGGGCGACCGCCGCGATGCGGATTTCCGCCGGGCTGTGCCGCTTTGCACGCTGACCCAGCCTATAGCGGACCGCGCATATTCTCCAAATGGAAAATCAGCGCCTATTTGGAGATAATGTGTATATCTAGATTTGCGCGCGGCCGAATCGGGGATTTCCGGCACGGCTGAGCAAGATGCGGAGGCAATTTTTGACGATCGAGAGACACGCGACGACAGCCCTGATGTCGCAAGCTGTGGTGCATAACGGCGTGGCATATTTGTCCGGCCAGGTAGCGATGGATCTGCCGGGCGCCCCCGTCGCGGACCAGGCGCGGGCGATTTTCGCAAGGATCGATTCGCTGCTCGACCGCGTCGGCACGGATCGGTCGAAACTGCTGAGCGCGTAGATCTGGCTGAGAAAGACGAGCGACTTTGCCGAACTGAACGCCGCCTGGATCGAGTGGCTGGGCACGTCCGGCGCGCCGGCCAGGGCAACGGTGTGCGATGTTGAACTCGCCTGGCCTGGCCTGGAGATCGAGATCGCGGTGGTCGCCGCGCTGTAAGGCGCGCGTGCCCCGTGCAGGAAAGCCACACCGCGATTCATTGTTTGCGGTATGATTGACAATTCTCTGCTCAGGATAATACCGTCCCGATATGACAAGACGGGCGAGGCATAGGAAATGCCGACCTCGATCCATGAAAATAAGGGGAGATTCCTGATGACTCGCGTTCGCCATACCGCTCGCACCCTGCTTGCCCTGTCTGTCGCGATCAGCGCACTGGGCCTTCCCGGCGTGGCCGCGGCACAGGACAAGCCCGCTGATGCCGCGGCCGTGCCGGAGGACATCGTGGTCACCGCCCAGAAGCGCGAGCAGAACCTGCAGGACGTGCCGGTCTCGATCAGCGTCGTCTCGGGCGAGAGTCTCGTCCAGTCGGGCTCGTCGCAGCTTACCGACTTCGCCGCTTATGTGCCGGGCCTGACGGTCACCAGTTCGGGCACGCCGGGCCAGTCGACCGTCGCGTTGCGCGGCGTCACCCCGCTCAATACCAGCGCCAGCGTCGGCATCTATATCGACGACGCGCCGGTCGGATCGAGCACCGCCTATAACCGCAGCGCCGATTTCGCGTTGGACCTGCTACCCTATGACATCCAGCGGATCGAGGTGCTGCGCGGCCCGCAGGGCACGCTGTACGGCGCCAGCTCGATTGGCGGGCTCGTCAAATATGTCACCGTCGCGCCCAACCTGAGCGAGTTTTCGGGGCGTGCGGGGGGCGAGCTCTTCTCGATCGATCATGCCGGGCGCGTCGGCTATGCCGGCCAGGCAATCGTCAACGTGCCGCTCGTCTCAGGCAGCCTGGCCGCGACCGGCAGCCTCTCCTATCGCAACACGCCGGGCTGGATCGACAATGCCGCGACTGGACGGCGTGACCAGAATGGCTATGACCAGCTTGGCGGGCGGGTGAGCCTGTTATGGCAACCGAGCGAGGCCTTCTCGGCGCGGCTGTCAGCGATCTGGCAGACCGTGGATGCGGGCGACCGCTCGGCCATTTCCGAAACTGCAGCCGGGGTGCGCGTCGGCAACGGGCGATCGAACGACAATGTCGTGCGCGAGCCCTTTTCGAACGACTTCCAATATTATGCCGGGACGCTCGATTATGATTTCGGCGTTGCGAGGCTGTCCTCGACCACGACCTACAGCAAGACGACCACCGACGCGCTGATCGATCTCAGCCGCACCTTCGGCGTCTATGGCGGCGCCGGCGGACGTGCGCCGTTCGATTCCCGACTGACGCTCGACAAATATACCGAGGAGGTGCGGTTGACGTCGCCGACCGGCGGCATGTTCGAATGGATGATCGGCGGCTTCTACACCTCGGAAGATGCCGGCCATAACCAGCTGGTGAGCGTGCTCACCGCCAGCGGCGCCCCCGCGGCAGGGCTGAACCCGTTTTATTCGGTGCAGATCCCGTCAACGTACAAGGAATATGCCGGCTTCGCCAACGCGACCCTGTCGTTCGGCGAGCGGTTCGACCTCACAGCCGGTCTGCGCTGGGCGCATAACGACCAGACCAACGCGACGGTGGTGAGTGGCGCGGCGCTCGGCGGCGCGGTGCTCAACGCCGGCGGCACTTCGAGCGACGATGTCTTCACCTATAGCGTCAGCCCGCAATTCCACCTGAGCAAGAATGCGATGCTCTATGCCCGCGTCGCGAGCGGCTATCGTCCAGGCGGCCCGAACGTCGTCGTGCCGGGCGTCGTCTTCCCGGCCTCGTTCGATCCCGATCGGCTGACCAATTACGAGCTGGGTTTCAAGGCCAACCTCTCCGGCGTGACGATCGACCTCGCCGCCTTCCGGATGGATTGGAACAAGATCCAGGTGGCGGTCGCCATCCCGGGCACGGTGTTCGCGGGGATCGGCAACGGTGCGACCGCGCGCAGCCAGGGCGTGGAGGCATCGCTGCTGTTCAAGCCCGCACCCGGCCTCAGCCTCGGCCTCAACGGTGCCTATACCGATGCGAAATTGACTGCGGCAGCGCCGAACATCGGCGGCCTTGACGGCGATCGCCTCCCTTACATTCCGCGCTTCAGCGGGTCGGCAACCGCCGACTACCGTTTCGATCTGGCAAGCAACGCGACGCTGCGGATCGGCGGTGGCCTGCGCTACAGCGGCAGCCGGCGCTCGGCGGTGACGAGCAACCCGGACGGCAAGGCCCTTCCCGACTATGCCGCGCTTGATCTGAACGCTGCGCTGACCTTCGCGCAGCGTTATACGGTCCGCCTCTATGCGCGGAACGTCTTCGACAGCGATGCGCCGATCACGCGCGGCAACGATCCGCAGGATGCGGGCGCGACCAGTCCGATGATCGACGTGGTGACGCTGCAGCCCCGCACGATCGGGCTGGCGGTGGATATCGCGTTCTAGATTGCACGAGCCCCTCCCCCTGCGGGAGGGGCCTGGATCGGGTCAGACCTTCGCCAGCTCGCGTTCGACGTCGTCGCCGTGGAGGTTCATCAGCGAATCCATCAGCCCGTCCTCGGCGCTGGAGCACACCGCCAGTACCACGGCTTCGTCGCAATCCTTTCCCGTGACATAGGCATGGCCCATGTTGGAATCGAGGTAGATCGATTGCCCCTCCTCGAGCGGAACGGGGTCGTAGAATTCGGTGTGGACCACGATCCGGCCGCTGACGACGTAGATGAACTCCTCGCCGAGGTGATGGACCAGTTCGCCGAATTCCTCGGCGGATTTGGAGCGGATCCGGGTGATCAGCGGGATCATCCGTTTCCGGCGGAGCTCGGTGCAGAGATAATAATAATCGTAATTGCGCGTGTTCACCCGCACCGCGCGATCGACATCGCCGATGCTGCGTCGCGCGGTGACCTGGGGCTCGGCACCCGTGTCGTTCTCGGCGAACAGCTCGGACATGCGGATGTTGAGCCTCTGGCTGAGCTGGAGCAGCTTGTCATAGGTCAGCGTCAGCCGATCGTGCTCGACCTTGGACAGGGTCGAGATCGGGATGCCGCTATGGTCGCTCATCTCCTTGAGCGTCCAGCTGTTGCGTGCGCGGAGCGCCCGGAGGAGCGCGCCCAGGGTGGGCCGGCCGTCCTTCATGCCGCTTCTCCGCGGCGCGGCCGCCGGACGTAATCGAGGACGGATTCTGGCAATTGTCTAAACCGGCTCATCATGTCCCAATCAGGATTTCGGCAGTTCAATGCCGCCCGTTCATGGAGGCATAGACTATAGGCACATGTCGGGCAGCGCAATGACGGCTGGCACGGCGCGATCCCCCGCCATCGCCGCGATGGCAGGACGGGGCCTTTCTTCACAAGATGTCGCGCCGTCGGTCACGAGGTCAGGCAGCGGGAACCGCCCTATTGCTTCGCGGCCCGGCCCTTCTTCATCAGCTTGCGCTGCAGGAATTCCTGCGCCTTGTCGAACACCGACAGCCAGCTGCGATGACGGATGAAGTCATGGACCTCGTCGGGCAGCACGAACAATTCGGGTTCGACCTTGCCGACATTGCGCAGCGCGCCGACCAACTCGACCGATTGCGAGAAGTTCACTGCGCGGTCGTCATCGCCCTGGATGATCAGCACGGGCGCGCGCCAGTCGCCGACGCTGCTGATCGCCGAAGAGTTGAACGCGAGCTCGGCCGGGCCGGGAGGCGCGCCAGGCTCGGTGAGATAGGGCAGGAAGGTCTTCCAGTCATGGACGCCGGCGATGTCGACCCCGGCGGCGAATTCCTGCGGCAGTTTCGCCAGAGCGAGCGAGGTCATCACCCCGCCATAGCTCATCCCGTAGACGCCGATGCGGGCGGTATCCACGTCCGCGCGGCCCTTGAGATAAGCGACCGCGCCGGCGATGTCGCGCACCTCGCTGCCGCCGGTTTCGGCGAAGCCGATCGGCTCGCGCCAGTCGGTGCCATAGCCGGTGCCGCCGCGAAAATTGACCGACAGGACGATATAGCCCTGCGACGCCAGGAACTGATTCATCGCATAGAGGTGGGTATAGGCGCCCATCGGGTGCCAGCCGAGCAGCATCTGGCGCTGCGGCCCGCCATGGAAGAACAGGATCGCCGGCTTTTTGCCCGACGCCTTGCCCTCGGGCATGAACAGCTGGCCATGAACCGGCAGCTTGTCGCTGCTGTCGAAGACCACGCGCTGCGGCTCCACCAGCGCCTTGCGCGGGAAGTTCGCCGACGCGGCCGGGGTATAGACTGCTGCCATCGCGCCGCCCGGCCTGACCGCGACCGGCGTCAGCGGATCGCGGCCGGTGCTGTGCAGCGCAAAAATGCCGCCGTCGCTGGTGAGGGCCGGTAGATCCTCGATGCTCGCGCCCCTGGTCAGCATGCGCGGGGCGCCGCCGGCCGCGGACACCTCCCAGAGATGACGATGATCGTCGTCGGTAGCGTTGGACGAGAAGACGAACTTCGCCTTCGACGCGTCGAGATCGGCCGCGAACACTTCCGAGCCATCAGGCGTGAGCGCGGTCGCCGGACCGCCCGTGGCGGGAATCGAGTAGAGCCGGATCCATCCGGTCTTCTCCCACGGGAAGACGAGGCGGTCGTCGGCGGTAAAGAACAGCGCCGAGCCGTCCTCGACATTGCGGAAGACGCTGCCGCGTCCCGTATCCGCGCGCCAGACCGGCTTCGCCGCGCCGGTCGCGACATCGCCGACCCAGACCGACCAGGGCGGGCCGGTGCGCACCGCGAGGAATCCCTGTTTCGATTGCGCGCCGGCAGGGATTCGGATCCAGGCGATGCGCTTGCCGTCGGCGGACCAGCGCAGTGCCGCATCGCGATCGGTGCTGGGCGACATCCAGCTGACCGTCGTGGCCACGACATCGTAGATACCGAGCAGCGCCTGACCGTCGCGGCGGCGGCTGACAAAGGCGAGCTTCGACCCGTCGGGCGACCAGGACAGGCTACCGGCCGATCCGCGATCATGCACCAGCTGCGTCGCGGTGCCGGGGGCGCCGAGCGATGCGATCCAGATCTGGCCACCACGGATGAAGGCGATCCGGTCGCCCTTCGGGTCGGCCTCGGGCGCCTCGCCGGGCCCGAAATTGCGCGGCGTGGTCTCGCCGATGGTCAGCGCCAGGATTTCCTTGACCATCGGCCCGGCGGCCAGACTCTCGGTGTTGACCGGCCCGCCGCCCTCGAGGCTGCCGCCGCCGGTAAAGACGATCGCCTTCCCGCCATTGGCCCAGGTCAGGTGGTCGAGCTCATAGCCGTCGTCCCTGGTATAGCCGGTCAGCGCCCGCGTCGCGAACGACCCGTCCGCCTTGCGCTCGGCGAGCATGATGTTGCGCACGCCCTGCTCGTTGGAGATCCAGACGATCCGCCCGTCGCCCGGGGAAGCGGTCAGGTCGGTCGGGAAGGGGGCACTCAGCACGCTCTCCAGCGTCGGCCCCTGGGCGACGGCCGGCGTCGAAAGAGACATCGACGCAACGCCGCACAGCAACGCCAAGGCAAGCACACGCTCCAGCTTCCTGACTTTCATTCCAACCCTTCCGATCATCTCGTTCATATGAGGAGCGCGTCGGCGTCAGGCCTTGGCGCCGGTCTCCAATTCCCCGCGCCGCGTCCAGAAATAGATCGCGACGATCGCCAGCACCGCCGGCACGAACACGCCGAACTCGCCAACGGCATAGGGAGTCATGTTGCCCTTGGCGCCGGTGATTGGCGTGAAGACCGCCTGGACGAAGAGATTGTGGCTGCCATGGAGGATCGCGCTGGGCCAGACGCTGCCCGAGCGTAGACGAAGCCAGGTGCTGATCACGCTGATGCTCAGCACCAGCACGGTGAAGCAGGGGATCGTCACCCACATCGGCGTGCCCTGGTTATAGCTGCCGAACAGGATCAGCGGGCCATGCCACGCCGTCCAGATCAGCCCGACGACGAGCACGGCGGGCGTGAAGCCAAGCTGGCTGACCATCCGCGGCGCGAGGAAGCCCCGCCAGCCGATCTCCTCGCCCAGGCCGGTCGAGACGCCATTGACGATCGCGACCGTCGACATCACCAGCACATAACCGATCAGCGCCGTCCAGTGGCCGGCATCCTTCCAGCCCATGCCTTCGGCAAGCTTCGCGACGGTCGCATCGTCAGCGAAGGTGCCGAACCCGAGGGTCCAGATCGCGAGATAGGCGACCGCCGCATAGCCGAGCGGCAGCAGATAGGCGGTCAGGTTCCATTTGTGCTCGCCCCAGCCCCAGCCGATCGAGGCGAGGTCGAGCTTCCTGATCCGGATCGTCAGCAGCGCCGCGACCGCCGGCGACCACATCAGCCCGGTGGTATAGAGCCGCCCGCCGGTGCGTCCGCCGCCGCCTGTCAGAATCAGCGCGTAGAAGATGCAGCTGATCGCGACCGCGAGGCCGAGAAAGACCAGGATATCGCCCGTTGTTTTACGCCCGTTCATCGGATGCCCCCTCTTTTTCGTTGGCGAGCCCCGAAGAAGCGGGACCCGTCGATCATCTTGCCGCCCGACTGGCCGGCCCGTGCGAAACAACCCGGAAAATACGGTCCGCGCAGCCCCGGCCTGCGCCGGGGCGATGGGTCCGTTCACTCTCCGGGGCTCAATCCTACGACGCGCCGCCGAATTCTCCAAATGGAAACTTTAGGCGCAATTATGATCGCTGTTGACAATTCTTCTCCAATTGAGCCTGTTGCCGAGAACAGGATCAGGGGAGTCGATGATGCGCGACCATAGCCAGTTTTCCGTCCGTTTCTCCCGCTTCTCCCACCTTCGCCCGCTGGTGATCGCGCTGACGCTGGCCGTGCCGGTGTCGTCTTCAGCACTCGCCGGTCATCCGGCGCAGCAGGCCGCTCCCGGGGCCGACCCGTCCGACCAGGTGCCACCGGGCGCCGAAGTCGACGGCTATGTCGGCGAGGACATGATGATCCCGGCGCGCGACGGCGTGAAGCTGCACGTGCAGGTCTGGCGACCACGCGACAGCACCGGGAAGCTGCCGATCCTGATGACGCGATCGCCCTATGGCTTCAACGTCAAGCGGCTGCAGTACATCTTCGACGGCCCCTATCGCGAGCTGGTGACGGAGAAGTTCATCTTCGTCCTGGCGGACATTCGCGGCCGCTTCGGATCGCAGGGCCAGTTCGTCATGCTGCGCCCCAGGGCGGCGCCTGGCGGAGTCGACGAATCCACCGACACCTGGGACACGATCGACTGGCTGGTGAAATCCCTGCCCGACAATAACGGCAAGGTCGGGGTGTTCGGCGGCTCCTATGCCGGCTGGACCGCGGCGATGGCGACGATCGATCCGCACCCGGCGCTGAAGGCGATCTCCGCCCAGGCCTCGCCCGAGGACATGTTCATCGGCGACGACTTCCTCCACAACGGCGCGCTGCGGCTCGATTATGCCTGGAGCTATTCAGCTTCGCTCGAGACCGACGGCCGCACTTCGAAACCCTTCAGCTATGACGAGGACGACCTGTTCGACTGGTATCTGAAGCAGAAGGATCTCGCGACGCTCGACCAGCAGCATCTCGGTCTGAAGCTGCCGACCTGGCAGAATTTCGTGGCGCACCCGACCTATGACGCCTTCTGGAAAGCGCGCCGCACCTCCCATATGATGCCGGCGAAGGTCGCGGTGCCGAACCTGATCGTCGCCGGATGGTGGGACCAGGAGGATTTCTACGGCCCGCTCAAAATGTACGAGAACCAGGAAAAGGGTGACGCGCAGAACCTCAATTACCTCGTCGTCGGCCCCTGGAACCATGGCGGCTGGCTGACCGGCGATGGCGGCAGTTACGGGCCCTTCCAACTCGGATCGCAGACCGCGCTCTGGTTCCGCCAGAAGGTCGAGATGCCGTGGTGGCGCTACTGGCTGAAGGGCGTGGGCACGCTGGACCAGCCTGAAGCGCTGATATTCGAATCCGGCAGCAACATTTGGAAGCGCGAGAAGAGCTGGCCACCGCGCGAGGGCACCACCCGGCGCAACCTCTATCTCCACGCCGGCGGCAAACTCTCCTTCGATGCGCCCGGCGCGACCGAGCCGGCCGCCGACCGCTTCGTCTCCGATCCGGCGAACCCGGTGCCCTATCGCGAACGGCCACTGAAATCGCGCGGCGGATCGACCTGGTCGGTGTGGCTCGCCGACGATCAGGCGCCGTTCGCCAGGCGCAAGGACGTGCTGTCCTGGCAGACCGATCCGCTGCCCGAAGACGTCGCGATCGAGGGCAATATCGCGGCGAAGCTCTTCGCCAGCACCACCGGATCGGACGCCGACTGGGTGGTCAAGCTGATCGACGTCTACCCGTCCGACGAAACAACCCCGGCCGAGTTGCGCGGGCGCCAGCGGATGATCGCCAACGACATCTTGCGCGGCCGCTTCCGCACCGGGTTCGAGACGCCCCGGCCGATCACGCCGGGCGCGGTGCTCGACTATCACATCGACCTGCATGCGGCATCGCATGTGTTCAAAAAGGGCCACCGCATCGCGGTACAGATCCAGAGCAGCTGGTTTCCGCTGATCGCGCGCAACCCGCAAACCTATGTCGCCAATGTCCTGCGCGCGAAGCCCGAGGATTTCAAAGCGCGGACCCACGCGATCTATCACACGCCGCGCCGGCCCTCCGCGATCTCGGTGTCGGTGGAGACGCCGTAGAGATCGCTATGTGCGTGAGCGGGGCAGCGTTGGAGTGACCGCAATCAGATTCTGATCGTCAGACCAGGACTGCGGCATTGCAGACCCGGAGCAAATCGAGGTCATGACCTGATTCAGGAACCGCGCTCCCCTGCCCCGCCCCGAACCAGCCGGTACAGCCCGATTGTCAGCAGCGGCACGACGTACACCGCGAGCAGGGTATAAGCGAGGATCCGGTAGCCGTTGCCGATCAGCGCGACGAGCCCGAAGCGGTCGGCGACGAAGATGCAGCCCACCAGCAGCACAGCAGCGATGCCGGCCCGCGCCCGGTGCGACAGGTCCATCCCGCGCCGCGCCCGCCACACTGCGGCGATGCGTTCATTGATGGCGTGGACCGAGCCCGTTCCGCTCTCCAGCAAGGCGGCGAAGATCATCACCTGGAACAACAGATGAAAGACCGGGATGTGGAGCTGCTGCAGCAGGAAATCCGACGGCAGCGTCTCCTTTGCAATCCCCGGATAGAAGGCGATCATGCAGATGAAGAACAGCAATGCCGGCAGCATCGCGAGCGGGCCGGCGATCAGGCCGGAGACGATCGCGTCGCGCCGGCTGGTCAGATGCCGCATTACCGGCAGGATCACGACTGCGCCGACGATATTATAGCTCGCATAGGTCAGGCCGCCTGCCGCCCAGCCATCCGCGGGAGTCGACAGCGCGAAATTGGCCGAGATGCGGTCGCCGAAGCTGCCCAGCGCCAGCACCACGAACAGCGCGTAGACGCCGTAGAGCAGGAACGAGACATATTTGAACAGCCGCTCGACCGAGGCATTGCCGAAGGTCGCGAACAGTGCGATCGCGACTGCCAGCGCCAGCGTGCCGACCAGCGGCGGCAGCCCCAATGTCGCCGCGGCGATCGCCCCCGCCGCCGCGCCGAACACCGACAGGATCAGCACCACGAACAGCACATAGGCGATCTCGAACAGAATCCAGCCCGGGCCGAGCAGCCGCTCGAAAAAGGTGCGATAGTCATAGGCCCGGGTCGCGCGCGCGAACGTGAAGGTGACGGCGCAGACCAGGCTCCAGATCACCATCGCCAGCAACATCGCGGCCAGCCCGCCCCAGGGACCACTCGGCAGGAAGAACTCGGCGAGCTCGCGGCCGGTGGCATAGCCGCCTCCGATCACCACCGCCTTGAAGGCGAAACCGGGGAGCAGGAAGCGTTGAAACCAGGTTGATCCGGTCGCGCCCGGCGTGTCGGCGTCACGCATCAGCGGCAGCCATACAGAGATGCGGCGATCGCCGTTAATGTCATCGGATCACGATCCTTCGAAGATAAGAAACGCCACTGCGGAATGGCTTCAGATAGCCATTCCGCAGTGACGTGAGGCCCCGGGGCGAACCCCGGCGTCTCAGTAGCTGATGCCCCAGCTGATCAGCTTGAAGCCGAGTGCTACCCACAGGATGAAGAAGGCGGCGACGGCAATCACCACGCTCCACAGCTTCGCGTACCAACGGCGTGAGCCCGTGAACGATACCCACAGATTCCACGCGGCGGCGGCGAACAAGCCGAAAAAGACCAGGACGCTGAGGGCCTGCAGCAGATAGCTCAGCCAGTCGAGCTGCCCGTTCATGTTGGCCATGTCGCCAAGCAGGGTCTGCATGAAGGTGAGCCAGCAGAGCAGCAGTACCGGGGCGAGCCAGGCGAACAGGCGGATCGTCCGATAGGCGGTGAGTTCGGTCCGGGTGAACTCCGCCTTCACGCCATAATGGCGGCGCACGAGCGGCGAGATCGGCCAGGACAAGGCGGTCAGCAGCAGGATCGCCAGGCTGAACTCGAACACCGGCATCAGCCAGCTGCTCACCAGATACCAGGGCACCGGATCATAATAGATCACCGGCGCATGCTCGTCGAAGCCGGCGCGCACGACCTTGCCGTTCTCGACCTTGGCGGTCAGCCGCTGATGGCCATATTCGTCCTTCCACAGGAACGGTGCGATCTCGACCCATTTACGTGGCGATCCGGCGAGCGAGCGGCCCAGTGTGGAGACGAGCTGGCCCTTGCCGTTCAGACTGATCTGCTCCTGCCCGAGCAATTGCAGGAAGCGGATATAGCCCGTGTCCCAGCGCCGCGTCGGCCAGTAATTGCCGACCATCATCCGGGCGTGCTCGGCTGCGGTCTTCGCGTCGACACTGCCGGTCTGCTCGGGTCCCGGGAAATAACGGTCAGCGAACGCCTCGAACAGGCCGAGCCGGATCGGGCCGGAGGCGCCCCCCTTGCCGTCGCTGTTCATCGAGAAGAAGACGCCGACATTCTCCTTCGGGAACAGCCACATATAGCTGTGGAACCCGATCAGGTCGCCGCCATGGCCGATCGAGACCTGCCCGTTGATGTCCTGGCGGAAGAAACCGAGCGCGATCGTCCAAAGCGGCGGCAGCAGGTTCCTGGACGTATCGTGCATCATCCGGGTGGTTTCCGGCTTCAGCAGCGGGCCGCCATTGTCGAGATGCGCGATCATGAACTTGGCCATGTCCGCGCCCGTGGCGCTCGCGGCACCGGCGGGCGAGAAGGCGACGGTCGCGAACGGCCTGGGCGGCCCCGACGCGACGCCATACCCCTTGGACATGAAGGGAGCGAGGTTCGCCGGCAGCGGCTGGACGAAGGTCGAATGGTCCATGCCGAGCCGGTCGAAGATGTTCTTCCGGATATAATCCTCGTAGCGCATGCCCGAGAGCCGCTCGACGATATAGCCGGCCAGGGCGGTCGCGTAGTTGGAATAGGCCTCGGTCGTGCCGGGCTCATAGACACGTGCCGGGATATAGGCCTTCAGCACCTTGCTCAGCCGGTCGGGCACCTTGCCCGGCGCGATCAGGCCGTGGAGCGAATCCTCGAAGCCGGCGGTGTGCGTCATGATCTCGCGCATCGTGACGGGCTTGCCGTCCTTGGGCGGGATCCGGAAATCCAGATACCGGTTCACATCGGCATCGAGATCGATCTTGCCCTGCTCGACGAGCTGCATGACGGCCGTCCAGGTGAACAGCTTGGAGGTCGATCCGGGGCGGAACAGCGTCGTCTCGGGATCGACTTTCCTGTGCGCGGCGACATCGGCATAGCCATAGCCGCGCTCGGTCAGCACCTTGCCGTCCTTGACGATGACGACCACCGTGCCCGCAACATCCGCGCGCGCCATGGTGATCGGCATGAAGCCGTCGAGCCAGGCATCGGCATCGGCCTTGGTCAGCGGAATGCGGCCGTCGGGCGCGGCGGCCGTCGGGGTCACGGCCGGACCGCCCGCCCTGGGCTGCGCCAGTGCCGGACCCGCCATGGCGACCAGCAGCCCCATGACCGCCCATCTGAGCGAACGAATTCCCATAATGCCCTACCCTTCCCTGTCTTTTATGAAGCCCGCATCATCGGCGACATGATATGTGGGTTTTGCGACCGTATGGTCCTGTCTACGACACCATGATCCCGTTTGGAAAATTTTCAAAGGGCCTTGAAAGAGTGCGCTCGGCGGATGCGGCTGCCGCCGAGCGCCCCCTTTTCCCCTCCCCCAAGGATCAGAAGGCAAGGTCCAGCGCCGCACCGATGGTCCGCGGCTGCACCGGCGTGATCGAGATGATTCCGGGCAGCGTCGTCGAGATCGAGCGCGATTGATTGGCCCGGCTGTCGGTGACGTTGCGGACATAGGCCCGCACCGTCCATTTGTCGGCGATCGTCACCCCGCCGTTCAGATCGAGCAAGGTGTAGGACGGGATCGAGATCGACTGGGCATTACTGCTGACCGCCGACAGGCGCTCGCCGGTATAGCGTATGCTCGCCCCGATCCGGCCCTCGATCGCGTCGCTCAGCCGCGCGGAATAGTCCGCATTGAACGATCCGCTGAAGTCCGGAACGCTGCCGAGCCGCGCGCCCGCGCCGCATTGTGGCGACGCCTCGATGCATTTGGAATCGGTATAGGCGCCGTTCGCGTTGAGCAGCAGGCCAGGGACCGGTTCATAGGTCAGATTGGCCTCGAAGCCCTGGCTGCGCGCGCTCTTGCCATTGTCGATGCCCGAAAAGCTGCCGATGCGCACGCTGACCTGGATGTCCTGCCAGTCGGTACGGAACGCCGCCGCGTCGAAGCTGAGCGTGTTGTTCAAGGTTCGCGTCTTCACCCCCGCCTCGTAGCTGATGACCGTATCCGAATGGACCGACAGCGGCAGCGTCGTGCCCGGAATGGCTGCGTTCGGCCCGCCGGGGCGATAGCCTTTGGCGACGCGGGCATAGAGCATCGTGTCCTTGCTCAAATGAAGCTGCGGGCTGACGCTCCAGGTGAGCACGCTCTCGCTCGAGCGCCCCGGGAAATCCTGCGGCGCGCCAAGCGCGGGATGGATGGCGAGAAGCGTCTGCCGGAACGCCTGCTCGTTCCTTGCCCAGCGCAGGCCGCCGGTCAGATCGAAGATCTCGCCGAACTTGTAGGTGGCGTTTCCGAAGACCGCATATTCCTTGTAGGTGTTGGGCAGCGTCGCGGTGACGAAGGGATTGAGCTGCGGGATCAGCACGTTTGCCAGGGTCAACGGGCGCACGACCTGAAGGTGCGAATTGTCCTCGTTGGTGTAGAATCCGCCGATCAGCCATTCGAAGCGGTCGTTGGACGGCGAGGTCAGCCGTATTTCCTGCGTGAATTTCTTCTGGCCGAGATCGGACCGGAAGCTGGCATTGCCCGCCGGAATGGTGGGCAGGCCGAGCAGCCCGCTGATCAGCGGGAAATAGACGCCCAGCGCCGGGCTCTGATCGCTGATGTCGAGGATCTGCGCCTTGCTGTACGATGTCGCCGAGGTGAAGGTGGCGAAGCCTGCATCATAATCGACCGCCGCCGACCAATATTGATAGTCGCTGGTGAAGGTCTCCGGCGTGCGGGTATTGTTGCTGAAATAGCCGGCGCCCGGCGCGAGCGCCGCGCCGCTGGTGGTGATCTGGATACCCGACGAGCCCGCCGATTCCGTGCGTTGCCACAGCGTCGACAGCTTGACTGACAGGCCATCGGCCGGACGCCATAGCAGCGATATGCGGCCGCCCTTCTGGGTGGAGCTATTGAAGTCCTTCGCGCCGGTCGAGACATTGTCCACAAAGCCGGGCGTCTTGCGATAGGCGAAGCTCGCCGTCATGCCGAGCGTGTCCGTAATCAGCGGCGCATTGACCATGCCGCCGAACTGATAGCCGATCTCCGACGCGTGGCTGATGCCGAAGACCTCCGCGCCGGCGCGTCCCGAATAGTCCTGGAGATTGGGCTCGACCGTCACATATTTGAGCAGGCCGCCCAGTGTGTTCGCGCCGTACACGGTGCCCTGCGGCCCGCGCAGCACCTCGACGCGCTGGATGTCATAGGGGAGCAGATCCAGCGTGAAACCGGCGCTCCGGTTGTAGAGTCCACTCGCGGTGATCGGCGAATCGTCGAGATAGATGCCGACCGTGGCGCTCGAGGTGAGGGAATTCACACCGCGCAACACGACGGTCGAGCGACCAGGCTGGCCGGTCGCGTTACTGATCTGGACGCCGGGAAGATAGGCCGCATAATCCGCGAGGCTGCTGGCCCCACGCTGCTGCAAATCCTGGCCACTGACCACGCTGATCGAGATCGGCACGTTCTGGAGGCTTTCCTCGCGCTTCTGCGCGGTGACGACGATGTCGCCACTCTCGGTCGCGTCTGTCTTCTCCGCCTCGACCTTCCCGGCGGTCTTGCCTCCATCCTGACCGGAAACACCCTGAGCCATCGCGGCAGTAGAAAAGACCAGCGCCCCCATTGCCACGGAAAGAGCGGCTCCTACACGTACGGACCTGCGAACTATCTCGGTCATTATCATTTCCCCCTTTTGATAAATGAACTGCGCCTGCGTGTTTTTATTATATCATTGTTTTATTTATATATTTTAGAGAAACTCGAAGTGCTGAGCCCAATCAGGGGACGTGGTACGCACGTCGACGAAATGATGCCGCAGCGACGACCGGAAAACGTTGAACGGTACAGCCCCGGTTCTGCGAACCGGTTGAACGGATTTGGAGACATCCCATCGCGGAGTCGCCGTAGAAATTTATCTTAATGGGACAATAGTAACCTAATTAGAGAATTGTCAACGCGGATCTGCAACCGGCCATCATTGCGGCCTGATCGAAGTTGCTGCGCCCGGGCGATCGGTGATGCCAACCAGGTTCGCACTGCGGCATGTCCTGCACCTTCGTCGCAGCGCGTGATTCCGGGCTCGGCCGCAGGACTTCTGAACCGCGAGGTTCTCGTGCCGATCTGGCGGTCAACGCTACAGGCCGACCGATCGCGGCACGTTCATGCTCAGGTTGCTGACGTTGCGATGGGGTTCATCTCCACACCGAAACGTGCCCCAATTTGTGCCCCAAAAATCCTGGCGCGCTAAAAACACGCGCCATTGCTTCGAAAGCCCCATAAATCTGGGGCTTTCGAAGTGCTGCCGAACCGGATCGGACGGCGAATATTGGTTTTGTAAACCGAAGGTCGCGGGTTCGATTACTGTAACCGGCACCATATCCGTATATCGGCCGCGAAATCAAAGGCGACGTGCCGTCGGGCCCGCCATCGCCCATATCAACCCGATGGCCTCGAACGAAGCCATCTCGCTGGCGTCCATGGCGATGCCATCAACGCAATTCTCGCCGCGGCCGGATACAACAGGTGTGCCCGTCCAGATTATCGCCCTTTCCCATAGCCTGCTTAAAATGGCTCGCTGTTGCGACTATCGCTGAGCCGCCTACAGCGTACGCGCGCTATTGAACGGGTGGCATAAGGGCCAAACCTGATTTGATCATAAAGCTGCCGTTTCCATAATTGCGCGACCAATCGGTCGTCGCATCGACTCTTGATCGACCGTGCGGCTAAGGCCGGTCAATGTCGATGCTGACCGAACATGAGAGTAGGGGCGACTCCTCCGTCCGCGCAGCTGTTCGACGCCTCAATTTTCTGTACCAGGACGGGCTGACTCTCGCCGCGACGCTGCGCGGGATGGAGGCGGCGGGGGTGCTCCAGCCCGACGGTGGTTCTGCCTTCACGGTTGGCGATACGCTGCCCAGGTCGACGCCAGCGGCGCTCGCGCACCTGCGGATCGGGTTCCACACCCTTACCCAGGCGGGGTGGCTCCGGTCGATGCCGAAATCGACGCCGGAAACAGGAATTCTCGACTGGTCGGCCACCGGCAGATCGGTACTGGCGCATGTGCCGATCTACGTTCGACTGGGTGACTATATCGCCCGTTTTGCCGGCAGCCGCGCCGACTCCTGGTCGCAACCCTGGGATCAGGATCTCCAGAGCACGTTTTGCGGCCTGACCTTACTCGCCGATGCTCGTTGGGATCTGGGCATTTTTCCCGACAATTACGGTTCGATCGTGACCGCCCACCTCGACGGTGCGCTTGCGATTCCAGCCTTGTTGTGGATGGAGGCCGAAGGGCGGTTGCAGGCTACGGGTCCCGTGTTGCCGGTGGGGGCCTTCGGCGGCGCCCTTGCCCGGCTGCTCCATGTGCTCGGCTGGGTGACTCCGGACCTGGGTTGGACTGCGCATGGGCGGGAGAGCCTGTCCTTTGTCCCGCATCTCGGCCTCGCGGGTTCCTATCTTCCTCTCCTCGCGCAATTACCGAAACTCTATACCGGCACGGGCGACGACACGCCCATCGACATGGCGGACGGTGGTGAATGGCACGTGCAACGCGCGCTCAACGTCCGTGCGAGCACCGCCGCCCATCGACGCTATTTCGCCGACGCCGAAATGATCATCGCGTCGGTGTTCGACCGCGTACCAATCGCTTCGCAGCCGCGCTTCGTGCTGGATGTCGGGTGCGGGGATGGTGCGTGGCTGGCGCGGATCGGCGATCTTGTCGCGCGAGCGACGCTGCGCGGTCGTCATCTCGACGAGTACCCGCTGCTGCTGGTTGGCGCCGATCCGTCGCCGGTGGCACTCGATCGCGCACGGGCGACGTTGGCGTCGGTACCCGCCGATGCACTGTTGTTGCCGGGTGATGTCGTCGATCCGGATGCGATCCGCGACATGCTTGCCGGCCATGGGCTGACGATGAAGGACGGATTGCATCTTCACGCTTTCGTCGATCACGATCGCAGCCTGCGCAACGCCTTCCAGATGGAGGCGGGCGCCCCGGAGGAAAGCCCTTATCTCGACGATCTTGGCGAAGGGGTCGGCGAGGCCGCGGTGGAAGTCGATCTTGCCGCGCATCTCGCGCGCTGGGTCCCCCATGTGGGTCGACACGGCATGATCATGCTGGAAGGTCACAGTGTGGCGCCTGCGGTGGCTGCGCGTCACCAGGGCGCGCTTCATGCGATCGCCTTCGAAGCCTATCATCGCTATTCGCGGCAATATCCGATCGCCCGTCACGCCTTTGTCCGCGCGCTGCGGCTTTCGGGCCTGCGCCGCACCGCGACGGGTGCGCGTCATTATCCGACGAGCCGGCCCTTTGTTTCGGTGAGTATCGACCACCTGTTGCCGGGAGGGGGTGCCGATCTCCTGCCCGGTTTGGGGCGGGGTGAACCGCGTGCCGACAGCTGGGTTCCGGACCCCGCGATCGACCTCACCGACGGCCGCGCGTTGCACGCGTTGCTCTATGAGGGCGGCGACCTGCGCTATCCTCGCTTATGGTGCGCGGCGCCCACGGGGGAGATCGTGACGGCAGCGATTGGGGCAATCGAGGCGCGGCTCGCGATACTCGGCCCCGGCGATGTGCTGCGGGTCTGCGACTATGGGACCGGCACTGGCCTCGCCGCGATCGAGTTGCTCAAGGCCTGCCGGGAGCGGGGAATCGACGACCTGCTTGCACAGCGCGGCGCAACACTCGAGGTGCATCTGCTCGACATTCCGTCGAGCTGGTTTGCGCAAGGACACGCGCTTCTCGGAGACTGCAGCTGGACTCGATTCCACGCGCTGACCGGCGCCGATGGCCGCTTCCGTCCGCTGCTCGAGGTGACCGAGGGCGAGCGGATGGACGTGATCATGGCGAGCATGGTGTTTCACCTGATCAGGCCGCAAGCGCTCGACCGACTGGCGGCGGACCTCGCCGGCTTGCTAAAGCCGGACGGTCAGTTGTTCTGGAACACGCCCGATCTGGGCCCGGCAGGCCCATGGGCAGCGCTTTTCCACGATCCCAATCGAGCGCTCCGCGCCCGCTGGAAGGCATTGCTGAGCGGGGCGCTGCCGGCCACGACGCCGGCACAACGCGCGGCCATCGCGCATGCTGGCCCGATCGACGATGCGCGTGCCGATCGCCGTATCCTGGCGCGGCCGCATTCGGGGCAGGAAGTGGCGAATGCGTTGTCTGCTTGGTTTTGCGGATCGATCCGGACTCAACCGCACGAGATCGACGAGGCGGAAGTTCTCGACACACTTCGCGTTCCCTCGAACCAGGAGGAATTCCTTCCCGAAATCGCGGATCCCGCTATTCGCTGGGCCCTGATCGAAGAGCTGATGCGCGACGAGATCATTCCCGCCCTGCGCGCCGGGCCGGCGGGGGGCGCAGTCGGGTATCATGTGCACTGGACCTTCGGCGAATATCGGGTCCGCGATGACAGATAAGCCCATCAAGGAGCGGCCAGCGACCTTGCATCGCCCCGGGGTATCGTTGACCGCCACGGCCATGGCGGAAACCATCTATACTGCGGATCCGGAACTGCAGCACCCGCTGCGCTTCCTGGCCGCGGCCGGCGTCGATCTGCGCGGCGCATTCCCGGTGGCGTGGCATCTGTTCCGACGAAACCTCAGGGTCACCTATCGTCGTTCCTTCCTGGGGTATCTGTGGCTGTTCCTGCCGATGGCGACGACGGCTTTATTGTGCCTTTACCTCCAGTCGCGCCGTATCGTCACGGTTGGCGAAACGGGCATGCCCTACGCTCTTTTCGTGCTGACCGGCATGACGTTCTGGCAATTCTTCGTGGAGGCACTCAATGCGCCGGCACAGCGGCTCAAGGTCGAGCGGCAACTGATCACCCGGAGTCGCGTGCCGCATGAGGCGTTGATGATGGCCGGCGCGCTCGAGGCCGTACTCAACGTGCTCGTCAGGCTGGTCGTGGTGGTGCCCCTGTTACTGATCAATCAGGTTCTTGACGGCACGAGCCTCTACCTGCTGCCCGCAACGCTCGCGGCGTTGCTTCTGCTCGGAACGGGCGGTGGCCTGCTGATCGCGCCGCTCGGTCTGCTCTATGACGATGTTGGTCGAGCCACCGCGATGATCACCGGTTTCTGGTTCTTCCTGTCACCCATTCTCTATCCGATCCCGCCCGGTGGCATCGCTACCCTGAATCCCGTGACGCCGCTGATCGACGCAGCGCGTGCGAGCCTGACCGGCGGCACCGTCGGTCCGGCCTTCTTCATCGTCACCTTGATCGCGATTGCCCTGACCGTGTTCGGCTGGCTATTGTATCGCCTGGCCCAGCCGCATGTGATCGCGCGCCTCGGATGAATCTCGCCGCACAGTTGATCGATCGGGCGCGCAGACGGTGGCCGCGGGCACGGCAATCATCAGGCCATTCGTCAGGCCTGTTGTTCGTCTTTCAGGGGCGGCAGGGCTTTCGCATTGGCATGGGACACGGGCTCTACGCCGCCGAGCCCGTGTTCCGGGCGAGCGTCGATCGATGTGCGCGCGTCATCGAGGACCGGTTGGGCGTCGATCTTGCCGCGGGCTTCCACGACGCCGATGCGGCACGGCGTGCCCATGAACATGAATTCCACTCGATCCTGACTCACGGCCTGCTGCACATCGGTCTCGCCGAGCTCTGGCGATCAAAAGGGGTCGAGCCGGGCGCGACCGTCGGGCTCAGTCTGGGCGAGATCACGTCGACGGTCGCGGCGGGGATGCTGACTCCGGTAGAGGCGATCACGGTGGTCCAGGCCGCGGCGCACTGGGACGAGCGGCTGCTCGCCCATGGTAAATTGCTGTTGCTCGAGGCCGATCTGGCGACGGCAATGGCGGCGTGCCGTGACAGCCCCGCCTCGCTCGAATGCTTCGCTGAATATGGCCCTGCGACCACAATTGTGTTCTGCGCGGCCGACGATGTCGCGGTCATCTCTGCGTTTCTCGGGGGGCGCCGCATCGCGCATCAGGTGCATCGCGGCGACTATGCCTATCACACGCCGCGCTTTGCGAATTGCAAGGAGCAGATCCTTATGGATCTCGCCCACCTGCGCCCAAAGCCTCAGAACTTTCCCTATTATTCTTCGCTTGCGGGCGGGCTGTTGCCCGCGACCGCCTTCACTGACGCGCGATACTGGTACTGGATGCTGGCACAGCCGGTATGGTTCAATACCGCGTTCGAGGCGGCGCTGTCGGACGGCTATGGCGTGGTGCTCAACATCGGCCCGCACCCGTCGCTCGATCCCTATCTTCGGGCGGCTGCCGCCAAGCTTGGCAAGACGCCCCTGTTTCTCAATTCGCTTCAGGATGACGAGTCCGAAGAAATTACCTTCGGACGGTCGCTCGATCGGCTTCGCACGCTCGGGCTGGTCCGGCCAGTTGCCAGCGGGCGCGGCCTGGATCATCACGTGGCTCCGGACACCGTTGATTTCGGGTCCGAGGGGGCAATCCGCGATCCCTATCCGCTGCTGGAAGGCTTGCGAGCACAGGGGCCGGTACATTTCCTGCCGCGACACGGCTATTGGCTCGCGCTCGGTCATCAGGAGGTGTCCGCGGCGCTGCGCCGCCCCGACTTGTTCACCAGCGCGCCTGGAGCCGGCCTGGACCCGGTCTTGCTCGCGGCCCCACCCGAGCACCATGCGCGCGCGCGTCGGATCGTCGCGAATAATTTACGCCCCGAACAGGAGGTTGGTCCCGAAGCGATCGCGATCGCCGATCATTTGCTCGACCGTCCCGACATATCCGGGCGGCTCGATCTTGTGGGCGACTTTGCCGTGCCCCTGTCGGAAAAGGTCGCGGCGCGGTTCTTCGGCCTGACCGAGGCCGATTTCGCGGCAATCTCACAGATTGTCGGCGCCGATCGCTATGGTCTCGCTTATGTTCCTGCCCTGCAGGCGTGGTTTGCGCGCTATGCCGAGGACGGCAGGCCCGATACCCTGCTCGCACGGATGACGGGGGGCGCCGGCGACCGCTTCACCGCCGCCGAAGCCGCGAGCATTCTTACGCTGATGTGGGTGGCAGGCACCACGACGAGCGGCATGCTGATCGCCTCGGCCGCGAAGATCCTGCTCTACCAGCCCGACGTTCGCGCGGAGGTCATCGAGCATCCGGGGCTGATCTCGGATCTGATCGAGGAAACGTTGCGGATCGAGCCGCCCGAGCAGACGGTGTGGCGCCGCACCAGCGCCGAAGCGTCGCTTGGCGGCGTGACGATACCCGCTGGCGCCGAGGTCAGGCTGAGCCTGGCCGCGGCGAACCGCGATCCGCGGCACTTCGCGGATGCCGCCAGCTTCATGCTGCAACGAAAGCCCGCGCATCTGGCGTTTGGCGGTGGCTTGCACCACTGCATTGGCGCCGGGCTGGCCCGGCTGACGGCGCGGATCGCGCTCGAGCGGCTGCTGCTTCACGTACCTCACATGCGACCGGAACTGCCGATCAACCGATTGCGCTATGCCGCATCGGACCATTTCCGGGCGCTCGCCGCGCTCGGGATACTGACGGCGGGGCACTCGTCATGATAGGTTGGCCGAGCTGCCTTGACGACAGGAAGCGCAGATGAAGCAGATTTTGGTCGATCCAGCCCGCCAGGCGGAATTGATCGGGCGGGGCTTCACGACCGTCCCGTTATTCTCAGCTGATGAGGTGGCGACGCTCCTGGACGCCTTTTCCCGGCTACGCCCGGATGATCGGTCGTCCGCCCGGGCTGGAAAACCGGCCAGCGGGTATCATACGACGATCCTCGATTCCGATTTCGACAAGAAGCGCGGCGCGAACGCGATCATCAGTGGACTGGCACGCCGGCATATCGATGAGATCCTTGTCGGTTACCGCGTCGTTACGAGTGGTTTTCTGGTCAAGGAACCGGCCGGAGGGCCGCTGAACCTCCACCGCGACTGGACGATGACCGAGCGGGTCGACGATATCGGCCTCAATATCTGGAGCCCGCTGATCGATGTCGACGAGGACAATGGTGCGCTGCGTTTTCTCCCGGGCAGCCACCGGCTGGTGCCCAATATCGAAGGGCCAAACCTCCCTTTCTATTTTCAGGGCTATGGCCCCGACCTTGGAGAGCATAGCGTGCTCGTGCCGCTCAAGGCGGGCGAGGCGGTGATCTTCGACACAACGATCCTGCACGGATCGAGCACCAATGCGTCGGATCGGGTGCGCCCTGCGGTGGCATCATTTTGCGTCCCGCAGGATTCGCGGGTCGTCCTTCACCGGCTCGATATGGCATCCGGCGCGATCGAGCGCTTCGACATGGAAGATGACGCCTATGTCGAGCATGGCGGCGATGATTTCTACGGGGGTGCGATTCGTCGTCCACGGCTGGCCCCGGTGACGAACCGGAACCGCAAGGTCTCCCGCCCGGAGTTCGACGCGTTGCTGGCGAAGGGCGATATGATCCGACGCCGCTTCTATGCGGAGCGGCCGACCCTGGCAGGGTGGTTGCGGTCGGCATTCGATCGTGCGTCTCCGTCCTGATGGCCCAGCCGCTGTTGTCCGTTTCCGGCCTGTCCAAGAAATATTGCCGGTCGCTCAAACGCGACCTGCGCTACGGCGTCGCCGATATCGCCGCCGAGCTATTCCCTCGCCGACGACCTTATGGCCTCAGACCCGCTGAATTCTGGGTGCTCGACGATATCTCGTTCACGCTCGATCCTGGCCAGTCGCTGGCGGTGATCGGCCCCAACGGTGCCGGCAAGACGACATTGTTGAAGCTGCTGTTCGGGCTCATCAAGCCCGATCGCGGCGAGATTCGACGGCACGGACGGCTGGAAGCCGTGCTCGAACTTGGTGCAGGATTCAATCCGGTGCTGACGGGGCGCGAGAATGTGGAGATCGGTGCGGCGCTTCATGGCCTCCACGGCGGCGCCGCGCGAGGGCTGCTCGACGAGGTCGTCGCCTTTGCCGAAATCGCCGAGGCGATCGATGCGCCGGTCCAGACGCTCAGTTCGGGGATGCGCGCCCGGCTCGCTTTCAGCCTGGCCGCGTGCCTCAGTCCCGACATCCTGCTGGTCGACGAGGCGCTGGCGGTTGGCGATATCGCCTTCCAGCGAAAATGCGTCGCCCGGATGCGCACCTATCTGGCACAGGGCGGTGCGCTGATCTTCGTATCGCACAGCGCGTTCCAGGTGCAGGCGGTGTGTGACATCGGCATTCTGCTCGAAAAAGGCCGGATCGCCTTTGCCGGAACCGCGGTCGAGACGCTCAACCGCATGTTCGAAACGGTATCGCTGCCTGCTGATGCAGCGCCGCCATCGATGCGCCGCGACGTGCCGGTTTCGATCAACGCGGTCCAGGCACGCCCCGTGAACGGGGGCCCGGTAATGACCGGCGCGCCAGTCGATATTGTCCTGTCGTATAGCAGCGAAGTGGAAGTCCCCGCGACCTGGGGTTTCGTGATCATGACCGGCGACCAATGGGTCTGCGTCACCGGCGCCTTCCGCGACACGCCGATGATAATCGGACGCGGTTCGGGAGAGCTGCGCTGCCGAATCGATCGCTTCCCGTTGATGCCCGGCCGCTACGTCATTCGCGCGGCGATCGGCGAGCCCGATACGTTGCAGCCACTCGCCGCGATCGGGTGGCACCAGGGCGGTGTCCCGCTCCACGTCCAGGGCAATGCGGACGCGTTGCTCAATACGCAGCAGCAGCTGAACCAGCTCGTGGCGCTAAACGCGACATGGTCGTGACCTGGCCGAGATGCTGACCGCGTCCGACCAGGCGCGAGCGCTGATCCGCCGGCTGAACGCAACCCGGGCGGGCAGACTCGCACGCACGGTGCGCGCCGGCGACTGGTGGGATTTCAAGCTCGTCCCGATCCTGATGTTGTTTTACGCAAGTGCCGTCCGGCTCGACGTGCCCATCGCGTCCCTCTGGCTGTCACTGGTCAGCCTGCTCGGCGCGCTTGTGCCGGGCGCTATCTATGTCAGCCTGATCAACGACCTGACTGACCTCGCCGAGGATCGGGCGGCGGGGAAGCCGAACCGGCTGGAAGGCGGCAAACGTTTTCGGGCCGTGGCCGGCATTCTGGCATGCCTCGCGGCGGGCGCCGGGTTCGCGGCGCTGTGGCGGAACGACATGTTGCTGCTGTGCCTCTACGGCGGCGCCTGGCTCTCCTTCACGCTGTATTCGGCCCCGCCGATCCGGTTGAAGGTGCGTGGCTTTGCCGGTCTGGTCGCGGACTCCGCCGGCGCCAACCTGTTCCCGGGCGTCCTCGCCGCCGCACTGGCAACGCGCGGTGCCGGGGCGGCGCAGGATCCGCTCTGGCTCGCTACGGCGGGGTGCTGGATCTTCGCCTATGGCATCCGGGGGATTTTATGGCACGAGCTGGTCGATGCAGAAGCGGATCGGGCCGCCGGGGTCGGCACCTTTGTTCTCCGGCATGGTTCTCGGGGGGCGACGATTCTCGGCAAAGGCGTGGCGCTGCCGGTCGAGTTGGCGGCGCTGGCGTGGATGTTGTGGCAAGTCGCGGCGCTCGCGCCCATCCCGGCGCTCGCGCTCTATGCCTGGCTCGTTTACGCGCGGATCAGATGGTTCAGGCTCGAGGCGACCTTGCTGGAGCCGAAGCCGCGCGACATCTTCATCCCGCAGGAATATTATGACCTGTTCCTGCCGCTCGCGCTGCTTGTCGGCTCAGCGTTGCGCCATCCAGCCGATTTGGCCGTTGTCGCTGCGCAGCTTTTGCTCTTCCCGCGCCGCGCCGCGCACCTGCTCGTCCAGATTCGACGACTCTATCACCGCGCGCGATCGAGGAAATAATCGCGCAGATAGGGGCGGTAATGGGGGTCGTCGCGCAGGCTTTCGGGCGGAAAAATCCAGGAGGCGATGACCTGGTCGGTGAGATCGGATTCGGTGATCGGCGCTGCACGGAAGAGCCACTGAAGCAGAGCGATGGGACCCCGTAGCCGGTTTTGTTGGCTGATGCGCGGCCATAGGCGCTGCGTTATGTGCCACAGGCGGCCCGGGATCGGCAGCCTGTCGAGCAATCGTGCGATGCGTCCGTACCAGACCAGCTCGGCCGGGGAGAGCGAGGGATTCGCGCGCTCGGCTGGAATGGCGATTTCGTCCAGGCCGAGCGGTTCGCTGATCGCGCGCAGGAACGCCCGGGGATCGTCGCGCAGCAATTCATAGGGAAGGACAAGGACGTTCGCGTCGCCGAACGCAGCGCGATATCGCCGGATCAGCACGTCATAATCCCATGGGGACTCGCCCACGCCCTGACCACAAAAGTCGCGGATCGGGAGATGGCCGCCCACGCGGATATGTTGCGAATAGGCGGAGAGCGCCGCCGCTCGAAACCCGCGGGTCACAATCAGGATGCGGGCATCGGGAAATACATCCGCGAGCAGGGCGCAGGCCGCGGCCTGGGCCGGCGCCATCGGCTGTCGTCGCATCGCCTCCAGGTCAACGCGTGCGAGACCGAAGCTCCCATGCGGGGTCGCGAATCCTTCCGCGCTGGTCACGCGGTATAAAGGCGCCGGGTCGAACCGCGCGCTGTCGCGCACCATCGCATAGACATTCTGGAACCCGGCGATCCCGCCATCGGCATAACCCAGCTGGGGATGCCGCGCGAACCAGTTGCGCAGATAGTTCGAGCCCGTCTTGGGATAGCCGATATGGATCAGATGCCCGGTCACGCGGCGCCCCTTGCCTGCCGCCAACGGGCGAGCGCCTCAAGGCAAATGGCCGTGGTCAACGCGGTCGAGCCCCAATAGGGAAAGGGATCGTCGATCCGTCCATCGGGCCAGCGCCGCCTGCCGCCGTGATAAAAAGAGTGCAGCGGCCAGCTGCCGTCCTCCCGTTGCTCCTCGAGCAGCTCGCCTATCGTCGCCTCCTCGGCGACACGCCCCCAGTCCAGCATGCTACTGACGAGCAGCGCGCGCTCAAGCGCATTGGCCGGCTTGGCAGAAAGGAGGCGCGGCATGATGATGTCCTCCGCCTCGGGCGCGACCGGGCGCAGGCTCCTCGAAAAGGCGTAGCGAACGACGAACGGGTTGTCGTACCATTTGTCGCAGGTCGTCTCGCATCCGTCGCGCAGGATATCGAGCAGATAGTCGACGACGGCCCGGTGGCCGGGAAAGGCCCCCAGTGCGAAGAGGCAATTGGCATTCACCACCGCGTCGACATCGCCCGGTTCGGCTGAGGTGATCCGGAAGAACCCGCGGATCACGAGTTGGTGGCGCAGCTGGCGCAGCATTACGCGGCGGAGCGCCGGGCCGGTCCAGCGTAGCCGTGGCACCACCCAGGTATAGAAGAGCCCACGATGGTCCCGGTTGGCGATTATCAGCGCCGGGTCGACGGTGTCCGGGGCGTTGCGCTGCGCGAGCACGGCGGAGACGCAGCACGTATCGTCCAGGTCAGGCGGCAGGGGGCGGAACATCGGGTTGTCACGGGTCCAGTGTCGCCACAGGCCATATTCGTCGCGCTGGCCGCGCAGGAAGTCGATCGCACGACCAACCAGATCCTCCGCGCCCGGCACAAAGCCGAGCGAATGCGCCACAAGCGCGGTCGGGAAGACCGAGGGGTCGAGGGTCAGCGCGCCCTGCATGTCGCGCCGTTCGCAGGTCACCACCGGGAGTTCCCCGCTGTCGAGCTGATTGCCGGCAAGGAAGGCAAGGCCGCCGGTGATGGCGCAGCCGATTTGATCGTCAATCGGCATTGATGCTCTCATCCCGGTAGCCAGAGTACGCGTCGCAGCCGAAGCCTAATCCAATGCGTAACGGTTGCGCTAGGTCGCGACGCGCGCGTGACGATCTGGATATGATCGTCACCGATGACTCGCCTGGGAGCGAGCGCTTCAGCAGCGCGTCTAGAGAAGCTCGAGCAGCTTTTCGGCGAATATGACAGATGGATTGGGTGGCACCATTTGCCGGATCCGCGCGGATGCTGCCTGACCGATCGCTCGCCATTCGGCCCGCCGCGCCCAGGCGCGTTCGAGCGCTTCGTCGAGATGACCTTCGCTCGCGGACGCGGTGATAAACCCGGTCTGCCCGTCGCTCAGCACCTCGGCGTTGCCGCCAACTGGCGTGACGATGGAGACTCGCGCGCTGAGCATCGCCTCGACCAGGGTGAGCGGCAGGCCCTCGCAATGCGACGGCAGGATCAGACCGTGATGATCGTCCCAGATCGCATCCGGTCTTGTGGTGAACCCTGCGAAGCTGACACGTTTCAGGTCCAGAAGCGACGCCATCGCTTCCAGGCCCTCGCGATTATGACCCGAACCAAAAAATCGCACGTCGAACTCGCGTGCGCGCCACTTATCCTGGGCGAGCACGCGCAGCAGCATGTCCTGGCCCTTTTCGCGCACATCCAGTCGTGCGACGCAGGCGAAGCGGAGCCCGCCTTCTTCGTCGGGCCAATCGTTGCGCGGTTCCCACGCGACCTGGAACGGATTGCGGACCACGCTGGCGTTGACCAGACGGATCGCGAGCTGCTCTTCGGTGAGCCTGAGATTATGGTCGGATACGAAATAGGCGGCACGGGCGCCTGTATAGATCTCGCCGACAACGGCACGGAGATGATCGGGCGGCCAATACATGTCGGTGGCTTTCTGGCTGATCATCACATAGGGAACGCCGAAGCGCCGACAGACCGACGCGGCGAGCCAGCCGTCGTAATTCAGTCCCTGTGATATGATCGCGAGCTCTGCGCCACTGGATCGAAGCGCCCTGCTTATCCGAAATTCGGTCATGCGGCGCGCGGCATGCCACGCCATGTAGATCAGCGACCGAACCTTGCGCGGCAGCCGGCGCGGACCCGTCGTATCGACGATCGTCGCGCCGAGCGCCGTGAGCTCGACGATCCTCGATTGCGCGTAATCGATCCGCGGCTTGCATACCGTTATGGCGTGGCCCCGCCGCGCCAGAATGGCCGCCGCGGCGCTCCACAATTCCTCGCTGCCGCCCCAAACGTCGTTGCTGCTGAAAAAGGCCAGGCGGCGCGGGCGTGGCCCATGCGGATCAATCATCCAACGCGGGTATGGTCCCGGCCATCAAAAGTCCATATTGGCAACGAGGACGCACAGGAAAGCCCGCGATCACGAACCGACATAATGTCGTGTGGCCGGGCATTATCCCTATGAGGTTTGAGGGTGGCCTGATCCATGTCCTGCATAGAGCTTTCGGCGGTCGATCGCCTCGTTTCGGTGATCGTGCCTGCCTTTAATGCAGAGCGCACCCTGGGGGAGACCCTGAGATCGGTTGCACACCAGAGCCATAAATGCCTGGAAATCCTCATTGTCGACGATGGCTCGACCGATGCAACGGCCGCGATCGCGACAGCCTTCTGCATGAACGATCCACGCGCCCGCCTGATTTCCAAGCCGAATGGCGGCGTCGCATCGGCACGGAACAGGGGGATCGCCGAAGCACGTGCGGAGTTCGTCGCGCCGATCGATGCTGACGATGTCTGGCATCCCGATTTTATCACCCGCCTGCTGGAAAAGGCCATCGAAGCCCCGGTTGCGCCAGGTTTCGTTCACGCCCTGTCGCGCCATCTCGACGGTAATTCCCGCGTCGTCCGCTCCTGCTCGACGACGACGGCTGGCGGGTTCGTCCTCGGCCGGATGATCTACCAGAACATCGTCGGGAATGGCAGCGCGATGCTGATCCTGCGTTCCGCGGCGCTCGCGGCCGGCGGTTACGACGAGCGCCTCCGCGCCGCGGGCCTGGAGGGGTGCGAAGATTATTTGCTGCAGTTACAGATCGCCGCGCGACACCGCGTTGCGGCCGTTTCCGAATATCTGGTCGGCTATCGACTCGGCGACACGACGATGTCGAGCAATCAGGAGCGTATGTACCATTCGTTCCAGATGGCGATCGCCCTGTTCCGCGTGGACAACCCGGATATCAGCTTTCCCACTCGAATCCTGCGCTGGCAGCGTGCCAGTGGCGTGCTCGTCCTCGCCAGATGGCAGGCGAATCGAGGCCGGTTTGTCGGGGCACTTGCGAGTCTGCTCGTCGCGAGTTGGCTCGATCCGCTTGCGACCGCTGCCGCCCTGCAGCGAGATGCGACGCGCCTGAAGCGTAGGGTAGCGTCGCGGGCGCGCGGTACCCCCGCCGCATTCCAATCCTTTTATGCGCTGAACCCTGCAATCGTCGGCGAAGTCGGCGCCGCGCCATCCGATTGGTTATCGCTGATCGAGGCAGCGAGGGTGCGGTGGATCGATAGGATCGGTCTTATAGCCGATTCCGGAGTGCGCCACTCGATGGTCGGCGCAACGGCGGTCGGCGCCTCGGCGGACACTCATTCGTGACGCAGCAGGGTCATTGAACTGATCAGGTCTGTCCGCTGGTATGAGATCGCCATCGCTCACCAGGAGGCGCCGCCTGGTTCATGGCCGTCTCTGTGGCCAACCCGATTTTATGCAATATTATTGTGATTTTTCAATCCGAAGCGGCGGCATGGCTGCAGCGAGACGGTTTGCTAGCCCCCGCACGACTCCCGCACGATCAGGTCGGTAGGCAGGAGATAGGGAAGATTGTCCGGGCTGGGATCGAGGATCCTCGAGACCAGCAGGCGGCCGGCTTCATAGGTGTCCTGCCGGATGGTGGTGAGCGTCGGCGTGCTCAATCGGCTGAGGAGCATGTCGTCATAGCCGACCACCGATACGTCTTTCGGCACGGACAGGCCGGCCCGGCGAAGCGCCCGGATCGCGCCGAGCGCGATCAGGTCGCTCGATGCGACGATGCCGTCAAAGACCACCCCCTGCCGCAGCAGCCGGCTGACCGCCTCCTCCGCCGACTCGAACTCGAAATCCACCGGCACGACGAGCTTCGGATCGAGTTCCAGCCCGCTCTCCCTCAATCCCTCGGTGTAGCCGGCGCGGCGCTGGAGCGCTTCCGGATCGGTGCTGCCGACGAAGGCGATCGATTTCCGGCCCAATCGGGCCAGGTGCAACGTCGCGCGGCGCCCCCCGAGCAGGTTGTCCGAACCGATCGAGCAATATTTCTGGCCGGCCACCTGCGCGCCCCAGACCACGAAACGGGCATTGGTATCGACGAGCTGGTTGAGCGCATCGTGCAGCATGCTCTGGCCGAGAAAGATCACGCCACTGGCGCGGCTGGTGGTCACGGCAAGAACCAGATCGTCATAGCTGGCAGGCGCGGTATGGCTGACGGTGAAGTCGCAGCCGCGCGCACGCGCCGCCTCCCCGATGCTCGCCAGCAATTCCAGGAAGAACGGGTGCGAGAGCGGCAGGGGCCGGCCCCGCAGATGCGGCGTCACGATCGCGATCGAGCCTTCGGCGCCGATCGGGCCGGCCGGCATATAACGGCGGAAGGGATAATCATGGTCGCGCGCCAGGGCCCAGATGCGCTGCTTGGTGCGCGTGCTGATCAGGGCATGATCGTTGAGCGCGCGCGATACCGTCGATACCGACACCCCGGCCAGCTTCGCCAGATCCTCCAGCGTGGTATTGTTGTTGCTACTGCTGCCCATCGCGCCCAAGCTGAAAGTCGCCAGATCCGTTCGCCTTAATGCATTGAAAGGGGCCCTTTGCAAGCAAGCGACGAGAAGTCGATCGAGGATGTCGCGCCGCGCAGCGTTGCCAGACCGGCTCTTTCCTTCCTGCAGATATGGAACATGTGCTGTGGCCTGTTCGGCGTGCAGATCGTCTGGGGTCTGCAGAACGTCAACACGAGCCGCATCTTTCAGACGCTGGGTGCCAATATCGACGAATTGGCGATCCTGTGGATTGCCGCGCCCATAACCGGCCTCGTCCTGCAGCCGATCGTGGGCTATCTCAGCGACCGGACATGGGGGCCGCTCGGCCGTCGTCGCCCCTATCTTTTCTTCGGCTCGATGCTGACGGCCGTCGCGCTGTTCATCATGCCGAACGTGACCACCTTATGGTCGGCAAGCCTGATGCTCTGGGTGCTGACCGCCTCGATCAACGTCGTCATGGAGCCGTTCCGCGCGCTCGTCGCGGACACATTGCCCGAGAAGCAGCGCACCACCGGCTTCGCGATGCAGGTGTTCTTCATCGGAACGGGCGCCGTGCTGGCATCGGCGCTTCCCTGGGTGCTGACGCACTGGTTCGGCATGAGCGGGCTCGCTGCCCCCGGCATGCTGCCGCAGTCCGTGCGCATGGCCTTCTATGTCGGTGGCATCAGCCTTTTGGTCGCCGTGATGTGGACCGTGTTCACCACATCGGAACGGCCACCCGAGAAACTCGCCGCCGACGCGCCGGAGCTGGCGGTCCATAACGTGCCGACCGCCAAAGGCGCGGTCGCGCTGATGCGGAGCGGCTTGCTGTGGATCGCCGGCGGGGGCGCCATCTGTGCCGTGGCGGCGATGCAGGGCTATGAACGCGAAATCTATGTCCTGGCGGCGATCGCCTGCGCTTTCGGCTTCTCGCAACTCGCCGCGGTGTGGCTGCGTCGCCAGGGACGCATGTCGATCGGCATGCTCGAAATCGTCGAGGACATATTGCATATGCCGGTCGTGCTGGGACGGCTGGCGATCGTCCAGTTCTTCACCTGGTTCGGCATGTTCGCGATGTGGATCTTCACGGTTCCAGCGCTCGCAGCGCGCCATTACGGCACCACCGACGCGACATCGGCCGCCTATAATGCGAGCGCCGACTGGGTGGGAATCCTTTTCGCGGGCTATAATGGCGTCGCCGCGCTTGTCGCCCTGGCGCTTCCCGCCATTTCGGCGCGTATCGGGCAGCGCGCCTGCCATGCGCTCTGCCTGGTGCTTGGCGCGATGGGGCTGTTGGGCTTCGTGACGATCGACGATCCGGCCCTGCTGTGGATTCCGGATATCGGGATCGGCTGTGCCTGGGCGTCGATCCTCTCGCTTCCCTATGCGATGCTCGCCAACGCGCTCCCGCCGCGCAAGATGGGCGTCTATATGGGCATCCACAACATCTTCCTGGTGCTGCCGCAACTCGTCGCCGCCACCGTGCTCGGCTTCCTGCTCAAGCATGTCTTCGGCGGCCAGGCGATTCTCGCGCTGGCCTTGTCCGCGGGATCGCTTCTGCTGGCCGCCATCTGCGTGCTCGCAATCCCGGGCCAGCCCCGTTCGGATCGGCCGGCAGGGCACTGAATTGCCGTTTCGCCGGGCGCTCGCAAGCGCGAGCGCGAATCGCCCGGGAGAGCGGGCCTCCGCACGCGCCCGACCCGGTTTTATGCAAAACTTGCATAAAATAACACCGGAATGAGGCTTTCATTTCGAGCCGGCACCACCCCCGATCAGTGATCGGTGCGGCGCATGAAACCGGAGCTTTCCTTGATTCCTCTCGGAATAGCGCCCCAAATGGCAATGCGTGGGCGGGAAATAGGTCCGAATCAATTACCACTTGCGTCCTACGCAAAATTACGCAAAGTTATGCAAAGAGGTTCAACAACCGGACCAGCGACGCCAAAGCAGCGCCGCCGGCCGGGAGGAGGGGGTTTCCATGTCGACATTTGTCGCGCGCCCTGAGGCGATCGACTCGGCCCGCCGCCGCGCGGGCCTCTGCGCCCTGCCCTTCGAACATCTGCGTCCAGATATCGTCTGGTCGCCGGACGGAAATGCATACCGCGAGGGCATCGTGGGCATGAATTCACAGAGTGAAAATTGATCGTCTCCACGAAGGAGCGGCAAAGAATAGGGGAGATTACCATGGAAGATAAACGTTCGAGTCGCGGCCGCAACGCCATCCTGCACGGCGGAGTGTCGCTGATCGCGCTGGCGATGATGGGCATCAGCGGCGTGGCGCAGGGGCAGACGTCGACCCCCGCTTCAGCCGGCGCGGCGCCATCGCCGCGGCCGATCACCGTCGGCGAAACGCCGTCTCCCGTTCAGCAGTCCGCCACCGACAATTCGTCCCCGAGCGATGACGCCGCGGCGGACAAGGACATCGTCGTGGTCGGCGTGCGGGGTGCCCTCGCGACCGCGCTGAACATCAAGAAGAACGCCGACACGATCGTCGATTCGATCACGGCGACGGACATTGGCGCCTTCCCGGACAAGTCCGTCTCCGAAGCGCTGCAACGCGTGCCCGGCATCACCGTGGGGCGGCTCCAGTCGGCCGACGACAGCACCCACCCGTCGGGTGAGGCCACCAGCGTCCTGATCCGCGGCCTGACCCAGGTGCGCACCGAGTTCAACGGCCGCGACAGCTTCTCCGCGGATGCGTCGCGCGGCCTCAACTTCAACGACATTTCGCCCGAACTGATGGCGGGCGTCGATTCCTACAAGAACCAGACCGCGGACATGATCGAGGGCGGCATCGCCGGCTCGGTCAATTTGCGCACGCGCCTCCCCTTCGATACCGATGGCATGGTCATCTCGGGCAACATCAAGGGCAATTACGGCGATCGTTCGGACAAGCTGACCTACGAATATTCCGGCATCTTCAGCGATGTCTTCCACACCGAGATCGGCAAGTTCGGCGTGATGGCCGATTATGCCCATTCGCATGTCGTGACGCGCACCGAGAGCGTCATCATGGACAAGATCGACACCTATTGCTCGGCGGGCGCCACCAATGCGAGCGGCAAGGCGATCCTCACCAACGGCAACGTCCAGTGCACCGCGACGCCGTTCGGCGGCAGCGGTTTCCAGTTCATCCCGGACGGAATTCGCTACTCGCAGGTCGATTATGACCGCGAACGGCGCGGCATCGCGCTGGCCGGGCAATATGAGAACAATGCCGGTAACGTTCTCCTGACCGTCCAATATACCGACTCGAAATATGACAATGCCTGGCTGGAGCGCGCGTCGCACGTCGTGCTCGAGGGGACCTATTACGGATCCTCGGCTTTCAGGCCGCGGTCGACGAGCATCCTCGGGGCGGCGCCCGGGACATCGCCGTTCACCTTCGGGTCGGACGGCATGCTGACCTCCGGCACGCTGACCCAGCCGACCGGCGACTGGCGCGGGGGCAGCACGCAGGATTATATCGACGACGGCTCGGCCGTTCCTGGCATGCCCTTCGTCAACTATTGCGGCGCCGGGTCGAACTGCGCCACGCAGCGCGAAGGCCTTTATTTCCAGAACGAGGCACGCAACTTCGCGCATAGCGAAAGCACCCGCGACCTGTCCGGCAATCTGAAATGGGACGTGACCGACCGGCTGCATACCAGCCTGGACGTGCAGCACATCACGGCCTCGACCTATAATAACGACATCCTGGTCGCGGTCGGCTCGATGGCGAACATGCAGTACAGCGTGGACGGCAACGGCACCCCACAGGTCCATCTGCTGCCGGGCTCCAACGTCAATTATGCGGCGGGCGGCCTCGCCAACCCGCACAATTACTGGATCCCGTTCATCCAGGGCCATGTCGAGGACAATGACGCCGACGAGCTCGCACTGCGTGGCGACGTGGCCTATGACTTTGACGAGGGCGGCTGGCTCAACTCGCTCAAGGTCGGCGTGCGCTATGCCGACCGCAGCCAGACGGTGCGTTATTCCACCTTCAACTGGACGCCGATCGCGGCGCCGTGGAATTGCAACGGCCCGGGCTTCAACATCGACAATACCGCGTCCACGCCCTACCCGGCGGCCTGCGGTCACGCGGGGAATTTCAAGGGTTATGGCGCAGGCATCTGGGAATCGACCAGCCTGGGCAGCAATTTCTACAATGGCAGCGTCTAT
>NZ_JAQGLC010000233.1 GCF_028293085.1 Sphingomonas bacterium
AGAATTACCTCAAGGAATATACCGGCAACGTCATCCTCGTGACGCATGACCGCTATATCCTCGACAATGTCGTCAACTGGGTGCTCGAGCTCGATCGCGGCCGCTACTACACCTATGAGAGCAACTATTCGGGCTATCTCGAAAAGAAGGTGAAGCGGATCGAGCAGGAGGAGCGCGAGGACCAGGGCAAGGCCAAGGCGATTGCCGACGAGCTCGCCTGGATGCGCCAGACCCCCAAGGCCCGCCAGACCAAGTCCAAGGCGCGTATCCGCGCGTTCGACGAGCTGATGGAAAAGCAGGAGAACCGCTCGGTCGGCAAGGCGCAGATCCTGATCCAACTCCCCGAGCGTCTCGGCGGCAAGGTGATCGAGGCCAAGGGGCTGACCAAGGCCTATGGCGACAAATTGCTGTTCGAGGATCTCGATTTCGTGCTGCCGCCCGGCGGCATCGTCGGCGTGATCGGTCCGAACGGCGCTGGCAAGTCGACCCTGTTCAAGCTGATCACCGGCCAGGAACAGCCCGATGGCGGCTCGATCGAGGTCGGCCAGACGGTCAAGCTCGGCTATGTCGACCAGAGCCGCGACGATCTCAACCCGAACAACAATGTGTGGGAAGAGATTTCCGACAAGCTCGAGGTGTTCCGCTTCGGCAAGCAGGAGCTCGGCACGCGCGCCTATGTCGGCGCGTTCAACTTCAAGGGCCAGGACCAGCAGAAGAAGGTCGGCCAGCTCTCGGGCGGCGAGCGCAACCGCGTCCATCTCGCTAAGATGCTCAAGGAGGGCGGCAACGTCCTGCTGCTCGACGAGCCGACCAACGATCTCGACGTCGAGACGCTCCGCGCGCTGGAAGAAGCGCTCGAGAGCTTCGCCGGCTGCGCCGTGGTGATCAGCCATGACCGCTTCTTCCTCGATCGCCTCGCGACCCATATCCTCGCGTTCGAGGGCGACAGCCATGTCGAGTGGTTCGAGGGCAATTTCGAGAGCTACGAGGCGGACAAGCGCCGCCGGCTGGGCGACGCGGCTGATCGGCCGACGCGCCTCGCATACAAGAAGCTGACGCGGTGATGCGCACGGGCGAAGACGAAGCGTTTTCGCCCAAATACGCCGTCTTCGAGCGCGAGCGTCGTTTCCTTGTCGATCGCGCAAGCCGGCCCGCCCTGGCCGGCTTGCCGTTCGTCGGCATCGAGGACCGCTATCTCGACGGGACGCGGCTCCGGCTTCGCCACATGCGCGATAGCGCCAGCGGGCTTGCCGTGTTCAAGCTCACCAAGAAATACGAAACCGGTGACGTGCTCGCGCGGCCGATCGTGACGGCCTATCTGACCGAGGCGGAGTTCGAGGTGTTCACCGCCCTGCCGGCGCTGGTGCTCAGCAAGCGGCGTTACAAGACCGAGGCGCCGGGAGGCACGTTCGCCATCGACGTCTTCGGAGGCGTGCTGGACGGGCTGGAGCTGGCCGAAATCGAGATGGTCGACGATGCGGCGCTCCGGGCTTTGACCGCACCGGACTGGGCAATTGCCGACGTAAGCGAGGATTGCCGCTATGAAGGTGGCCACCTCGCGCAGCTGACGGCGCCGGAGGTATCGGCACTTATCGCGCCCCTATAGCGTAAACCGCTTGGTGAACCCCTTGGGCGGACGCTCCGAATCGGCATGGGCCTCGATATGGTCGACCCGCGCCAGTTGCGGGCCTTCGCGGCATTTGTCGATCAGGGCGGTAGAGGCCTCGCTATCCCCGATGATCAGGATCTCGATCCGGCCGTCGCTGCGGTTGCGGACCCAGCCGATCAGGCCGAACGCCTTGGCGTGACGGACTACCCAGTCACGAAAGCCGACGCCCTGGACCTTGCCGGATATGAAGACGCGCTGGGTCGTACTGGGGGTCAAGCTGCTCATATGTTCGTTCCCTTGGGTTCCCGGGCCACCCCTCGACCCGGCAGCTCCTCGTCGATAGGTCCGTTACTCAATTAAGGACGGCGAGAAGCGAGCGATGACCGATCTCCATACACCCTTTGTCACCCGCTGCTTCGAGCTGGCGGCTCAGGGGGCGTCCGAAGGCGGCCTCCCGATCGGATCGGTCCTCGTCAGCGACGGGCAGATCATCGGCGAAGGCCATAACCGCCGCGTCCAGCAGGGTGATCCGATCGCGCATGGCGAAATGGATTGCCTGCGCAACGCCGGCCGCCGGCCCCATTATCGCGACACCATCCTCTACACCTCGCTCAGCCCCTGCATGATGTGCGCCGGCACGATCGTGCAGTTCGGCATCCCTCATGTCGTCATCGCGGAGAACCGCAATTTCGGCGGCAACGAGACCTTCCTGCGCGAGCGCGGCGTGCGGGTCGACGTGATCGACGACGCGCGCTGCATCGAGCTGATGGGGCGCTTCATCGCCGAGCATCCCGCCCTGTGGAACGAGGATATCGCCGAGGGCTGATCGCCTAGATCCCGAGCCGCTTGTTGAAGCCCTTGAGATGGACCTCGCCGACTGCCTGGACTTCGATATAGTCGACCCGGGCGA
>NZ_JAQGLC010000255.1 GCF_028293085.1 Sphingomonas bacterium
TCTGGGCCTCACCGCAGGACCTGCCGCTGGATTGATTCAGGAGTGTCTGATGCTGGCCGGAACAAAGGATAGGGATGAGCATATCGTGAGCGCAACATTCGACCGCATGAACCCCGTCACCGGCGAGGTCGCGACGGCTGCCCTGGCGATGACCGTGGCGGACGCGGTGACCGCGGCGGATCGCGCCGCCGCCGCTTTTCCGATCTGGTCGGCGATGGGCCCCAATGCGCGGCGTGCCTTGCTCAACAAGGCGGCAGACGCGCTGGAGGCGAAGGCGCCGCAGTTCATCGAGGCGATGATGGGCGAGATTGGCGCGACGCAGGGCTGGGCCGGCTTCAACCTGATGCTCGCGGCCGGGATCGTGCGCGAGGCGGCGGCGATGACCACCCAGATCGGCGGCGAGGTGATCCCCTCGGACAAGCCGGGCTGCATCGCGATGGCGTTGCGCGAGCCGGTCGGCGTGATGCTCGGCATCGCACCGTGGAACGCGCCGATCATCCTCGGCGTGCGCGCCATCGCCATGCCGCTCGCCTGCGGCAACACGGTGGTGCTCAAGGCGTCCGAACAATGCCCGCGCACGCACGGCCTGATCGTCGAGGCGTTCGAGGAAGCGGGCCTGCCCAAGGGCGCGGTCAACCTCGTCAGCAATGCGCCGAAGGACGCGGCCGAGATCGTCGGCGCGCTGATCGATCACCCTGCAGTGCGGCGCATCAACTTCACCGGATCGACCGCGGTCGGCAAGATCATCGCGAAGCGCGCGGCCGGGCATCTCAAGCCGGTGCTGCTCGAACTGGGCGGCAAGGCGCCTTTGATCGTCCTCGACGATGCCGATCTCGACGAGGCGGTGAAGGCGGCGGCGTTCGGGGCCTTCATGAATTCGGGCCAGATCTGCATGTCGACCGAGCGGATCATCGTGGTCGACAGCGTCGCCGACGCGTTCGTCGCGAAGTTCGCGGCCAAGGTCGGCTCCATGCCGGTCGGCGATCCGCGCGAGGGCAAGACGCCGCTTGGCGCGGTGGTCGACCAGAAGACGGTCGATCATGTGAGGAGTCTGATCGCCGATGCGGTCGGCGCCGGGGCGGTGCAGGTCAATGGCGGCGATGCCAATGGCGTGCTGATGCCCGCGCACGTGATCGACAAGGTGACGCCCGACATGAAGCTGTTCCGCGACGAGAGCTTCGGCCCCGTCGTCGGCATCACCCGCGCCCGCGACGAAGCGCATGCGATCGAGCTGGCCAACGACACCGAATACGGCCTGTCCGCCGCCGTGTTCACCCGCGACACCGCGCGCGGCCTGCGCGTGGCGCGCCAGATCAAATCCGGCATCTGCCACGTCAACGGCCCCACCGTGCATGACGAGGCGCAGATGCCGTTCGGCGGCACCAAGGCCTCCGGCTACGGCCGCTTCGGCGGCAAGGCCGGCATCGACAGCTTCACCGAGCTGCGCTGGATCACCATCGAGACACAGCCAGGCCATTACCCGATCTGATCCAATTCCCTTCAAGAACGGAAACCCAATGACCGAGAACAGCTCCAACGGCACCGTTGCCTATGACGTCGTCGATCGCATCGCGTGGGTGCGCTTCAATCGCCCCGACAAACGCAACTGCATGTCGCCGACGCTCAACCGCGACATGATGGAGGTGCTGGACCTGCTCGAGTTCCGTGACGATGTGGGTGTGCTGGTGCTCTCGGGCGAGGGCACAGCCTGGTCGGCCGGCATGGACCTGAAGGAATATTTCCGGGAGACAGAGGCCAAGGGTCTCGGTGCCAGCCGCCAGGCACAGCGCGAGAGCTATGGCTGGTGGCGTCGCCTGCGCTGGTATCAGAAGCCGACCATCGCGATGGTCAATGGCTGGTGCTTCGGTGGCGGTTACGGCCCGCTGTTCGCCTGCGACCTGGCCTTTGCCGCGGACGAGGCGCAGTTCGGCCTCAGCGAGATCAACTGGGGCATCCTGCCCGGCGGTGGTGCGACCAAGGTCGCGACCGAACTGCTGCCGTTCCGGAAAGCCATGTACCACGCGATGATGGGCGAGAATGTCGACGGCAAGACCGCTGCCGACTGGGGCTTGGTCAATGAGGCGCTGCCGCTCGCCGCGCTCAAGGACCGCGTGACCGAAGTCGCGAACGTCCTGCTCAAGAAGAACGCGGTCGCGCTGAAGGCGACCAAGGACGCGGTCCGCCGCGTCGGCGTGATGAGCTATGACGATGCCGAGGATTATCTGATTCGCGCGCAGGAAGCGGCCAACAGCTACGACAACGAGGGCCGCAAGGAAGGCATCAAGCAGTTCATCGACGACAAGAGTTTCAAGCCGGGCCTGGGCGCGTACGACCTCGAAAAGCAGAAGGGCTGAACCCGGCGATGGCGACCGACGCGCTCGACATCAGCCGCACCCGCTCGCTTGACCGCCTATTGAAAGCGCAATCGGTGGCGATCGTCGGGGCATCGCCGACGCGCGGCGCGCTGGGCAATTCGGTGCTGCTCAATCTCGAGCGGCACGGTTTTGCGGGCAATATCCACCTGATCAACCCGAAGCGCGACGAGATTGCCGGGCGGCCGTGCCTCAAGTCAGTCGAAGAATTGCCGATGGGCGTGGACGCGGCGGTGCTGGCGATCCCGGGTGCGGCGGTGCTCGACACGGTGCGGGCGCTGGCGGCGCGGGGGGTGGGCGCGGCGGTGATCTTCTCGGCCGGCTTCGCCGAGGGCGGCGAGGAAGGGCTGGCGGCGCAGCGCGAGGTCGCCGCGATTGCCGCCGAGCATAATATGGTGATCGAGGGGCCGAACTGCCTCGGCATGGTCAATTATGTCGACGGTATTCCGCTGACCTTCGTCGAGACGCCGGCGCTGCGCCTCGGCGACAAGCCCGGCATCGGCATCGTCTCGCAATCCGGCGCGATGGCGGTGGTGCTGGGCACCACGCTGATGTCGAAGGATCTCGGCATCTCGATTTCGGTCTCGACCGGCAATGAGGCGGCCAGCGGGGTCGAGGACTATGTCGAGTATCTGCTCGACGATCCGAACACGCAGGTGATCGGCATGATCGTCGAGCAATTCAGGAAACCCGCGCGCTTCCTGGCGCTGGCGGCCAAGGCGCGGGCGGCGGGCAAGCCGATCATCCTGCTCCATCCGGGCAAGAGCAGCGCGGCGCGCGAATCCGCCGCAACCCATACCGGCGCGATGGCGGGCGATTATGCGGTGATGCGCGCCAAGGTGGAGCGCGCGGGCGTGGTGCTGGTCGACAATCTGGAGGAACTGGGCGACGTGCTCGATCTGGCGTTGCGCAGCGGGCCGATCCCGGCTGGCGGCACCGCATTGCTGACCGAATCCGGCGCGTTCAAGGCGCTTGCGCTCGACCTGTGCGAAGCGCTCTCGCTCGAGTTGCCGGCGATGGCGGCCCGGACGGCGGCGCGAATGCGCGCGGCGATCCCGGACTTCATCGCGGTGAGCAACCCGATGGACCTGACCGCGCAGGCGCTGGTCGATCCGGACCTGTATCGCCGCACGCTGGAGCCGCTGCTCGACGATCCGACCTATGGCAGCGTGATCCTGGGCATCATCCAGACCGACGAGGCGACGTCGCGGATGAAGTTCCTGCCGATCATCGAGGCGATCCGCACCTTGAAGCCCGGCAAGCCGGTGATCTTCGCGGGGCTCGACGAAGGCGCCGACGTGCCGGCCGACTATGTGCGCGACCTGCGCGCGCTGGGCGTGCCCTATTTCCCGTCGCCCGATCGAGCGTTCCGCGCGGTTGCACATCTCGCCCGGCTGAGTGCCCGCGATTTCGCCAACGCCGATGCGGCGCCGGTAACGGCCGAGTTGCCGGTCGGCGGCGGCGTGATCCCCGAATACCGTGCCAAGCAGCTGCTCGCGCCACTCGCTGTGCCCTTCCCCAAAGGCGGGTTTGCGCGCGATGCGGGCGAGGCGAAAGCGGTCGCCGCTGCCATCGGCTATCCGGTGGTGCTCAAGGCGCAGGCCGCGGCGCTGTCGCACAAGAGCGATGCTGGTGGGGTGATCCTCAACATCGCTGACGATGCCGCGCTCGATGCCGCCTGGATCCGGCTCTACGCCAATGTCGCGGCGCATGCGCCGGACGTGGCGCTCGATGGCGCGCTGGTCGAGGCGATGGGCGCGCGCGGCACCGAGCTGATCGTCGGCGCGCGCAACGATCCCGAATGGGGCGCGACGATCCTGGCCGGCTTTGGCGGGGTACAGGCGGAGTTGCTCCACGACGTCCGGCTGCTGCCGCCCGACCTGACCCATGACGCGATCGTCGCCGAGCTGCGCGCGCTCAAGAGCGGCGCCCTGCTCGACGGCTATCGCGGATCGCCCATGCTCGACGTCGATGCGGTGGCGCGCATCATCGCCGCGGTCGGTCGGCTGCTGCTGGGCACGCCGGCGATCCGCGAGATCGATCTCAACCCGGTCCTGGTCTACCCCAAAGGTCAGGGCGCGGTCGCCCTGGACGCGCTGATCCTCACGAACCAGATATGACGCCCCTACCGCTCCCGTGCCTCGATCTTCATCAGCAGCGCGATCAGCCTGGCGCGATCCGGGATGTCGAGGTCGGTCAGCATCTCCTCCTCATGGGCGCGGATCAGGACGAGACATTCCTCCAGCTTCGCCCGACCCGCCTCCGACAGCATGAGCGCGAAGGCGCGGCGATCTTCGCGTGAGACGTGTCGCTCGACCAAGCCCTGATCGACCAGCTCGGTGATCAGCGCCACCATATTGGCGCGCTGGATGCCGAGCACCTCTCCGGCGGCCCCCTGCTTGATCCCGGGATTGGCGGCGACCACCGAAATGATCCCGAACAGCACCTGCCGCATGCCCGTCCCCGCCAACGCGCGGCCGAAATCATTGGCGAAGGCGCTGGAGGCGCGGCGCAGATGATAGCCCGCAAGCTCCTCCAGCACACCGAGCTCGACGGGAGCATTGACCAGGTCGGTCGGCACTGACGCCAAGATCATTCTCCCTGCGCCGGTTCAACCCGCCACCGTCTTATTGCCCAGCGCGAGCAGCGCGAGCAAGGCGACGACCGAGCCCATCGCCATCAAGATGGCCACCGTCTGCAGCCCGTAACCGGCGGCGAACAGGAACCCCGCCAGCGCCGGCGCCAGCGCCGAGCCGCCGCGCCCCACCCCGATCGCGAAGCCCGTCGCGGTCGCGCGCACCTCGGTCGGGAAGGATTGCGCGAGCAGGGCGTAGAGCCCGACCACGCCGGCATTGGTAAAGAAGCCCGCCGCCGCTGCGACGATGGCGAGTTGAGAGAGATCGGCCTGGCCGCGCCCGAAAATGGCGATCAACACTGCCGAAAAAGCCATCACCACCATCGTCAATGTGCGCACCCGCATTTTCGCGGTGAGCAGCCCGAGCAGCAGCGAGCCCGACGCCCCGCCGACATTCGCCCAGACGAGCACGCCCGCCGCCGCAGAGGCCGCGAAGCCCATGTCGACCACGATCTTCGGAATCCATTTCAGGATGAAATAGAAGGTCATGATGTGCGCCAGATAGGCCAGCGTCAGCAGGATGGTGAGCCGTACCAGCGCCGGCGAGAACAGCCGCGCCAGCGGTACGCCCGCCACCGTGCCGCTCTCCGCCGGCATCGCATCGACGGCGCCATGCCCCATCCGCCCGAGCGTGCGGTTGATCGCCGCCAGCGCGTCGGCGCTGCGTTGCTTCATCTGGAAGGCGATCGATTCCGGCGCGCGCCATAGCACGAGCGGAATGAAGCAGAGTGTCGCGATCGCACCGAACTGGAACACGACCGGCCAATCGAACCGCTTGAGCAGCGCCGCGGAGATCGAGCCGCCGATGATCGCGCCGACCGGATAGCCGCCGGCCATGATCACCACGCAGAAATTGCGCCGCGCGGCGTTCGACACCTCCGCTACCGCCGCATTGGTCGCGGCCAGCATGCCGCCGATACCGAGCCCGGTCAGCACGCGCCACAGCGATAGCGTCGTCACGTCGTGCGCGGTCGAGGCGGCGAACATGCCCGTCGCCATCACTACCAGGCAGCCCAGAATCGTGCGCCTGCGCCCGATCCGATCGGCGACGCCGCCCAGGACGATCGAACCGAGTGCCATGCCGATCAACTCCATCGACAACACCACGCCGAGTGCAGCGCGGTCGATGCCCCAAGCCTTTGCGATGCCCGGGGAGGCGAAGCTGATCGAGAGCACGTCGAACCCGTCCAGCGCGTTCAGCCCGACCATGATCGCGACGACGCCCCATTGGAAAGGCGACATTGCTTCCCGGTCGACAATCGCGCGCGGATCCGTTGCCATCGCTCTCCCCCTGCTTCGTTGAGAAGGTTCTGCGGCCAATCGCTATGAAACGCAACAATTTGGGCGGTGCCGTACAAAGCGGCGGCGTGGCTATGATCGCCAGCACGGCGAACCGCAAACCCTGCGGGGCCTGAATTTTCAGCTGCTTTTGGATATTGCCGGAGCCCCGGCGGCAAAAGGTTGGTGGACAGGGCTTCCGCCAAACAGCGAATCTAATTAGTTGAAATACTTTCGTTTTGTTTTCCGGAATGTGAACGATACGCCCATCGGTACCTCCAAATAATTTTGTCTACAAGGCTTGAAACGCCGCGCTTCGAAGACCCACGCTCGAACCTACCGCCCGCGGACGGCGGTGAAAGAAGGGGGGCATGAAACTGCCGATGCCCACCACCCCATCGATCGCCGGCCCGACCATCGCCGGTGCTCGTAGGTCGAAGAGATTGCCGGTGATGGCATCATCTGAATCGGAAATTGCGGGTGTCCATACGCGCCATCGGCCCAGTTCGTCCGCACCGGATCACCGGGACATTGTCGCCGCTGAGCCGGAAGCCACGGATGACGACT
>NZ_JAQGLC010000275.1 GCF_028293085.1 Sphingomonas bacterium
CCCGAGCACGCCGACACGGCGGCTCCCGCCCCGGCCGACGCGCAGCCCGCCAAGGCCGAGCCGGCCAAGGACGATGCCGCGAAGGACAAGAAGGCCGACAAGTAAGGTTGACGAGGTTGCAGCAGGCCGGGCAGCCCCCCGCCTTGCCTGCTGCGATAGGACGCCGGCGCGCTCCGGCGCGGGCGGGGTCGTCGCTTGATCGGCGACGGCCCCGCCCATTTTTTTACCGTAGCGCCGCGGTCGCAACCTCAGGCTTCTGCCATCCGCCGCCCAGCGACCGGAACAGGTCGATCTGCGCGCCGGCGATCCGCGCATCGGATGCCGCCAGATCCGCATCCGCATCGGCGAAGGTCCGCTCCGCATCCAGCACTTCGAGAAAATCGATCTGCCCCTCGCGCTGGCGGGCGCGGGTGATGCGGGCCGCCGCTTCCGCCCCGTCGCGGGCGGAGACCAAAGCCGCATGGCGCTCCAGCTCGCGCTGATAGGTGGAGAGCGCCGTCTCGGTTTCCTCCAGCGCGCCCAGCACGGTCCCGTCGAACTGCGCCAGCGCGGCGCGGGTGTCCGCCTCGCTGCCGGCGATGCGGGCGCGGGTGGCGTCCTGGTTGAGCGACCAGTTGATCAGCGGCCCGACCAGCCAGCGCAACGCGCCGCCGGTGAACAGGTCGCCGATATCCGGCGTGGTCGATCCGATCGATCCGCCCAGCGAGATATGCGGATAGAGATCCGCCGTCGCCACGCCGATCCGCGCCGTCGCCGCCGCGAGCCGTTGCTCGGCGGCGCGGATGTCCGGCCGCCGCGCGAGCAAGGCCGCGCCGTCGCCGACCGGGATCGGCTGGTCGAGCCGCGGCGTCGTCGTGCGCTCGGTCGCGATTGCCGGCAGGTCCTGCGGCGTGCGGCCGGTCAGCGTCGCGAGGCGGAACAAGGCCGCCTGGCGCTCGGCCTCGATCGCCGGGACGAGCGCGGCACGCTGGTCGCGCAAGGTGGTGATGCGCACCACGTCGAGCTTCGCCGCACGCCCCGCCTCGACGCGCTTGCCGGTCAGCGTCGCGGACTTGTCGAGCAGCTCGACCACCCGCTTCGCCACCGCCAGCCGCTCGTTCGAGGAGGCGGCATCGACATAGGCGCGCGTCGTCGCAGCGACGATCGAGACGCGCACCGCGTCGGCATCGGCATCGGCCGCGCGGACGTCGCCACGGGCCGCCTCGATGCTCCGGCTGACCCGGCCGGCGAGATCGACCTCATAGGAGACGTTCAGGCCGACATCATAGGATTCGCCCTCGGCCGCGGTGCCCGGCAGGCGCTGGCTGTCGGCGGTGCGGCCATAGCCGGCCGACCCGCCCAGGCTCGCCTGGGGCAGCCGGTCCGACCGGGCGCCGCGCAAGGATGCGCGCGCCTTGTCGAGCCGGGCGACCGCGACGCGGATATCGGTATTGGCCGCCAGCGCGTCCGCCACCAGCCCGTCGAGCACGGGGTCGTTATAGAGCCGCCACCAGTTTGCGTCCGCCGCGGCGGTCGAGACGGCGGGACTGGCCGTGCCGATAAAGGGCGCGGCGGCCCTGGGCGGCGTCACCGGCGCGACGAAGTCGGGGCCGGCGGCGCAGGCGGAAAGGGCCAGCGCGGAGAGCGAGGCGAGCAGGATATGTTTCATGATTGGCCGCTCCTTATTCGGCGGGCTGAAGGCTGAGCTCGTGCGCCGGCTGCCGGCGGCGGCGGCTCGAAAGCCACCCCGCCAGCGCCCGGCAGACGACGTAGAAGGTCGGCGTAAACAGCAGGCCGAAGGCCGTGACGCCGATCATCCCGAAGAACACCGCGGTGCCGAGCGCCTGGCGGAGTTCCGCGCCGGCCCCGCTCGCCAGCACCAGCGGCACCGTGCCGAGAATGAAGGCGAAGCTGGTCATCAGGATCGGCCGCAACCGGGTCTGGGCGGCGCGCACCGCTGCCTCGACCGGCGACAGGCCATCCTGTTCCTCGGCCTGCTTGGCGAACTCGACCACGAGGATCGCGTTCTTCGCGGCCAGCGCGATCAGCACGACCAGCCCGATCTGCGTCAGGACATTATTGTCCATCCCCCGCAGGTTCACGCCGGTCATCGCCGCCAGCAGGCACATCGGCACGATCAGGATGATCGCCAGCGGCAGGGTGACGCTTTCATATTGCGCCGCCAGCACCAGGAAGACGAACACCACCGCCATCAGGAAGACGATGCCCGCCGTGCTGCCCGCGAGCTTCTGCTGATAGGCGATGCCGGTCCATTCATGCGTGTAGCCGCTCGGCAGGGTTGAATCGGCGAGCTTCTCCATCGTCACCAGCGACTGGCCCGAGGAGAATCCCGGCGCGGTGTCGCCGTCCACCTCGACCGCGGGGGCGAGGTTGTAGCGGACGACGCGGTACGGCCCGGTCCTGTCCTGGAAGGTCGCGACGGAGCCGATCGGCACCATCTGCCCCGAGTTCGACCGCGTCTTCAGATTGGCGATATCGGCGGTCGTGTTGCGGAACGGCGCATCGGCCTGGGCGGTGACGTGATAGGTCCGCCCGAGCAGGTTGAAGTCGTTGACGAAGGCCGAGCCGAGATAGACCTGCAGCGCCTCGAACACCCGCTCCGGCGGCACGCCGAGCATGTTCGCCTTGGTCCGGTCGACATCGGTGAAGATGCGCGGCGTGCTGGTGTCGAAGAAGGTGTAGATCTGTTGCAGGCCCCTGGTCTGGTTGGCCTGGCCGATCAGCCCGAACGAGGCCTTGGCCAGGTCGTTATAGCCGCGCGCCTCGGGGTCCTGCACCATCATGCGGTATCCGCCGGCCGAGCCGATGCCCTGGATCAATGGCGGCGGCACGATCATCAGCCGCGCTTCGTCCACGTCCGCGGTCGCCTTGCGCGCCTCGTCCATGATCCCGGCAAAGGTGACGCCGAGCGCCTTGCGCTCCTCGAAGCTCTTGAGCGGGAAATAGGCGGCGGCGGAGTTGGGCGCGAGCGTCTGCGACGGGCCGTCGAAGCCGGCCAGCATGACCGATCCCTTGATGCCCTTGAGCGGCAGGATCTTGGCCGCGACCTTGCGCATCACGGCATCGGTCCGCTCGATCGAGGAGCCCGGGGGCAGCTGGATCACGGTCAGGAAATAGCCCTGGTCCTGCGCCGGCACGAAGCCAGTTGGCGTGGCCCAGAACACACCGGCGGTCAGCGCGATGAGGCCGGCATAGACCGTCATCATCCGCCGCGGTGCCGACACCAACCGCCGTGTCAGGCTTGCATAGGCAATGCTCATCCGCTCAAAACCGCGGGTGAACGCATCACCGGCACGACGGACAAACTGCTTGAACCGC
>NZ_JAQGLC010000279.1 GCF_028293085.1 Sphingomonas bacterium
CTGGAGCCGCTTCGGGCGGCGGCGGCCCTATTTCCTGATCGGCGCGATCCTGTCGACCTGCGCCCTGTTCTTCATGCCGAACGCGCCGGTGATCTGGGCGGCGGCGATCACCTTGTGGCTGCTCGACGCCTCGCTGAACATATCGATGGAGCCGTTCCGCGCGTTCGTCGGCGACATGCTCGGGCGGGCGCAGCGGCCCTCGGGCTATGCCTTCCAGACCGGCTTTATCGGCGCGGGCGCGGTGGTCGCGTCGCTCGCGCCCTATGTGTTCGAGAAGATGGGCGTGGCCAACACCGCCGCCGCGGGCGCCGTGCCGGATACGGTGCGCTACGGCTTTTATTTCGGCGGCGCGCTGCTGCTCGCGGCGGTGCTGTGGACCGTACTCGGCACGCGCGAATATCCGCCCGAGCAGCTGGCGAGCTTCGACGATGGCGGCGAGGCCGAGATCGCGGCCGGGCCGGTGGTCGCGCCGACGCGCTGGCTGTGGTGGATCGCCGGCGGGGCGGTGGCGGCGGGACTCGCACGCCTGTCGGGCCTGTCGAAAGAGGCCTATTTCATCGCGGTGCTGCTGGCGCTGTTCGGCGTGGGGCAGCTGATCGCGGCGCGGCTGGTCAAGGCGGGCCGCACCGACGGGATGCTCGTCCATATCATGAGCGACCTCGTCTCCATGCCGCCGACGATGCGCAAGCTCGCGCTCGCCCAGTTCTTCACCTGGGGGGCGCTGATCATCATGTGGGTCTATACCACGCCGATCGTCGCCCAATATGTCTATGGCTCGAGCGATCCGGCCTCCGCGGCCTATAACGAAGCGGGCAATTGGGTCGGCGTGCTCTTCGCGGTCTATAGCGGGGTCGCGACGCTTGCCGCCTTCGCCCTGCCGATGCTGGCCCGGCGCCTGGGGCCGGCGCGCACGCACATGCTGTGCCTGCTGATCGGCGCGGCGAGCTATGCCTCGCTGCTCGTGATCCGCGACGCGCAGATATTGATCCTGCCGATGATCGGCGTGGGCGTGGCCTGGGCCTCGATCCTGACCCTGCCCTATGTCATCCTGGCGGGCGTGCTGCCGCCGGAGAAGCTCGGCATCTATATGGGCATCTTCAACTTCTTCGTCGTGCTGCCGCAGCTGATCGTCGCGACGGTGATGGGCGCGATCATCCACGCCTTCTTCCCCGCCGCCCCGATCTGGACGATGCTGATCGCCGCCATCGTGATGGCGCTGGCCGCGCTCGCGATGCTGCGGGTGCGCGATCCGGCCTGAGAAAGCGCCAGATCGCGGGCGACCTCTCAATTGCCGCTTTAAACATCCTATAGGATCATTAATAAGCACGGGTAGCGCTACCATGACGCTGTCCCGCTGACGCCCCGATCGAGAAGGGCGCATCGGCCCGAAAAGGAGAGATCGCGATGCGTCTTACGCACAGGGATGTGGTTGTCGCACTGAGCGCGGTAGCGGTCACCTGCTCGGCGGGCCTGCTCGCCCAGGCGCCGGCGAAGACAATCATCGGGCCGTCGGTGTGGGACTATAACGACCTGCCCGTGACCAGGACCGATGTCGGCGCGGTGCGCAGCGTGGCGGACGGGCCGACCGCGACGCTCGACGAGCTCGAGATGCACATCACCACGCTCAATCCCGGCAACACCTCGCACCCGCCGCACAAGCACCCGAACGAGGAGCTGGTGATCATCCGCGAGGGCACCGTCGAGACGTTGTCCAACGGGGTGTGGAAGCGGCTCGGGCCGGGATCGATCATCCTCAACGCGTCCAACTCGCTGCATGGGCTGCGCAATGTCGGGACGACGCCCGCGACCTATCATGTGATCAACTGGAAGACGCCGGCGACGCCGAAGGAATAAGCGCGCCAAGGGAGAGACGATATGACGATCGACCGCCGTTCGATGCTGACCGGGGCCGGCTTTGCCGGTTTCGCAGCGGCCTTGCCGGGCGATGTGTTCGCGCAGGCTATGGACGCATCGAAGGGCGGCAACGCCATTCCAGAAGTGGTCAACACGGGCGCGCCGAGCGATCCGCGGCCGAAGCATCATATCCGCTTTGCGGTGATCGGGCTGGACCATAATCATATCTATTCGATGACGGCGGCGGTGATCCGCGGCGGGGGCGAGCTGGTCGCGGTGTACGCGGCCGACCCGAAGCAGATCGCCAGTTTCCGCGCCAAATTCGGCGAGGTGAAGATCGCGCGGAGCGAGGCGGAGATCCTCGACGACAAGACGATCCAGCTGATCGCGGGCGCGCCGATCCCCGATCTGCGCACGCCGCTCGGGCTGAAGGCGATGCGCGCGGGCAAGGATTTCCTGGGCGACAAGCCCGCGATCACTACCCTCGCCCAGCTTGCGGAGGTTCGGCGGACGATCAAGGAGACCGGGCGCAAGTTCGCGATCATGTATTCGGAGCGGCTCGAAGTGCCCGCCGCGGTGAAGGCCGGGCAGCTGATCGAGGAGGGCGCGATCGGCCGCGTGGTGCAGACGATCAACATCGCGCCGCATCAGGTGAACCCGGCGAGCCGGCCCGACTGGTTCTGGGACAAGGCCAGATACGGCGGCATCCTGACCGATATCGGCAGCCACCAGGCGGAGCAGTTCCTGTTCTTCACCAGGAGCACAAAGGCGCATGTCGTCGCCGCGCAGACGGGCAATATCAACCATCCCGATCATCCCTTGTTCGAGGATTTCGGCGACATGGTGATGAGCGGCAGCGGCGGGACCGGGTATCTGAGGGTCGACTGGTTCACCCCCAACGGGCTCGGCACCTGGGGCGACGGACGGCTCTTCGTGCTGGGGACCGAGGGCTATATCGAGCTCAGGAAATATGCCGATCCGGCCGGCGAGCCCGGGGGCAACCATCTATTCATCGTCGACGGCAAGAGCGCGCGCTATCTCGATTGCAGCAAGGTCTATCTGCCGTTCGGCCCGCAATTCGTGACCGACTTGGTCGAGCGCACCCAGATCGCGCAGGACCAGGAACAGGCTTTGCTCGCCGCCGAGCTCGTCCTCACCGCCCAGAAGAACGCCACCCGGCCCATATCGGCCTGACGGAGAGGACGTCCCATGAGCACATCCAGTTTCTCGCGCCGGAGCCTGATCAAGGCGGCCGCGGTCATCGGCTTTCCCACGATCGTGCCGGCAAGCGTGTTCGGGGCCAATGCGCCGAGCAAGCGGCTCAATATCGGCGCGATCGGCGTGGGGCGCATCTCGCGCATCCATGACATGGTCGAGCTGTTCAAGAATGACGATGCGCGGATCATCGCGGTGTGCGATCTCGACACGCGCCGGGTGCAGCAGGGCGTGGAGCTGGTCGACAAGAGCTATGGCGACAAGGCCGGCACGCCATATAGCGGCACGCGCGGCTATGCCGATCACCATGAGCTGCTCGCCAACAAGGATATCGACGGCGTCGTCATCTCGACGCCCGACCATCAGCATGCGCGGCTCGCCATCGCAGCGGTGAAGGCGGGCAAGGATGTCTATTGCCAGAAGCCCGCTTCGCTGACGATCGCCGAGGGGCGCGCGATGGCGGACGCGGTGGCGAAGACCGACCGCATCCTGCAGATCGGATCGCAGCAACGTTCGCAGGATCCGTGGCCGCAATTCCACCGCGCGTGCGAGCTGGTGCGCAATGGGCGGATCGGCAAGCTGACGCATGTCGAGATCGGCCTGCCGGGCGACCCTTCGGGGCCGGAGGCGCCGGCGATGCCGATCCCGGCGAACCTCAATTACGATGCGTGGCTCGGCTCGACGCCCGAGGTCTATTATACCGAGATCCGCGTGCATCCGCAGGATGGCGAGTTCGGGCGACCGGGTTGGCTGCGCTGCGAGCAGTTCGGCGCGGGGATGATCACCGGCTGGGGCGCGCACCATGTCGATATTGCGCATTGGGGGATGGACACCGAACATAGCGGGCCG
>NZ_JAQGLC010000289.1 GCF_028293085.1 Sphingomonas bacterium
GTGAGCGAAGACCGTTTCCATCAGCTCGGCTTCGGTGGTTTCGAGCTGGCGGGCGATGACATAGCCCTGGATCAGCTCGGTCACCTCGGCGCCGACCATGTGTGCGCCGAGCAGCTCGCCCGTTTTCGCATCGAACACCGTCTTCACGAAACCTTCGGCCTCGCCCAGCGCGATCGCCTTGCCGTTGCCGATGAAGGGGAATTTGCCGACCTTGACCTCATGGCAGGCTTCCCTGGCCCTGGCCTCGGTCAGGCCGACCGACGCGACCTGGGGGCGCGAATAGGTGCAGCCCGGGATATTGGCCTTGTCCATCTGATGCGGATGGCCGCCCGCCATCGCCTCGACCGCGATCACGCCCTCATGACTAGCCTTGTGCGCGAGCCAGGGCGCGCCGGTGACGTCGCCGATCGCCCAGATGCCCTCGACATTGGTCTTGCAATAGCCGTCGGTGACGATGTGGCCGCGATCGGTTTTCACGCCGAGCGCCTCCAGCCCGATATCCTCGGTGTTGGGCACGATGCCGATCGCGACGATCGCGTGGCTGAACTCCTCCGAGGTGATATTGCCGTCCTTCCCCTTGATCTTCGCGATCACGCCGTTCGCGCCCGGGGTCAGGCCCTCGATGCCGGCGCCGGTGAGGATCTTGATGCCCTGCCTGGTCAGCGCCTTGTCCATGAAGGCGGAGACCTCCTCGTCCTCGACGGGGAGGATGCGCGGGAGCATCTCGACGATGGTCACCTCGGCGCCCATGTCCGAATAGAAGCTGGCGAATTCGACGCCGATCGCGCCGGAGCCGATCACGAGCAATTTGGTCGGCATCTCCTCGGGCACCATGGCATGGCGATAGGTCCAGATGCGCTTGCCGTCGGCCTTGGCGAAGGGGAGATCGCGGGCGCGGGCGCCGGTGGCGACGATGATGTTCTTCGCCTTGAGCTCGCTGGTCTTGTCGCCCTGCTTGACCGTGAGCTTGCCCTTTGCGGTGATCGTGCCGACGCCCTCGTACACGGTCACCTTGTTCTTCTTCATCAGGCCCTTCACGCCGGCGTTGAGCGTGCCCGCCACCTTGCGCGAGCGCTCGACGACCTTGGCGAGATCGTAGCTCAGCTTCTCGATCTTCAGGCCGTACGCCTCGGCATGCGAGGCATAGTGATAGATTTCCGACGTGCGCAGCAGCGCCTTGGTCGGGATGCAGCCCCAGTTGAGGCAGATGCCGCCAAGCCGCTCGCGCTCGACGATCGCGGTCTTCAGCCCGAGCTGCGCCGCCCGGATCGCCGCGACATAGCCGCCTGGGCCCGAACCGAGGATGATGAGATCGAAACTGTCAGCCACGTGGATTTCCCTCTGCGAAAACCGGGCTCGGCCTGTGATCCTCGCCCATCGATACCAGAATATAGGTGCCCTTCGCGGCACGCGCGATGCCCTCGCCGTGGCGGTCGCGGCGCCAGACGTCGACCACGACCGTGATCGAGGTGCGGCCGGTCGCGACGATCTCGGCATAGAAGGACACTTCGTCGCCGATCGAGACCGGCGCGGTGAAGCTGAAGCCGTCCGCTGCGACCACCGGCGTGCGCTTGCCGCTGTGCCGCGCCGCGACCGATCCGGCCGCCAGCGCCATCTGGCCCATCAGCCAGCCGACGAAGATATTGCCATAGGGGTTCGCGTCCGCCGCCATCGCGGTCGCGCGGATCGCGGGCTGGGTCTCGGGCGGCCGGTCCTCAGCCATCGGTGGGCCGGCGACCGGCGGTCGCCGTCCGATCGGCGCGCCAGGCAAGCCGCAACGGCCGCACGCCCATGAACGCGACGATCGCCATCGCGACACAGGCGACGCCCCAGATCTCCTGCCAGAGATAGGGGACGGCCCATGACGACGCCCAGGCGATCAGCGCCGTGCCGACCAGGCCCGCGGCGATATGCAGCAGTTCGTAGAGCGTGCGCTTCACCGCGCCCTCACGCCACCATGCCGAGCGGGTTCTCCACCAGCGTCTTGAACGCCTGCATCAACTGCGCGCCGTCGGCGCCGTCGATCGCGCGGTGATCGAAGCTGCCGGTTGCCGACATGATCGTCGCCACGCCGAGCGCATCGTCGATGATCCAGGGGCGCTTCTCGCCCGCGCCGATCGCCATGATCATGCCCTGGGGCGGATTGATCACGGCCTCGAACTGCTTGATCCCGAACATGCCCATGTTGGAGAGGCTGGCGGTGCCGCCCTGATATTCCTCGGGCTTGAGCTTGTTGTCGCGGGCGCGGGCGGCGAGATCCTTCATCTGCTCCGAAATCGCGGCGAGGCCCTTGGTGTCTGCCTCGGCGATGATCGGGGTGATCAGGCCCGAGGGCGTCGAGACCGCGACCGAAATGTCGGCGCGCTGGAAGCTGATCAGCTGATCAGGCGTGAACATCACGTTGCACTTGGGCACCTGCATCAGGCTGACGCCCAATGCCTAGATCAGCAGGTCGTTGACCGAGAGCTTCACGCCGCGCGGCTCGAGCGCCGCGTTGAATTCGGTGCGTAGCTTGAGCAGCTTGTCGAGGCGGATATCGACCGTGAGGTAGATGTGCGGGACGGTCTGCTTCGATTCGGTGAGGCGGCGGGCGATCGTCTTGCGGACGTTCGAGAGCTTCTCGGCGGTGTGCGGGATATCGGGAATCGCGGCTGACCTGGCCGGCGCCGCGGGCGCTGCGGCCTGGGGCGCGGCTTCGGCAGTCGCGGCGGCAACGGGCGCGCCGGGCTTCGCGCCCTCGACATCGGCCTTGACGATGCGGCCGTTCGGGCCGGAACCGTTCAGCGCGGCAAGTTCGATGCCCTTTTCGGCGGCGATGCGGCGGGCGAGCGGGCTTGCCTTGACACGGTCGCCCGAGGCCGCTGCGGGAGCGGGCGTTGCCGCAGGCTGGGGCGCGGCCGCGGCTTCCGGCTTCGGCGCCTCAGCCTTCGGCTCTTCCTTCGGGGCGGCTGCCGCCTTGGGCGCGGCCGCCGCAGCGGCGCTCTCGCCTTCTTCCAGCAGCACGGCGATGACGGTGCCGACCTTCACATTGTCGGTGCCCTCGGCGACCAGGATCTTGCCGATCACGCCTTCGTCGACTGCTTCGAATTCCATCGTCGCCTTGTCGGTCTCGATCTCGGCCATCAGGTCGCCGGACTTGACCGTATCGCCTTCCTTGACGAGCCACTTGGCCAGCGTGCCCTCTTCCATCGTGGGGGACAGAGCGGGCATCTTGATCTCGATCGACATGGGGAGGCTTTCCTCTAACCGAATCCGTAGCGGCCCGTTCCCTTCGCGCCCGCCACCCTGTTGGTCAAGACCGCGCTTGCGCAGAATGGCGCAACCCTTGCGCGACAGGCCGGGCCAGCCCAACTAACGGACAAAGGGGAGGCCGAGAGCCATGCGCATCTATCTGGTCGTGATCGACGAGAATCCGGAAAGCGAGATCGCGCTCCGTTTCGCCGCCAGGCGCGCGGTGAAGACCGGCGGCGGCGTCGAGATCCTCGCGCTGATCCCGCCGGCCGAGTTCGTCGCGTTCGGTGGCGTGCAGGCGACGATCGAGGACGAAGCGCGGATCCATGCCGAGGCGCTGGTCGCGGGCGCGGCCGGTACGCTGATCGAGGAATCCGGGCTGCGACCCTCGATCACCGTGCGGCAGGGCGAAGGCCCGAAGATCATCCGCGAGATGATCGCCGAAAATCCCAATATCGCCGCGCTGGTGCTGGGCGCCGCCGCCAGCGGCGCGCCGGGTCCGCTGGTCAGCCACTTCGCGGGGACCGATGCCGGGATCCTGCCGATTCCGCTGATGATCATCCCCGGCTCGCTCGACCGCGAGGCGATCGACCGGCTGAGTTGATTCAAGCAACGTCACGCTGAACTTGTTTCAGCATGACGAACGGGGTTGATGCCGAGCGCGCTCCCCGTCACCATCGGGCCATGTACCGCCTCCTCCCGCTCGCCGCCCTTGTCCTCGCCACGCCTGCCGCCGCGAAGGACGCGCCCGATCCCGCCCGCCTGAAGGCGACCGTCGAGAAACTGGTGAGCTTCGGCACGCGCCACACCCTGTCCTCCCCCGACGATCCGAAACGCGGCATCGGCGCGGCGCGGGCCTGGGCGGCGGGCGAGCTGACGCGGATCTCGGACGGGTGCGGCGGCTGTATCACCAGCGCCAATATCGCGCGGACCTTCACCGGCACCCGCGCGCCCAACGGAGTCGAGATCGTCGATGTGCTCGGCTTCCAGCAGGGCGACGAGCCGCGCCGCGTGATCATCGTCGGCGCGCATATCGACAGCAGGGTGAGCGACGTGATGAACGTCACGGGCGACGCGCCCGGCGCGAATGACGACGGATCGGGCGTCGCGCTGGTGCTGGAGGCGGCGCGCATCCTCTCCAAGGAGAAGTTCCGCGCGACGATCGTCTATGCCCTGTTCTCGGGCGAGGAGCAGGGGCTGTATGGCGGCACCTTGCTCGCCGAGACCGCCAAGCAGAAGAACTGGACGGTCACGGCGATGCTCAACAACGACATCGTCGGCAACACGATCGGCCAGAATGGCGTGCGCGTCACCGATCGGGTGCGGGTGTTCTCGGAAGGGATCGGGGCGGCGGAGGATCTGCCCGCGCTGCAGGCACGCCGGCAGAATGGCGGCGAGGACGATGGCCCCTCGCGCGCGCTGGCCAAAACGGTGGACGGGATTGCCAAGGCGATTCCGGGCGGGCTGGACGTGTTCGTCGACCGGCGGCCCGACCGCTTCGGCCGCGGCGGCGACCATGCGCCCTTCCTGGCGCTGGGCTATCCGGCGGTGCGCTTCACTGTGGCGGCGGAGAACTGGAAAGGGCAGCATCAGGACGTCCGCATCGAGAACGGGATCGCCTATGGCGATACGGTCGACAAGATGGACTTCGGCTATCTCGCCAAGGTGACGGCGATCAACGTGGCGACGATTCGCCGCCTCGCCGCCGCGCCGGCCGCGCCTTTGGGGGTCACGATTTCGGGTGCGCTCGGCTATGATGCCACGGTGAAATGGCAGCCGGTCGAGGGCGCCACCGGCTATCGCATCCACTGGCGCCGCAACGACGCGCAGGACTGGCAAAAGGCGCTCGACGTTGCCGCCCCGGCCCTGACCACGATGCTGAAGGATGTGCCGGTCGACGACAATTTCATCGGCGTGTCGGCGCTCGGACCCGATGGTGCCGAGAGCCTCGTGACGTTCGCCGGGCCATAGAATCAGAGGAGGGCGAGACCCCCCGGCTCGCCCTCACTCTCCCGCGCGCGGCGCGGGCCCCCTCCTCCCCCGTCGGGGAGGTGTTCAGATCAACGGCAGCAATTGCAGCTGCACGAGCGGCGCGGTGCCGGCCGCCATTTGCGCTTGGCGCGATAGACGCGGCGCACGGGCGCGTAGCTCGTCGTTTCCTCGATATATTCAGTGGTCGTGGTGGTGACGACCGGTGCGGACTGGACGGTGATGGTCGTCGTCGTGGCCGGCGGATACCAATAGCCGCCGCTCGCATAGCCCCCCGCGCCCGCATAGCCCGAGCTGGAATAGGTGGTCGTATAGCCGCCGCCCTGCACGATCGGCGGCGGCGCATAGTTCATCGGGGGCTGCTGGTAGCCGGCGCCATAACCGTCCCCACCGCCACCGCCGGCCGCGACCGCATAGCCGTCGCCCGCTTCGGCATAGCCGCCGCCACCGCCATAACCCTGGCCGTCGTCGTAGGAATCCCAGTCGATCCCGTCGACCGAATCCATGACTCGGCCGCGGCCGTCGACGAGCACCGCATCGTCGTAATAGCGCGTCCAATTATAGCCCTGGGGCGGCGTCGACAGGCCGTAGGTGCCCCAATCGCTGATGAAGAAGCTCGGCGCGATCCAGTAGCGCGGCAGGGTCCAGCCGCGGTTCGGGCGGCGATAGGCGTTCCACCCGCCCGGCGCGTTGCTGCCGCCATACCAGCGGCCGCCGACCGAGCCGCCCCAGCGCTGCTGACGCTGTGCCGCCTGGATCGGCTGGTAGCCGGGCAGAGGCCCGGAATTATACCCGCCGCCGAAATGCTGCGGGCCGGTCTCGACCCCGTTGGGCAGCCGGCGGACCGGCCGCATGGGCATCGGCCGCGGATTGGCCGGCATGATCGGGCCGTTGTGGAATGCCGGCCCGGCCGGATCCCACACCACGCCCGGCCCACTTTGGCTCGGCGGATTGGGCGACACGGTCGCAGGCGGCACGATCCGCCCATTCTGCCAGACCTGTCCATTGGACAGAACATGCTGCGCGGCCGCCGGAGTCGCGGAGATCGCGGTAACCATCGAAAGGCCTGCGATCACTAGGGTCCGCATGGTAAACAACTCCCGCAAGGGCGCGATTTCGCCCGATGATTAAGAGTTTCGTTACCAAATTTCGCAGATTTCCGCGAGTCTTACCGCTGTCCCGAATCGGATCAGCCAGCGATGCGCGGCGCGATCAGCCGCACCAGCGCCTCGCACCCGGCAGCATCCTCCGCGTCGAAACGCGCGGCACTCGGGCTGTCGAGATCGAGCACGCCGATCAGCCGGCCGTCATGGACGATCGGGACGACCAGTTCGGACCGGCTCGCCGCGTCGCAGGCGATATGGCCGGGAAAGGCGTGGACATCCTCGACCAGCTGGGTCTCACGGCTCGCCGCGGCGGCACCGCAGACGCCGGCGCCGATCGCGATGCGGATGCAGGCGGGCTTGCCCTGGAAGGGGCCGAGCACGAGCTCGCCCTCGACGAGACGGTAGAAGCCGGCCCAGTTGAGATCGGGCAGATATTGCCAGATCAGCGCGGCGGCGTTGGCCATGTTGGCGATGGCGTCGGGCTCGTCCGCGGTCAGCGCGCCGAGGGCGGCGGAGAGGTCGTGGTAGAGCTCGGCCTTGGTCGCGTCGGCGATGGCGAAATCGTACATGGGGGTTCCCTCGTCGCCCCGGCACAGGCGGGGGCTGCTATGTAGGATAGGGTGCGGTCATCCGCCAGCGGCCCCGGCCTCCGCCGGGGCGACGGCCAATCGCGCCATTGTCGCCAAGCCCGGTCCCTGAGATACGTCGCCGATGCCGATGATCCCCGTGACCCGTTCGATTTCCCTCGACAGCGACGAGATCGAAGAGAGCTTTGCCCGCTCGTCCGGGCCGGGCGGTCAATCGGTCAACACCACCGATTCCGCCGTCATGCTGCGGTTCGACGTGCGCAATTCGCCGAACCTGCCCGAAGCCGTGAAAACCCGCCTCGAGGCCCTGGCAGGAAGCCGGCTCACCCGCGACGGCGTGCTCGTGCTCAAGAGCGAAGGGGCACGGTCGCAACTGCTCAATCGGCAGGAGGTGCGCGAGCGGCTGTTGGCGTTGATCCGCGAAGCCACGATCGTGCCGAAGAAACGCCGCCCCACCAAGCCGTCCAAGGCCGCAAAGGCGCGGCGGATGGAAGGCAAGGCGAAGCGGTCCAGCGTGAAGAGCTTGCGGGGGAAGCCGATCGATTAGGCCGCGTTCAACTCAGTCGATGCCGAAGCCGGCCTTGAGAAAGCGTTCCGGCAGCGGCGCCTCGGCGACGATCGGGTCCTTGCCGGCGCGCGGTACCATGAGCGACGCGGCATGGAGCAGACTCTCGCCGACACCGTCGCCGTACACGGGATCGCCCACCACCGGCGCGCCGAGCGCCTCGGCGGCGTGGACGCGGATCTGGTGGGTGCGGCCGGTCTCGGGCTTGAACTCGACGAAGCTGCGGCCGTCCTTCACTGCCAGCACGCGCCAGGCGGTGCGCGAAGGCTTGCCCTTCGGATCGCCGCGCATGCGCCAGCCCTCCTCGGCCGTGCTGACCTTGGTCAGAGCGAGATCGATCAGGCCGCTGTCCCCTTCGACCACGCCTTCGAGCACCGCGAGATAGCGTTTCTCGACGATCCCCGCCTCGAACGCGTGCTGGAAGCGGGCATGCGCCTTGGGATTGCGCGACAAGAGCAGGCAGCCCGACGTGTCTCGATCGAGCCGGTGCACTGCCTGCGGCCAGCGGCGGAAGCCGAAGGTCAGGCTGTCGAGCTGGTTTTCGAGGCTGAGCGATCCGTCGCGAGGGCGGTCGACCGGCATGCCGGCGGGCTTGTCGATCACGATCGCTTCGCCGTCGAGGAAGAGGATGTTGTTTACGAGCATGTCACGCCCTTGCCACTCCGCGCGCGCCCATGCCAGAGGGACGCCCTGTGAAGCTCATCATCAAGCGCGCGATCGGGATCTTTCTGCCGGGGTTGTGGCTCGTGCCGGCGCTCGCCCTGGCTGCGCCCGGCCAGGGCCGTACGAGACGAGCCCCGGTCCAGCCGGCTGCTTTGTTGCCGCTCGGAACGCTGTCGGCCGACGGCCGGCTGTTCGGCCATCTTCCCTACCAAGAGGTGCCGGCGAGCGATCTGGTCGTCGTGGCGCCCGGCTTCGGCCTGGGCGCGCCGTGCCGCCTGCAGCGCGAGGCGGCGGCCGATCTCGAGCGATTGCTGGAGACGGCGAACGCGACCCCGGGCATATCCGGGCAGTTGAAGGGCGTTTCCTGCTATCGCACCGTCGCGCACCAGCGCGCCGTCTTCTGCCGCCAGGGCAGGCCGGGCAATCCGTGCCCCGATCCGGCGATGCGGGCCCAATCGGTGGGGCCGCCGGGGTTCAGCGAGCATGCAACGGGCTATGCCCTGGATTTCGCCGTCCGCCCCTCGCCGGGCTGCCCCGATCTCGATGCGTGCATGGCGAACACGAAGGCCGGGAAATGGCTCATCATCCATGCGCGGGATTTCGGCTTCGAACTGTCCTTCCCGATGGGCAATGCCCAGAACGTCACCTGGGAGCCGTGGCACTGGCGGTGGGTCGGCAAGTCGGTCGCGGAACCGGGCGCGGCGCAGGCGCGGCTCATGTTCGCGCGCGCGCGGGCCCAGTTCCCGGCCAGCCCGATGATCGATCCGCCTCTCGCCGTGGTGGTGGCGCCGCCACCGGCGACGCCACCGCTGATCATATTGTGGCCGGGGATTATTTACTGAACGCGGATCAGGCTGCCAGCTTGTTCGCGACCTCGGCGATCCGGCGGCCCTGATAGCGGGCACCGTCGAGCTCGATGCTGCTCGGCTGGCGGCTGCCGTCGCCATCGGCGATCGTCGTTGCACCATAAGGCGAATTGCCGTGCACTTCCTTCACGCCCATCTGCCCGGCAAAGCCGTAATCGAGCCCGACGATGGTCAGGCCGAAATGCAGCAAATTGGTGATGATCGAGAAGAGCGTCGTCTCTTGGCCGCCATGCTGAGTCGCGGTGGAACTGAACGCGCCGCCAACCTTGCCGTTGAGCGCGCCGGTCATCCACAGGCCGCCGGCCTGATCGAGGAACGCGGCCATCTGGCTGGACATGCGGCCGAAGCGGGTCGGCGCGCCGACGATGATCGCGTCATAGTCGGCGAGCGCAGCGATGCCATCGATCACCGGGTGCGCGGTATCGGCCTTGAAGCCGGCGGCCTTGATCACCTCGGGCGGCGCTGTTTCGGGCACGCGGCGGATGTCGACCTCGGCCCCGGCGGAGCGGGCGCCCTCGGCAACGGCGTCGGCCATCTGCTCGAGATGGCCGTAGGACGAGTAATAGAGCACCAGGACCTTGGTCATTTCAGTTTCCTTCGTGGCAAATCCCCCCTCCCGCAAGCGGGAGGGAGTGGAAATTCGGGGGTGGGGCCCGGCCGCAACACGCCGGACTTTCGGGGAGGACGATTTCCCACCCCCACCTGTTCCGCCCCTGGGGGGGATGGGGCGGACCAGGAAACGCTTATTCGGAGTCGACGAGCACCAGTTCGGCGTCCTCGATCGCCTTGATGGTGACCGTCTGGCCGCCACCGATCGCGACACCGTCGCGGGCGTTGAAAGGCTCGCCGTCAATCTCGATCGCGCCGGTCGCGGGGACCAGATAGGCGTGGCGCCCCTCGCCGACTTTGTGGGTGATCGTCTCGCCGGCCTTCACCGTGGCACCCAGCACACGCGCATCGGCACGGATCGGCAGGGCATCCTTGTCCTCGGCAAAGCCGCTGGCGAGCACCGCGAACTTGCCGCTGCGGTCGCTCTTCGGGAAAGGCTTGGCACCCCAGCTCGGAGAGCCGCCGGTGCGCTTCGGCTCGATCCAGATCTGGAAGAGCGTCGTCGTCTCGGGTTCGAGATTATATTCGGCATGGCGCACGCCGGTGCCGGCGCTCATCACCTGGACGTCGCCCGCCCCGGTGCGGCCTTCATTGCCCATCGAATCCTTGTGGGTGATGGCGCCTTTGCGGACATAGGTGATGATCTCCATGTCGCGGTGCGGGTGCGGCGGGAAGCCGGCGTTCGGGCCGATCTCGTCATCGTTCCAGACGCGGATCGCGCCCCAGCCCATGCGGGACGGGTCGTAGTAATTGGCGAAGCTGAAATGGTGGCGCGCATTGAGCCAGCCATGATCGGCATGGCCCAGGCTTTCGAACGATCTTTTCTCGATCATCGGGGGTCTCCTTGTTGCCGCCAAGATAGGGGTTTCGATCACGCCGTAAATGGAAACGCTGGAAACTGATCGTTTCCGTTGCTAAATCCTCTCCAAGCTCCGTTTGGGGAGGAATGGATATGCGTCTGCCGGATCTGGAAGCCTGGGCGATCTTCGCCTCCGTCGTCGAGCATCGCTCGTTCAGCGGCGCGGCGGATGCGATCGGGGTGTCGAAAGCGACCGTGTCCAAGGCGGTGACGCGGCTGGAGGCGCATCTCGGCCAGTCATTGTTCCACCGCACCTCGCGCCGGCTGACCCTGACCGAGAGCGGCCGAAGCCTGGCCGAGCATGCCGCCCGCATCCTCGCCGAGGCGATGGCGGCCGAAGAGGCGGCGCATGACGCGGCGACCGCGCCGCACGGCCTGATCCGCGTCACCGCACCAATGACGCTGGGGCTGGTCAGCCTGACACCCGCGCTCGCCGAGTTCCTGGCCGATCATCCGGGGATCGAGATCGATCTCAACCTGTCCGACGCCAAGGTCGATATCGTCGCGGAGGGGATCGACGTGGCGCTGCGCATCGCCGACCTGCCCGACAGCTCGCTCCGCGCGCGCCGGCTCGGGCCGATCGCCATTCATATGGTCGCCTCGCCCGCCTATCTCGACAAACATGGCCGCCCGACGCACCCGGCGCAGCTCGGCGAGCATGCCTGTCTCGGCTATACCAATGTCACTGGTCCGTGGCGCTTTACCGGTCCGGGCGGCGGCGAGGCGGCGGTGCGGCCAGCCGGGCCGCTACGCTCGAACAGCGGCGACGCCCTGCTCCCGGCGCTCCGCGCCGGGCTCGGCATCGGCATGCTGCCCGATTTCATCGTCGGCGGCGATCTCGCCAGGGGCACGCTCGAGGCGATCCTGACCGACTGGCACAGCCCGCCGATCGCGCTTCATCTGCTCACGCCGCCGGGAAATCTTCGTCCGGCGCGGGTCGAGGCGTTGATAAACTTCCTTACCGAGCGCTTTCGCCATATCTGTGCGAGCGGGGGTGCCGGGGCCGCCTGAAGGCCGTCCCTAGGTGTAATTCCTGATCCGGGGATTCCCCACGACTCGTGGATTCAGGCCGGTTAGCGAAGAATTAACCTTTTGCGTTCATCCCTGATCAGGTTAATAGTTTGTGCAGGGTGCGTCGAGCCGAAGGGGGTGTCGAGCGCCGCGAAGTGACAGGGGAACTGCCAGATGCGCGTGCTGCTGATCGAAGACGAGCCGACGACCGCGAAAGCGATCGAGCTGATGCTCACGACCGAAGGCTTTAACGTCTATACGACCGATCTTGGCGAAGAAGGCCTCGATCTGGGCAAGCTGTATGATTACGACATCATCCTGCTGGACCTGAACCTGCCGGACATGCACGGCTATGACGTGCTCAAGAAACTCCGGGTCGCCCGGGTGCAGACTCCGGTGCTGATCCTGTCGGGCATCAACGAGATGGATTCCAAGGTGCGCAGCTTCGGCTTCGGCGCCGACGATTACGTCACCAAGCCTTTCCACCGCGAAGAGCTGACTGCGCGTATCCACGCCGTGGTCCGCCGTTCCAAGGGCCACAGCCAGTCGGTCATCCGCACCGGCAAGCTCGCGGTCAATCTCGATGCCAAGACGGTCGAAGTCGATGGCAGCCGGGTCCATCTGACCGGCAAGGAATATGCGATGCTGGAGCTGCTCTCGCTCCGCAAGGGCACCACGCTCACCAAGGAAATGTTCCTCAACCATTTGTATGGCGGCATGGACGAACCCGAACTCAAGATCATCGACGTCTTCATCTGCAAGCTCCGCAAGAAGCTGAGCCTGGCGTGCGAAGGCGAGAATTACATCGAGACCGTCTGGGGCCGCGGCTATGTGCTGCGCGAGCCGGACGAGGTTTCGGCCCCGGTGGCCGAGGTCGCCTGACGACATCAACGCTCCCCGGTAATTTTTCGGGAGGTAGGCCGCGGCATCGGGGGGTGCCGCGGCCTTTCGTTTTATTTCCCTCTCCCCTTGAGGGAGAAGGCGAAAATCACTTCCGCACCCACTCCTTGTGGCCACCTACCCAGGTCTCCTCCACCTTGGTCGCGCGCAGCTCGCTCGGGCCGGCCAGCAGCGGATCGCGGTCGACGATGATGAAGTCGGCGCGCTGCCCGGGGGCCAGCCGTCCGAACCGGTCTTCGGCGAAGCCGGCATAGGCAGCGCCGCCGGTAAAGGCCCACCAGGCCTGTTCGCGCGTCACCTTTTCCTCGGGACGCCAGCCACCATAAGGCTGACCATCGGCGCCCTGGCGCGTGAACGCCGCCGCCCAGCCGGCAAAGGGATCTGGGCTCTCGACCGGATAATCGGAGCCGAAGGCGAGCGTGGAGCCGTTCCTGAGCATCGATGCCCAGGCATAGGCGCCGGCGAGCCGATTCGGCCCGAGCCGCGCCTCGGCCATCGTCCGATCCGAGGTCTGGTGAGTCGGCTGCATCGAGGCGATCGTGCCGTGCTGGCCGAAGCGCGGCAGATCGGCGGGGTCGACGATCTGGGCATGCTCGATCCGCCAGCGGCGATCGCCCTTGTAGGTTTCAGACAGCTCCTCGATCGCGTCGAGCACCTGGGCATTGGCCTTGTCGCCGATCGCGTGGACCGCGATCTGGTAGTGATCCATCGCGGCGCGGCTCATCAGGTTGCGGATCACGTCGTCGGCCATGAAGCCAGCACCAGACTGGCCCGGGGCATCGCTGTACGGCGCCTTAAGCCACGCCCCGCGCGAACCAAGCGCGCCGTCGGCGTAGAGCTTCACCCCGCCCATGTGCAGCCGGTCGTTGTAGAGCCAGGCGGTGGGGCCCGCGCCGCCGATCCTGACCGTGGTCTCGACCCCGGCGCCATAGCTCATGATGCGGACGCGGAGCGCCCCCGCATCGCCCGCCCGGCGATAGCTGAGCCATTCGTCGAGGCTGGTGCCCATGTCCGTCGTCGCCGTGATGCCGAAGCCCAGCAGGATCGCCTGCGCCTTGAGGAAGGCCGCATCGCGATCCTTGGGCAAGGGCTGCGGCACCGATTTGTTGACCAGCTCCTGCGCCGCATCGACGAACACGCCGTTGGGCAACGCGCCGGCCTTCTCGATGCGCCCGCCGGGCGGCGAGACGCTTTTCGCGGTGACGCCGGCGGCCTTCATCGCCGCGCTGTTCGCCCAGCTCGCATGCCCGTCGATCCGGGCAAGCCAGACCGGCCGGTCGCCGACCACCGCATCGAGATCGGCGGCGGTCGGAAAACGGCCAAGGCCCCAGGCCTCCTGGTTCCAGCCGCCGCCGAGGATCCATTTCTTCTCGGGGTTCGCCGCGACATAGGCGGCGATTGCGGCCTTGGCCTCGTCGAGCGATTTAGTGCCCGACAGATCGAGCTCGAGCGCGCGGAAGCCGAGTGCCATCACATGGCCGTGCGCGTCGATGAAGCCGGGGAGGAGCACCTTTCCCTTCATGTCGGCGCGCCAGTCGAGCTT
>NZ_JAQGLC010000290.1 GCF_028293085.1 Sphingomonas bacterium
CCCTTCAGCTTCATGCCGGGCAGCGGCTCATAGGCGTCATATTCGGCCACCAGCGCGTCGGTGCGTTTGTTGAACGCCGCCACGTCCTGCGGCGTCCACCAGTCGGTCAGCTGGCCGTGCAGGTCGAAGCTTGCGCCCTGGTCGTCGAAATGATGGCTCATCTCGTGCCCGATCACCGCGCCGATGCCGCCATAATTCACCGCCGGATCGGCGTTCGGATCGAAGAAGGGGGGCTGCAGGATCGCCGCCGGGAAGGTGATGGCGACCAACGTCGGGTTCGCCTGGGCGTTCACCGTCATCGGCGTCATGCCCCATTCCCAGCGATAGATCGGCTTGCCGAGCTTCTGGATATTATAGGCGTGCGCCCATTGATTGGCGCGCAGCGCGTTGCCGAACGCATCGCCCGGCACGATCTTCAACGCGGCATAATCGCGCCATTTGTCGGGATAGCCGATCCGCGGCGTGAAGGCGGCGAGCTTGGCATGCGCCTTCACCTTCGTCTCGGGCGTCATCCAGTCGAGCTTGTCGATCCGCACGTTCATTGCCGCGATGATGTACTTGACCATCGCATCGGCCGCCTTCTTGGTCTCGGGCGGGAAATATTGCGCGACATAGAGCTTGCTGACGTCGTCGGTCAGGATGCCGCTGGTATAATCGACCGCGCGCTTCCAGCGGTCCTGCTGCTGCGGAATGCCGCTGATGACGGTGCCGAACATCGCGAACCGCTCATTGTCATACGCCGCCGGCAGCACCTGCGCGAAGCCGTCGAGCGAGCGGATCAGCAACTGGTCGCGCAACACGCCGATCGGCGCACTGCCGATCAGCTTTGCGATCCCGGTTACCGCAGTCGGCTGGGCGACGATGATGGTGTCGACCGGCGTGCCGATCGCCTTGAAATAGGTGACGAAGTCGAACCCCGGCGCGATCTTCGCAAGGGTGGCGACGGGCATCTTGTTATAGGTCTTGTTGGCATCGCGATTGTCGATGTTGGTCCAGCTGACCTTGGCGATCTCGGTCTCGAAATCGACGACCGCTTTGGCCCGTGCCTCGGCATTGGGCTCGCCCGCCAGCGTGAACATCTTGGCGATATGCGCCTGATAGGCGGTCTTGGCCTCGGTCAGCTTCGCATTCACGCCCAGATAATAATCGCGGTCGGGCAGGCCCAGGCCGGCCTGGCGCATCTGCAGCGCATAATGCTCCGGGTCCTTGGCGTCCTGCCCCACCCCCGCGTTGAACGGCACCGCCAGGCCATCGACATCGGCCTCGGCGACCAACGCCGCATAACCGGCCCTGGATTTCACGGCCTTGATCCGGTCGAGCCAGGGCTGGATCGGCGTCAGGCCCTTTGCCTCGATCGCCGCATTGTCGAGATAGGTCGCATAGGCCGCGCCGATCTTCGAGTTCGGATCGGCCCTCTCGGTCTCCAAGATGCCGTGCGTGCGCTCGCGCGACAGGTCCTGCAGCCCGTCGAACGCGCCGTAATTGGCCTTGTCGGCGGGAATCGGGGTATTCTTCTCCCAGATGCCGTTCACATAACCGTAGAAATCGTCGCCCGGCACGACATTCCTGTCCATCCCGGCCTCGTCGACGCCGAAATCGCCAAAGGCGGGCTTGGCCAACGGCGCTGCGGGCGCGGCCGGCGTTTCAGCCCGGGGCGGCGGGCTCGCGGCGGAAAGGCCCGCGAGCATCGTCGCGGAGAAGAGAAGGGCGACGAACGGTGGTCTGGACATGGTGCATCCCGCAAAAGGAGGTGATGCAATGTGTTCTAATCCGATAACACGGCCAGTCAATTTCGCGGCAGCAAGCGGTCGCTTATTTCGGCTGAGCGTGCGCCCGGTGGCGCCATTTGCGCACGATCCACCAGCGCCAGCCGAACGCCGCGACGGCATAGCCCAGGATCGCCAGCGTGACGGTGATGATGAACAGGCCGACGATCGTCGCCGGCCCGGCAACCGAGAACAGCCAGTGCAGCCAGCCCGAATTGGCCGCCACCTGCGTCGCGATCGGCGCGCCCGGCACCTGCGCGTCGAGATGCAGCACCTGCTGCCCGATCCAATAGGCCGCGACCCACAGGAACGGCGTGGTGAAGGGATTGGTGATGAAGGTCATCGCTGCCGCGGTCGGGATATTGGCGCGGATCGGCAGCGCGAGCACCGCCGAAAAGGGGATCTGCGCCACGGGAAAGAGGATGCCCGTCACCATGCCCAGCGCGACGCCGCGCGGCACCGATCGGCGGGTGAACCGCCACAAAGCTGGCGCGAGCACGCGGTGCGCGACCGGCCGGAGCAAGCGATTCTGCTCCATGCTCTCGCGCGTCGGCATAGTGCGCTGCCACCAGAGGGAGACGCGCGTGAAAAGGCCGGGCTTTTCAGCCACGATCACGCATGATCCTTCCCTGCTCCCGCTTCCAGTCGCGCTCCTTGATCGTCGCGCGCTTGTCGTGATCCTTCTTGCCCTTCGCCAGCGCCAGTTCCACCTTGGCACGGCCCTTCGCATTGAAATAGATCATCAGCGGCACCAGGGTCATCCCCTCGCGCGCCACCGCACCGTGCATCTTGTTGATCTCGCGCTCGTGCAACAGCAATTTGCGCGGGCGCTTGGGCTCATGGTTGAAGCGGTTGCCATGGCTGAATTCGGGCACGTTCGAATTGATCAGCCAGACCTGCCCGTCCTTCACCTCGGCATAGCTCTCGGCAATGGAGCCGGTGCCGTCGCGCAGGGATTTCACCTCGGTGCCCGTCAGCGCGATGCCGGCCTCGTAGACCGTGTCGATCGCATAATCGAACTTCGCGCGCCGGTTCTCGGCGACGATCTTGGTTTTCTCGAAGACGGGGGGCTTGGGACGAGACATGGGACGGGCGATGTAGGCGTTTGATGCTCGGAACGGAAGCGGGGTTGCACACGCCGGTCCGGAGATAATCCCGCCCCCTGATTCAACAATTCCCCCCATCGGATATCCTGCCCTCTCCCCGAGATGCGGGGTGGCGATTCCGAAGGCCGCGACATGACCGCCCAGATTCACCCGAAGCAACTACCGTCGAAGAAGGCGGAAGTGTTACTTAAGGGACTCGCATATTGCGGAAGAATTCGTGAAATAACGTACTGGAATCTATTGAGCGGGCCTTTCTTGTATCACCCGGCGTTCACCGGAACGAATAGGGTAGCCACCGAATGTGCGAGTAATAACACCCCCAAATTTTACGTTACCCGACTCGCACTCCCGCGAATATTGGTCGGTTTTCCGCCCTTTCCGGCATGATTACTTCCGGGCACGGACCCGACGCCTCACCGCCGCCCGAACAGTTTCTCGATATCGCCATGTGCCAGCTTCACCCAGGTCGGCCGGCCATGATTGCACTGGCCCGAATGCGGCGTGATCTCCATCTCGCGCAGCAGCGCGTTCATCTCGGTCACCGACAGCACCCGCCCGGCGCGGACCGAGCCGTGGCACGCCATGGTCGCCGCGACATGGTCGAGCCGTTCCTTCAGGCTCAGCGCCTCGTCGAACGCGGCAAGCTCGTCGGCCAGATCGGTGACGAGCCCCGTCACATCCCCCTGCCCCAGCATCGCCGGCACCGCGCGGACCAGCATCGCGCGGGGGCCGAAACGCTCCAGGTCGAGCCCGAACTCGGTCAGCTCGGCGGCGCGGGCTTCGAGCCGGTCGCAGGCGGGTTCGTCGAGTTCGATCACCTCGGGCAGCAGCAGCGCCTGCGACGCGACCCCGCCATTGGCCATCGCCTTGCGCATCCGTTCGAGCACCAGCCGCTCATGCGCGGCATGCTGGTCGACCAGCACCAGCCCGTCCTCGGCCTCGGCGACGATATAGGTCTTGGCGACCTGCCCCCGCGCGACGCCGAGCGGATAGCTCACCGTCTCGGGCGGCGGGGCGTAAGCCGGCTCGGCCCGCGCCATGGGCGGCGCGATGAAGCTCGATCGGCGGTCGAAGACGGCATGAGCGCTCCGGGCCGGCGTATCCCACGCGCCCCCGACCGGCCGCTCGTCCCACAATTGGGGAGCCGGCGCGACCGGCTCGGGCTGCCACGCGGCCAGCGCGGCATCGCTCGGCCGCTGCACGCTGCGATGCCCCGCCTCGTCCAGCGCCCGCCGCAAGCCGCTGACGATCAGGCCGCGCACCATCGCCGGCTCGCGGAAGCGCACCTCGGTCTTGGCCGGATGGACGTTCACGTCGACCGCATCGGCCGGCACATCGAGAAACAACGCCACCACCGCATGCCGGTCGCGCGCGAGCAGCTCGGCATAGGCGCCGCGCACCGCGCCGACCAGCAGCCGATCCTTCACCGGCCGCCCGTTGACGAACAGATATTGATGATCCGCCACGCCACGGTTGAAGGTCGGCAGGCCGGCGATCCCGCCGAGCTTCAGCCCCTCGCGCTCCAGGTCGATCGGGATGCCGTTCTCGATCAGCGCCCGGTCGGTCAGCGCAGCGACGCGGTCGGGCAGGCTTTCACCCGCCGCGACGGACAGCGACCGCCGTCCGTCATGCTCCAGGCTGAACGCGATGTCGGGCCGCGCCATCGCAAGCCGCCGCACCACATCGAGGCTCGCGGCATATTCGGAGCGGCCCGAACGCAGGAACTTGCGCCGTGCCGGCACCCGCTCGAACAGCGCCTCGACCCGCACCCGCGTGCCGGGGGGAATCGCCGCCGGCCCTTCCGAGACCAGGGCGCCATTGTCGACGATACGCGCCCAGCCCTCCGCCCCGCGCACCCGGCTTTCGAGCGTCAGCCGCGCGACGCTCGCGATCGAGGGCAACGCCTCGCCGCGAAATCCCAACGTCGCAACGTTTTCAATCGCTTCGTCAGGCAACTTGGAAGTGGCATGTCGCTCCAGCGCGAGCGCCATGTCGGGGGGCGTCATGCCGCTGCCGTCGTCGGTCACCTCGATCAGGTCGGTCCCTCCGCCAACAAGGCGAATCGCGATCCGCCGGGCGCCGGCGTCGATCGCGTTTTCCACAAGCTCCTTCAATGCGCTGGCAGGGCGCTCGACCACCTCGCCCGCGGCGATACGATTGACGAGATGTTCGGGAAGGCGGCGTATTGACATGGATGTGGCTCTAGCCCAAGCGACGGCATCCCGCGACCCGCATCTACAGGCAACCAGAGCGTGGAATTCCAGCTCTGGCAGGCCAGTTATAAGCGTTTCGAGGTGATATGTGCGAATTAGCCGTAACCCTGACCCGGGGCGGCCTGGAACGGAATGATCAATGAGCTTTTTCTCGCGATTCTTCAGATTCACGTCGCACGATATGGCGATCGACCTCGGCACCGCGAACACGGTGGTCTACCTGCGCGGTCGCGGCATCGTCCTCAACGAACCGTCGGTAGTCGCGGTCGAGACGATCAACGGCGTCAAGCGGGTCAAGGCGGTCGGTGACGACGCCAAGCTGATGATGGGCAAGACCCCCGACAGCATCCAGGCGATCCGCCCGCTGCGTGACGGGGTCATCGCCGACATCGACGTCGCCGAGCAGATGATCAAGCACTTCATCCACAAGGTCCATGGCGGGCAGCGCCGCTTCCTGCGCTGGCCGCAGATCGTGATCTGCGTGCCGTCGGGTTCGACATCGGTCGAGCGCCGCGCAATCCGCGATGCCGCGTCCAACGCCGGCGCCTCGCAGGTCTGGCTGATCGAGGAGCCGATGGCGGCCGCGATCGGTGCCGACATGCCCGTCACCGAGCCGATCGGCTCGATGGTCGTCGATATCGGCGGCGGCACGACGGAGGTCGAGGTGCTCTCGCTGCGCGGCCTCGCCTACACCACGTCGGTGCGCGTCGGCGGCGACAAGATGGACGAGGCGATCGTCTCTTATGTCCGGCGCAATCACAATCTCCTGATCGGCGATGCCACGGCGGAGCGGATCAAGCAGGAAGTCGGCGTGGCGAAGCCGCCGCCAGACGGCATCGGCCTGACGATCCACGTCAAGGGCCGCGATCTGGTCAATGGCGTGCCCAAGGAAATCCAGATCAACAAGGGCCAGATCGCGGAAGCGCTCTCTGAGCCGGTCGGCCAGATCGTCGAAGGCGTACGCATTGCGCTCGAGAACACCGCGCCCGAGCTTGCCGCCGACATCGTCGACCAGGGCATCGTGCTCACCGGCGGCGGCGCGCTGCTCAAGGGCATCGACGAGGTGCTGCGCGACGAGACCGGCCTGCCGGTCACGATCGCCGACGATCCGTTGACTTGCGTCGCGCTCGGCACGGGCCGGGCGCTCGAGGATCCGGTGTTCCGTGGTGTGCTGCACAGCGCCTGAAGTCTTTGGGCTTAAGGCCCCTGGACTTGAAGCTTTATTGAACCTTTGGGCCCATAGGGGGCTCCCGGGTGATTGGATGGGGGAATGATGGCGCCGTCTCGCAACCGGCGCCCGGGTTTTTCGCGGCGGGCGCAGTACAGCCTCTTCCTGGGTTATGTGATCGCCGTTGCGGGCTCGCTCGTCGGCGCGGTCCTGCTTGCGCTGGCCACGCTCGACCCCCCGGCCTTTGCCGCGCTGCGCGCCAGCATGGGCGAAGTGACCACACCGGTCTCCTCGGGCGTCTCCTGGGTCGGCCGCGGCATCACCTCGATCCCGTCCGGAATCAACGGCTATATCGCCGTGCACGACAAGAATGTCGCGCTCCAGAAGCAGATCGACGACATGCATGCGCTGCTGATGCGCGCCCGCTCGCTCTCCTATGAGAATCGCCGGTTGAAGGCCCTGGTCCAGATGCGCGAGCATACCGCCGGCCCGGT
>NZ_JAQGLC010000291.1 GCF_028293085.1 Sphingomonas bacterium
TTCGACGTGGCCTCGATCGCCGAGGTACGGTTGGTGGCGAACACGGTTCCTGATGCGACATTATGCTTCATGCACCCGGTCAAGGCCGAGGAAGCGATCGAGGAAGCCTATTTCACCCACGGCGTCCGCGTCTTCTCGCTCGATTCGATCGAGGAGCTGGACAAGATCGTCCGCGCCACCCGTTCGGCGCCCGATCTGACGCTCTGCGTCCGCCTGCGCGTGTCGTCCGAACATTCGAAGCTCAGCCTCGCGTCGAAGTTCGGCGCGGCGCCCGGCGAGACCAAGGCGTTGCTGTTCGCGGCACGCCAGGCGGCCGATGCGCTCGGCATCTGCTTCCATGTCGGCAGCCAGGCGATGACGCCCGAGGCTTATGCCCAGGCGATGGAGCGCGTCCGCGCTGCGATCGTCGAGGCGGCGGTCACGGTTGACGTGATCGATGTCGGCGGCGGCTTCCCCTCGACCTATCCGGGGATGGAGCCACCCCCGCTCGAGCGCTATTTCGAAACGATCCACCGGGCGTTCGAGAGCCTGCCGGTCAGCTATTCGTCCGAGCTCTGGTGCGAGCCGGGCCGGGCCTTGTGCGCCGAATACAGCTCGCTGATCGTGCGCGTCGAGAAGCGCCGCGGCGACGAGCTCTATATCAACGACGGGGCATACGGCGCGTTGTTCGATGCGGCGCATATCGGCTGGCGTTTCCCGGTCGAGCTGCTCCGCGAGCCGGACAGCCACGCCCGTGATATGGAGTTCAGCTTCTACGGCCCGACCTGTGACGATATGGATCACATGGCCGGTCCGTTCCTGCTGCCCGCGGACGTGCGCGCCGGCGACTATATCGAGATCGGCATGCTCGGCGCCTATGGCTGCGCGATGCGCACCGCGTTCAACGGCTTCGGGTCGGACGAGACGGTGATCGTCTCCGACGAGCCGATGGCCTCGCTGTACGTCGGCGAGGAGCGCGAGGTCGCTTCGAACGTCGTCACGCTGTAACTAGCACCCACTACCGCTCTCCTTTCTCCCCTCCCGCTTTGCGGGAGGGGTCGGGGGAGGGCCTGTAATCATTGGGGTCGCGGCGACACGCCCTCCCCTGGCCCCTCCCGCAAGCGGGAGGGGAATAAGGAGACCATCATGACCGAAGCCATCAACGATACCCGCCCCAATGATCAGCGGAAGGCCGAGCTGCTCTCGACCACCGTCGAGCATATCGACATCACCAGCTTCGACGCGCGCCCGATCGTCGACGCGATGAAGAAGATGAGCTTTACCAGCCGCGATCTCGGCCGCGCGACCGACATCTACAATCAGATGCTCGCCGATCCCGATTGCTCGATCTTCCTGGTGATCGCCGGCTCCACCTCCGCGGGCGGCTGCATGGACCTTTATGCGGAATTGCTGCGCAACAACATGATCGACGGCGTGGTCGCGACCGGCGCATCGATCGTCGACATGGATTTCTTCGAGGGCCTTGGTCACAAGCATTATCAGGCGCTCGAAGTGCCCGACGACGACACGCTACGCTCGCTGCTGATCGACCGCATCTACGACACCTATATCGACGAAGAGCAGCTCCAGGATTGCGACCACACAATCTACGAGATCGCCAACTCGCTCGAGCCGCGCCCCTATTCCAGCCGTGAATTCATCCGCGCGATGGGCAAATATCTCGTCGAACACGGCAAGAAGGACAACAGCCTGGTCAAGCTCGCCTATGAGCATGACGTGCCGATCTTCTGCCCGGCGTTCGTCGACAGCTCGGCCGGCTTCGGCCTGGTCAAGCACCAGGTCGACCGCGCCAAGGAAGGCAAGCCCTATATGGTGCTCGACGCGATCGCCGACTTCCGCGAGCTGACCGACATCAAGATCAAGGCAGGCACTACCGGCCTGCTGATGATCGGCGGCGGCGTGCCGAAGAACTTCATCCAGGATACCGTCGTCTGCGCCGAGATTCTCGGGCATGACGACGTCCAGGTGCACAAATATGCGGTGCAGATCACCGTCGCCGACGTGCGCGACGGCGCCTGCTCGTCCTCGACGCTGCAGGAGGCTGCGAGCTGGGGCAAGGTCAACACCGGCATCGAGCAGATGGTGTTTGCCGAAGCGGGCAGCGTGATGCCGCTCCTTGCCTCGGACGCCTATCACCGCGGCTTGTGGAAGAACCGCGTCAAGCGCCGCTGGGGCGCCAGCTTCGACTGATCCGCCCCCGCCAACGCCTCTGGACGTGCCGACCGGGATGAGCCACCACCCCTTTAGTCGGGAGGATAGGGTTCATGTGGACGGCGATTGCATTGACGTTGGCGGCGGCACCCATGGGACAGACCGCGGCCGATGACGGCGTTCTTTCGAGAATGGCCGCGCTCTACGACGAGGTCTGCCTCAAGACCTTTCCCAACGACGGCGCCGTTGCCGCCGCGATGGCGGCCAAGGGCGCGGTCGCACTCAAATCGCGCGAGATTCGGATCTATCTCCACGACGACCCCGGCCGGGGCTGGACGCTTGCCGACGGGGCCGCCCAGTTCGTCGTGACCGTCGAAGCGCCGCCCTATCACGCCTGTGCCGTCCGTCGGACGACTGCAGCGGGTTTCGCCGACCTCGCGCCCTATTACGCAGTCGCCAGCCCCTATGAGCAAGCTGCCGGGGGCTATAGCAAGATCGAGCCGGCGGACATGCAGATCGGCGCGATCAGCTCGCACGCGACCGGCGAGCAGAAGGTCGCCCCCGATGGCAGCGCTGAATCATTGTTCGTGTTTTCCAACACGCCGAACGACCCGAAAGAGCGCGCCAAGGGTAACACTGCGGTGGAGGTTCGCTTCGTACATCAGTTCATGTCGGCGGGTGCGCAGTAGAGCCGTTGCGGCGGGAATTCGGGGCCGGCGGCCTAGCTATGGCCGATAATCCTGCAGCTCGGGCGCGACGAACTGGAGGTTCTGCTCACGCAGCCGGGCCGCCGCGTCGTCATAGAAGAAGGGCAGGAACGCGTAGCGCTTGCCGCTGATGACCGGCCTGGCCTCGTGTAGCAGCGAGCAGGAGAAGATCGCCGCCCCACCGGTCGGCGCGCGATAGGTGCGCCGGCCGAACTCCGGAAACGCCAGGTCTCCACCCTCATACTCCTCGGCGTTGAGATTGATGGTGCAGGCGAAGCGGCGATGCGCCGTCCCCTTGGTCGTGTTGTCGCGGTGCGGGCGGAAATGGCCGCCACCTTCATCGCCATTGTAGCAGGCGACCAGCAGCCGCTCGATCCGCGTGACGTCGAACTGAAAGGCGCGCTTGATCTGCGGCGCCAGCAATCGGGCGACTCGCGCGTGGATCGCCTTGCTCAGGTCGGGGTCGGTGATCAGGAAATCCGATCT
>NZ_JAQGLC010000316.1 GCF_028293085.1 Sphingomonas bacterium
CGGCCCGCGATCAGGCCTTTTGCAGCGCGGTCTCGATGTCGGCGATCGGGTGGCCGGTCAGATCCTTGTCGATCTCGCCGGTCAGGCGGCTGCTGACCTCCTTGTGATAGTGTTTGCGCAGCTCGCCCAGGGTGCGCGGCGGCGCGATGACGATCAGCGATTCGAAATCGTTCGACAGCGCTCGTTGCTTGAGCAGGTCGGTCGCCTCCACCGCAAAACGATCCTCTGCCAGCTGGTGGAAATCCGTCTCTTCCACCGTATTCCGGCCGCTGCCGAAGCTCGAATAGGAAACGCCGGGGGCATCGCTCTTCTGGTCGCCGTCCTTCGGGTTGGACTGTTCTTCGGCATGCTCGACCACCAGGTTCGGATGAACGTCATCGCCCTCGTTGCGCAGGAACAGCATCTTGCGCCCATCGGCGACAAGCACGGCGGCGTTGTGGGGAAGCTTCATGACGGATCCTCTCGGGGAGATGCCCTGGAGAGGTAACGCCCGGGGAGCGCCACGGGTTGCGCGCGCGCAGAGCCGCCGCCATAGCCACGCACCATGCACGATATCCGCTCCATCCGAGACAATCCCGCCGCCTTCGACATCGCGTTGGCGCGCCGAGGAGTCGCGCCCGTGGCCGACGCGCTGGTCGCACTCGACGAGCGCCGCCGCGCGCTGATCACCGAGGCCCAGGCCGGCCAGGCCCGCCGCAACGAGGCGTCGAAAGCGATCGGTGCGGCCAAGGCGTCAAAGGACGAGGCGACCGCCGCCACGCTGATGGCCGAGGTCGCCACGCTCAAGGAGCGCCTGCCCGCGATCGAGGCGGAGGAAAAGGCGCTGGGCGAGGAGCTGAACGGCCGGCTCGCGATCATTCCGAACCTGCCGCTGGCCGACGTGCCCGACGGTGTCGACGAGGACGGCAATGCGCTGGTCGCTGAATACGGCACACCCGGCGCCTTCGCCTTCACGCCGAAGGAGCATGACGCGATCGGCCCTGCCCTCGGCCTCGATTTCGAGACCGGGGTGGAGCTTGCCGGCGCGCGCTTCACCTTGGTCCGGGGCGCCGCCGCCCGTCTCCACCGCGCGCTCGGTCAGTTCATGCTCGACACGCTGTGCGACGGTCATGGTTATGAGCAGGTCGTGCCGCCGCTGCTGGTCAAGGACGAGATCGTTTTCGGCACTGGCCAGCTGCCCAAGGCCGCCGAGGACATGTTCCGCACCACGGACGGCCGCTGGCTGATCCCCACCGCCGAGGTGTCGCTGACCAACATCGTCCGCGAGAAGATCCTGAGCGAAGCCGAACTGCCGCTGCGCTTCGCCGCGCTCACCGCCTGTTTCCGCTCCGAGGCGGGCGCCGCAGGCCGCGACACGCGCGGCTTCATCCGCCAGCACCAGTTCGAGAAGGTCGAGATGGTCTCGATCGTCACGCCCGATGCGTCCGAGGCCGAACATGAGCGGATGACCGCCTGTGCGGAGGGCATCCTTATCGCACTCGGCCTGCCCTTCCGCCGCATGAAGCTGTGCACCGGCGACATGGGCTTCACCGCGGCGCGCACCTATGATCTCGAAGTGTGGCTGCCCGGCCAGGGCCGCTATCGCGAAATCTCCAGCTGTTCGACCTGCACCGATTTCCAGGCGCGCCGCATGAATGCGCGCTACCGGCCGGAGGGCGAGAAGAACACACGCTTCGTCCACACCCTCAACGGCTCGGGCCTGGCGGTCGGCCGCACGCTCGTCGCGGTGCTGGAGAATTACCAGCAGGAGGACGGCTCGGTCGCGATCCCCGATGCGCTGCAACCCTATCTGCGCGGCCTGAACCGGCTCGAACCCGCCTGATGCGCATCCTCCTGACCAATGACGACGGCGTCCATGCCCGCGGTCTCGAGGTGCTGGAACGGATCGCGCGCACTCTGTCCGACGACATCACCATCGTCGCGCCGCTTGAGGAACAGTCGGGCAAGGGCCGCTCGCTCACCCTGACCGAGCCGCTGCGCCTCCGCCGCTTCGGCGACAAGCGTTTCGCCGTCACCGGCACGCCGACTGACGCGGTGATGATCGCGCTTGCCGAGTTGATGAAGGATGCGCCGCCCGACCTGATCCTCTCGGGCGTCAATCGCGGCGCCAATCTGGGCGAGGATGTCAGCTATTCGGGCACCGTCGCCGCGGCGATGGAGGGCGCGCATGCCGGCATCCGCTCGATCGCGCTCAGCCAGCGCTATCCCGATCAGGGCATGGGCGACCGTGTCGATTTCGATGCGGCCGAGGCCTGGGGCGAAAAAGTGCTGCGTCCCCTGCTCGACGCCCCGCTCGCGCCGCGCACCCTGATCAACATCAACTTCCCCCCGGTCGCGGCGGATGTCGTCAAGGGCGTCAAGATCGTCTCGCAGGGCCTGCGCGATTATGGCCGGCTGAGGCTCGACCAGCGCACCGATCCGCGCGGCTATGATTATTACTGGCTCGCGCTCGGCCGGATGCCGCACACGCCGGTCGCCGAGACCGATCTCGAAGCGATCGAGCTGGGCTATATCACCGTCACGCCGCTGCATCTCGACCTGACACACGTGGAATCACTGGCTATGCTCCGCTCGGCCTATGGCTAAGGGGGCGGCATGGGGGGAAAATTCGGGATTGGCATAGGCCGCAATATGCTCCTGCTTTCGCTCGCCCTGCTCGGCGGCTGCATCCCGCAAATGGAGCAGGCCGATCCGCGATACGGGCCGCCGCCGATCCGCTACGAGCCGCCGCGCGCCGATGACGGCTTCCGGAGCACGCCCGCCCAGCTGCCCGCCTGGCAGGTCCGCCCGGTCAGCCCCGATGCGCAGACGATACGCGCCAGCAGCTATGTCGTGCGGCCCGGCGATACGCTCCGCGCCATCGCCGATCGCACGGGCTCGGGCTCGGAAGCGATTGCGCGCGCCAACGGCCTGGTCCCGCCCTTTATCGTCCAGCCCGGCCAGCGGCTGCAGATTCCCGCGGGCCGTTATCACCTCGTCCGCGCAGGCGAGACCGGCATCGCGATCGCGCGCGCTTACGGCGTCGACTGGTCGCGCATCATCTCCATCAATGCCCTGACTGCGCCCTATACGCTGCGCGTCGGCATGCGCGTGCTCATTCCGGGCGGCCCCGTCAGCATCGAAGAGCGCGCCGCCGCCTTCCGTCTCGATGTCGACGATATCGTCACCGGCGGCGAGCCGGCGCTCGCCACCAATCAGCGTCCGACCCGGCCGAGCAGTTCGCCGACCCGTATCCTGCCGCCCAGCGCGGCCCTGGCCGAGCCCGCACGGCTGAAGGGCGCTTTCGCCTGGCCGCTCCGCGGCAGCGTCATCGCCCGTTTCGGCCCCGGCGCCAGCGGCGAACGCTATAACGGCATCAAGATCGCGGCGCCGATCGGCACGCCCGTCCTCGCCGCCGCCGACGGCGTGGTCGCCTATGCCGGCACCGAGGTCGCCAATCTCGGCGGGCTGGTCATCCTGAAGCATGGTGACGGCTGGACCACGGTCTATGGCCATGCAAGCCAGCTGCTCGTCCAGCGCGGCCAGGCGGTCAAAAAAGGTCAGACCATCGCTATCTCCGGCGATTCGGGCCTCGCCGACCGCCCCGAGCTCCATTTCGAGATGCGCAAGGGCAGGACCCCGGTCGATCCGCTGGGGCAATTGCCAAGCCGGTGAGCCTGCCCCAGGCCATCTGTTACATCCGGCCGACGTCGATGACCGCGCTGGCAAAGTCCTGCGGCGCTTCCTGCGGGAGATTGTGCCCGATGCCGCCGCTGATGAGGCGATGCTCGTATTTGCCCGAGAACTTCCTCGCATAGGCGGATGGAGGCGGATGTGGCGCACCGTTCGCGTCGCCTTCCATGGTGATCGCAGGAACCCCGATCACCGGCGCGGCCGCGAGACGCTGCTCGATGTCGTCATATTTTCGTTCACCGTCTGCGAGCCCCTGGCGCCAGCGATAATTGTGGATGACGATCGCGACATGATCCGGATTGTCGAACGCGGGCGCGGATCTGTCGAAGGTCGCGTCGTCGAACATCCATTTTGGCGACGCCAGCTTCCAGATCAGTTTCGCAAAGTCGCGGCGGTATTTTTCATAACCGAGCTGGCCCCGCTCGGTCGCGAAATAGAATTGATACCACCATTGCAGCTCGGCCTCGGGCGGCAGCGGCACTTTTCCTGCGGCCTGGCTGCCGATCAGATAGCCGCTGACCGAGACCAGCCCCTTGACGCGCCCGGGCCACAGCGCGGCGACGATGTCCGCCGTCCGGGCGCCCCAATCGAAGCCCGCCAGGATTGCCCGGTCGATGTGGAGCGCATCCATCAGGGCGACCGCATCCTGCGCCAGGGCGGCGGGCTGGCCGTTGCGGAATGTGCTCGGGGATAGAAATCGCGTGGCGCCGTAGCCGCGCAAATAGGGGATGATCACCCGGTAACCCTGGGCGGCAAGCCTAGGCGCCACGTCCACGAAACTGTAGATATCATAGGGCCAGCCGTGCAGGAGAAGGGCCACGGGCCCGTCTCCGGGGCCCATCTCGACATAGGCGATGTCCAGGACGCCCGACTCGACTCGTTTGAGCGCCGGAAAACTCGCGCCCGACCCGGGCACGGCAGTCGGCGTTACCGCCTGGGCGTTGCCGGCCGAAACGCTCAACAGGCTGAGCCCCGATGCCGCGATCGCCGCCCCCGCAGTGCCGAAAAGGTGTCGCCGGTCGGTATCGATCCGTTCGCTGGCGGTACTCGGGTCCATGGATCAACCTTTCATGGTCTGTGCAGGTGCCGGTTGGCGATCGGGATGCGGACGACCCCCAAAAGGCGTCGCCCGCATCGTCCGGTTCAGCGCAACGAACGGAAGCTGGTGCGGAGTTCTTCCGAAAAAGCCCGTGGCTGCTCCCAGGCCGCGAAGTGGCCGCCCTTGGGGAGTTGGTTGTAATGGATCAGCTTGGGATAGGCCTTCTCGGTCCAACTGCGCGGGGCGGTATAGATCTCATCGGGATAGGCGCTGACCGCGGCCGGGATCGGCACGCCTTTCGGGGCGAAGAAGGGAAGTTTGCTTTCCCAATAGAGCCGTGCCGACGAGACCGCGGTGTTCGTCAGCCAGTAAAGTGTGACGTTGTCGAGGATGTCGTCCCGCGTCAGGCCCTCGCTCTGCCCATCGAAGACGCGCGTGATGAGCGCATAGCTGCTCGCGTCATGATCGATCATCCACGCAGCGAGTCCGACCGGTGAATCCTCGATCCCGTACAATGTCTGCGGCCGGCCCGCCATTTCCTGGGCGTAGCCAAGGCCATGCTTGTAGAACGTATCGACCTGCTCATAGGCTCGCTGTTCGTCAGCCGAGAGGCCGGACGGCGGCGGCCCTCCGGCGGCGAGCGCTTTGGCGATATCGTCCGGAATGGTCGCGGGCATGTTGGTGTGGATGCCGATCAATCCGGGCGGCGTCTGCAGCGCCATCTGCTCGGTAACGGCATTTCCCCAATCGCCGCCCTGCGCCACATATCGCGTATAGCCGAGGCGCTGCATCAGCACGGCCCAGGCGCGCGCGATACGGATCGGGTCCCAGCCGAGCTCGGTCGGCTTGCCCGAAAAGCCGTGACCGGGCAGCGACGGAATCACCACGTCGAACGCGTCCGATGCGCTCCCGCCATGCGCCGTCGGGTTGGTCAGCGGATCGATGATCTTCAGCTGCTCGACGATCGAGCCGGGCCAGCCATGCGTGATGATGACGGGCAACGCATGCTCGTGTTTCGAGCGAACATGGATGAAATGAATGTCCACGCCGTCGATCTCGGTCATGAATTGCGGCAGGGCATTCAACCTCGCCTCGACTTTCCGCCAATCATGGTGGTTGGCCCAATAGTCAGCGAGCTTCCGTATCGTAGCGAGTTGCACGCCCTGCGATGCGTCGTTGACGATCTCCTTGCTGGGCCACTTCGTCGCGGCAATCCGTCGACGCAGGTCAGCCAGAGCCTCGTCGGACGCGTGGAACTGGAACGGCCGGATCGACGTGTCGCCGTTCGGCTGCGCCGTGGCGGCGGCACCGATCATGAAGGTACCGGTGCTGCTCGCGTTGGGGGAAGCCATTGTGGATGCCGCCGCAGGGGTTTCCACACCTGGCGGAGACGGCGGTGTCGTCTCGGCGTGAGCGGCCGTGGGAAGCAAAGCGCCGATGGCTCCGGCCATTGCGGAGGTCACCAGGAAATCGCGTCTGCCAATCAGCGAACGCTTGGACATGATCGTTCTCCTTATCCGATACGGGGGCAAACGCTGGAGCGGCATTCGCCAGGGCCGATCAGGGCAATGGCCCTGCGGCGGATCCTTCGGTCATGCCGCGGTCTCCAGCACCTCGGACCGTAGCAGAAATCAGGGCCGGCGGCACCGGGGCGGGGCGGGGGCACGCGCAATAGGTAGCTGACGGCGCCCTTACGAAAGCGAAGCGCACAGGGGTGACGCTCTCTCGCCCCGATGCTAAGCGCCGCCGCATCATGACCGACTTCGCTTCCGATCTCCTCCGCCAGCTCTCGACGCGCGGCTATGTCCACCAGGTCACCGATGCCACCGGCCTCGATGCGCTTGCGAACAAGCAGATCGTGCCCGGCTATATCGGCTTCGACGCTACCGCGCCGTCGCTGCACATCGGCAGCCTCGTCCAGATCATGATGCTCCGCCGCCTTCAGCAGGCCGGGCACAAGCCGATCGTCGTGATGGGCGGCGGCACCACCAAGGTCGGCGACCCGTCCGGCAAGGACGAATCGCGCAAGCTGCTCGACGATGCCGGCATCGCCGCCAACATCGCCTCGATCCGCCGCGTGTTCGAACGATTCCTGGTGTTCGGAGACGGCCCGACCGACGCGATCCTGGTCGACAATGCCGAGTGGCTCGACGAACTCGATTACATCCCGTTCCTGTGCGATGTCGGGCGGCATTTCACGATCAACCGCATGCTGGCGTTCGATTCGGTCAAGCTGCGGCTCGATCGCGAGCAGCCGCTGACCTTTCTCGAATTCAACTACATGATCCTGCAGGCCTATGATTTCATGGAGCTTTCCCGCCGTGTCGGCTGCCGGTTGCAGCTCGGCGGATCGGATCAATGGGGCAATATCGTCAACGGCATCGAGCTGACTCGCCGCATCGACGGGGTCGAAGTGTTCGGGCTCACCACCCCGCTGATTACCACCGCCGACGGTGCGAAGATGGGCAAGACCGCGTCGGGCGCCGTCTGGCTCAACGAGGACCAGCTCTCGGCCTATGATTACTGGCAGTTCTGGCGGAACACCGACGACCGCGATGTCGGGCGGTTCCTGAAGCTGTTCACCGATCTTCCACTCGACGAGATCGCCCGGCTGGAGGCGCTCCAGGGTGCCGAGATCAACGATGCCAAGAAGGTCCTGGCCGATGCCGCGACCGCGCTCTGCCGCGGCGCGGAAGCCGCCATCGAGGCCGCCGAAACCGCGCGCCGCACCTTCGAGGAAGGGTCGGCCGGGGATTCGCTTCCCACGCTCGCCGTTCCCGAAGGGCAGATCGGCGTGGTCGACGCGTTGGTCGGCCTCGGCCTGTGCGCGTCGAAAGGCGAGGCGCGCCGGCTGATCAAGGGCGGCGGCGCCCGTGTCGGGGTAGAAAAGGTGACCGATGAGGCGCTGGTGATCAGCGTTGGCGCCGATCCGGTTCGCATCGCCGCGGGCAAGAAACATCACGGTCTGCTCGTCGCCGGCTAAAAGCGTTGGAGGACAGGCTCTTCCGCGCCGATCATACCCTTCGTTAAACAAGTTCGTTGCGGCCGGATTTACACCTCTGTCCTAGCTTCATCGCTACCGAGGAGGTGACGATGGCGGCATTCGGGGCGGCATTCGGGAGTGCGAGACCGATCGACGAACGCGGCACCCCGCGAGACGAGGTGCATTTCCGCACGCGCGCCTTCGGGCCGGACGCCCGCCCGGTGAACCTGCTGATCGTCAACATCTCCGCGCTCGGCCTGATGGCACGCTGCGACGCGGTGTATGAGGTCGGCGACCGGATGACGGTGACCCTGCCCGTTATCGGGGTGGTTGTGGCCGAAATCCGCTGGGTGCTCGGCGGCCGGATCGGCCTGGAGCTCGACCAGGCGATCGATCTCGCCGATTATTACGATCTGCTCGCGGTGCTCCTGCGCGGTCGCTGAGGGACCGATACCGTGAAATCCCCTAGCGGCACCAATACCCGTCCTTAAGCGCGTCCGGACCAATTCCTTGTCACCACGCGGTGTTGTCGCCGCGGCGAGTCAGAGGATCGGTACATGCAGCTGGAAAGCCACGGCTTCAGCGAAAAGCGCGTCGACGCACGCATTCCCGTGTTTCATCGCACCCGCGCGGTCGGGCCGGGCGGCCAGCCGCTCTCGCTGGTGATCGTTGACCTGTCGGCGAGCGGGCTGATGGCCCGCTGCGATGTCGTGCTTCCGGCGGGGTCGCCGATCCAGATCACCCTGCCCGCCATCGGCGTCCATTCGGCGGTGGTCCGCTGGTCGCTGGGCGGCCGGATGGGCTGCGAGCTCGATGAACCGATCAGTCTCGAAAATTATTACGAACTGCTGACGGCGCTCGCACGCGAAGCCTGATTCAACCCGATCGCAACAGCGCTACCCCGGCGTCGCGCTCGAACAGATAGAGGGCCGTCCGCGCCGCCTGGCCGCGCGGCCCCTCCAGGCCCCCATCGCGATCGATCAGCAGCCGCGCATCGTCGGTTGCCGCGGGTAACAGCTCCACCAATGTCTCCGCCGTCGCCAGCCTGAACCCCGCCTCGCCCGATTGCTTCGTGCCGAGCAATTCGCCCGCGCCGCGCAGCCGCAAATCCTCCTCGGCGATGCGGAACCCGTCATTGGTCTCGCGCATCAGCGCCAGCCGGGCCCGGGACGTTTCGCCAAGCTGGTTGCCGCGGATCAGCAGGCAGATCGATCGCCCGCTCCCCCGCCCGACCCGCCCGCGCAGCTGGTGGAGCTGCGCCAGCCCGAACCGGTCGGCATGCTCGATCACGATCAGCGTCGCATTGGGCACGTCGACCCCGACCTCGATCACCGTCGTCGCTACCAGCACGCCGATCCGCCCTTCGGCGAACGCAGCCATCACCGCGTCCTTTTCGGGCCCTTTCATTCGGCCATGCACCAGCCCGACCCGATCCCCGAACCGCGCTCGCAACGTCTCCGCCCGAGCCTCGGCCGCGGCGAGGTCGCTCTTCTCGCTTTCCTCGACCAGCGGGCATACCCAATAGGCCTGCCCCGCATCCGATAGATGCCGCGCCAGCGCATCGACCACCTCGCCCAGCCGGTCCTCCGAAATCACCCGCGTCTCGATCGGCTGGCGGCCCGGCGGCATCTCGTCGAGCTGGCTCACATCCATCTCGCCATAATTGGCGAGTGTCAGCGTCCGCGGTATCGGCGTCGCGGTCATCGCCAGCAGATGCGGCGGCTTGTCGGCCTTGGCCTGCAGCATCATGCGCTGCGCCACACCGAAGCGGTGCTGCTCGTCCACCACGACCAGCGCCAGGTCCTTGTAGGACACTGCCTCCTGGAAGATCGCGTGCGTCCCGATCAGGATATGGATCGCGCCCGAGGCCAGCCCCATCAGGGTCGCTTCTCTCGCGCGCCCCTTGTCCCGCCCGGTCAGCACCGCGATCTCGACCGGCAACCCGCCGAGCTGACGCCGCAGCGTATCGAAATGCTGCCGCGCCAGAATCTCGGTCGGCGCCAGCAACGCCCCCTGCGCGCCCGCCTCGACCGCCATCAGCAGCGCCATCGCCGCGACCAGGGTCTTGCCCGAGCCCACATCGCCCTGCAGCAGCCGCAGCATCGGCTGCGCCTGCGCCAGGTCGCCCTCGATCTCGCGCACCGTGCGCGCCTGCGCGCCGGTCAGGCTGTAGGGCAGTTCCAGCGCATCGCGGAGCCGGCCGTCGCCCGCCAGGGCCCTGCCCCGCCGTGCCTTGGACGATTGCCGCACCAGCATCAGCGCGAGCTGGTTGGCGAACAATTCGTCATAGGCCAGCCGCTCGCGCGCCTTGGCATCCGACGGATCGGCATGGATTCGCCCCAGCGCCTCGCGCCATGAGGGCCAGCCATGCTTCGCCAGCAGCCCCGGCTCGATCCATTCGGGCAGGTCCGGCGCCCGCTCGACCGCCTGTGCGGTCAGCTGCCCCATCCGCCGCGAGGTGATCCCCTCGGACAGCGGATAGATCGCCTCGCGCTCGCCCACCTCCGGCGCCTCGTCGAGCGGCAGCACATAGTCCGGATGGACCATCTGCAATTCCTGCCCGTACATCTCCAGCCGCCCCGACACGCGCCGCGGCTCGCCGGTCGGCAGCAATTTCTTCGACCAGCCCGGATGCCCGCCGAAATAGACCAGGCTGACATAATTGCCGAGAGCATCGACCGCCCGCACCCGCGCCGGTCCGCGCCCATTGCCCGACCGGTGCTCGACCGCGGTCAGCGTGATTGCAATCGTCCGCCCCGCATCCGCCATGTCGAGCTCGTCGCGCGGCACCCGGTCGATCCAGCCGGTCGGCAGATGGAAGGCCATATCGAGCACGCGGTGCAGCCCGAGCTTGTCCAGCGGCTTGGCGAGCCCCGGCCCGACGCCTTTCAATGCCGTGATCTCGGCGAACAATGGATTGAGGATATCGGGCCGCATGACTATCTGGGGCCTATAGCTGGAGTTTCAGCTTCGCTGAAGGTACCGCGACAATCCCTCAACGCCGACGTGCGCCGCCAGCGCCCGCCGGCCAATTGCCGTTGGAAATATATGGACCGCGAGACTCGCCTGAAACGCCTGCGCTTCCGCGCCTGGCACCGCGGTACCAAGGAAGCCGATCTGCTCATCGGCGGCTTCTTCGACGCGG
>NZ_JAQGLC010000319.1 GCF_028293085.1 Sphingomonas bacterium
TCGCGCCCGCCTTCACCAGCTTGGCGAACCAGGCCCATTGCGGGCCCAGCGCGTCGACCGCGACGGCGACGGGATCGGGCACGTTCAGCGTCTTGTAGTTGACGATCAGCGTCATCACGATCGAGACCAGGATATAGATCGCGGTGCAGATGAACAGTGACCCGAGCAGGCCGATCGGCATGTCCTTTTTCGGGTTCTTGGCTTCCTGCCCGGCGGTCGAGACTGCCTCGAAGCCGATATAGGCGAAGAACACGATCGACGCGGCACGCAGGATGCCGCCCCAGCCGAACTCGCCCTTCTCGCCCGTTGCGGGCGGGATGAACGGATCCCAGTTGGATTTCAGCGTGTCGATATGGGCGATGACATAGCCGCCGCAGATCACGATGAAGGCCATGATCACCGTCACCTTGATGGCGACGATGACGTTGTTGACCTTGGCGCTTTCCGACACGCCGATGACGAGCAGGGCGGTCATCGCCATGCAGATCAGGAAGGCAGGGAGGTTGAAGAGATAGAGGACCGGCGCGCCGTTGACGAGCACATCGACCCCGGCCTGCTGGACATGGTGGCCGGTCGGGCCGGTCAGCACGACCGGGATGACCAGGCCGAAATCCTTCAGCAGGCTGACCACATAGCCGGCCCAGCCGACCGCGACGACCGAGGCGGCGAGGCCATATTCGAGCAGCAGCAGCGCGCCCATGATCCACGCGGCGAACTCGCCGATGGTGGTGTAGCTATAGGTGTAGGCGGAGCCCGAAACGGGCAGGGTCGAGGACAATTCGGCGTAGCAGAGCCCGGCAAGCGCGCAGACGACACCCGCCACGAGGAACGAGATCAGGACGGCCGGGCCCGCATGGAGCGAAGCCGCGCTGCCGGTACGGACGAAGATGCCCGCGCCGATGATGCAGCCGATACCGAGGAACACCAGGTTCCAGGGACCGAGCGTCCGCTTCAACTCGCTTTGCTGCGTTTCCCGCTGAACCTGCTCGACCGTCTTGCGGAGGAGCATGCGCGCGAGAATACCCGTTGTGGGCTGTGTCGCCATATGATGTTTTCCCCTTTGCCGCCGCACTTGGGCGGCACGAAATGCGTGGTGGGCGGAGCCTAATGGTAAATCGGCCCCGTGCAATCCCTTATCGAGCCGGTTCCTACCTTGCGAGCATCGGCCCGAGCTTGTGGCCGGCAAAGATATGGACGTGGAGGTGCGGCACCTCCTGATGGGAGTCGAGGCCGGTATTGGCGAGCAGCCGGTATCCGGGCGCGACCAGCCCCGCATCGCGCGCGACGGTGCCGACCGCGCGGACGAAGCCGGCGATCTCCGCGTCCGATCCCTTCGCGCTGAAATCGTCCCAGGAGACGTAGGGGCCCTTGGGAATCACCAGGATATGAGTCGGCGCCTGGGGGTTGATATCGTGGAAGGCGAGGGCGAACTCGTCCTCGAACACCTTCTTAGACGGAATCTCGCCGCGCAGGATCTTTGCGAAGATGTTCTGGTCATCATAGGGCCTGGTGGCGTCGATCGGCATGGTCACCCTCCTTCGTCACCCCGGACTTGTTCCGGGGTCCACCGCTCCGCTGGAGCCTCGGCCGCCGCTCCTGCCGCACGGTGGATGCCGGAACAAGTCCGGCATGACGGATCAGGCTGGCCGGCTGGCCTTTTCGTCGATTCCCGACACGCCTTCGCGGCGGCGGAGTTCGGCGCGGACGTCGTCGAGCGACACATCCGCGTCGGCGAGCAGGACGAGGAGATGGAAGATCAGGTCCGCCGCCTCGCCGGTGAGCTCGGCGCGGTCGCCGGCCATGGCGGCGATCACCGTCTCGGTCGCTTCCTCGCCGAGCTTCTGCGCGATCTTGGCGCGGCCCTTCGCAAAGAGCTTCGCCACATAGGAGGTGTCTGGATCGCCCTGCTTGCGGGCGCGGATCACCGCTTCGAGGGTGTCGAGGAAATCATCGGCCATCAGCGCGGGCTGCCCCGGCGCGCCGCGAAGGTCAATCCTTGGGGCGCTTGGCGAAGCGGGCGCGCATCGCGCGGCGAACGAGATACACGCCGCCGGCGGCCATCGCGAACAGGGCGATATCGGACAGCTCCGGGCCGGTGCGGACCTTGGGCACGCCGGTATGCGCGGGCGTGACGGCCAGCGCCGGCGCGGCGAGGAGCAGGGCGGGGAGGAGGAAGCGCATCGGTTCAAGATAGCGCGATGCCGTTAAATTTCCGTCATGCCGGGCTTGTCCCGGCATCCATTTCACAACGGACGCCGTCGCTTGCGGGATGGTGGACCCCCGAACAAGTCCGGGGTGACGGCTATGGGTGGAGCGGCCGCCGCACCGGCACACCGGCCGCGGCGAGGGCGGCATGGGCGTCGGCGATGCTGGCCTCGCCGAAAAGGAAGATCGAGGCGGCGAGCACCGCGCTGGCATGGCCCTGAAGCACGCCCGCGACCAGATCGCCCAGCCCGCCGACCCCGCCCGAGGCCACGACCGGCACCGCGACCTGATCGGCGATGGTGCGGATCAGCGCGAGATCATAGCCGTCGCGGGTGCCGTCGCGGTCCATCGACGTGACGAGCAACTCGCCCGCGCCGAGCGCGACCAGCTTCAGCGCATGCTCGACGGCGTCGATTCCGGTTTCGCGCCGGCCGCCATGGGTGAAGACCTCCCAATGATCATCGACGCGGCGCGCGTCGATCGAGGCGACGCAGCATTGGCTGCCGAAACGGTCGGCGATGTCGGAGACGATTTCGGGGCGCGACACGGCGGCGGAATTGACCGCGACCTTGTCGGCGCCGGCGAGGAGGAGGGCGCGGGCATCCTCGGCGCTGCGCACCCCGCCGCCGACGGTCAGCGGCATGAAGCAGACCTCGGCGGTGCGGCGGACCACGTCGAGGATGGTGCCGCGCGCTTCATGGCTGGCAGTGATGTCGAGGAAGCAGAGCTCGTCCGCGCCGGCCGCATCATAGGCGCGGGCCTGCTCGACCGGGTCGCCGGCGTCGCGCAGGTCGACGAAGTTGACGCCCTTCACGACGCGGCCATTGGCAACGTCGAGGCACGGGATGACGCGGGCTCGGACGGTCATCTCACGCTGCCCTCGCCACGCTGAGCGCCGCGGCCAGATCGAGGCGGCCATCGTACAGCGCGCGGCCGGTGATCACGCCTTCGACCCCGTCCTTCGCATGCAACGCCAGGACGTGGATTTCGGCGATGCCCTTCACCCCGCCACTGGCGATCACGGGAATCCGCACCGAGCGTGCCAGGTCGACCGTCGCCTCGACATTGCAGCCCTTGAGCATGCCGTCGCGACCGACATCGGTGAACAGGAGCGCCGCGACGCCGGCGTCCTCGAAGCGGCGGGCGAGATCGATCACCTCGACGGTCGAGACGTCGGCCCAGCCGCGGGTCGCGACCATGCCGTCCTTCGCATCGACCGCGACGACGATTCCGCCGGGGAAGTCGCGGGCTGCTTCGCGGACCAGCTCGGGATTCTCGAGCGCGGCCGTGCCGATCACGACCCGGGAGACACCGAGACCGAACCAGCGCTCGATCGCTCCGCGGTCGCGGATGCCGCCGCCCAATTGCACATGGCCGGGGAAACGCTCGACGATCGACTTGACCGCCTCGCCATTGACCGAGGCGCCGGCAAAGGCGCCGTCGAGATCGACGACGTGGAGATATTCCGCGCCCTGTTCGGCGAAGATCATCGCCTGGGCGGCGGGATCGTCGCCATAGACGGTCGCGCGGTCCATATCGCCCTCGGCGAGGCGGACGACCTGGCCGGCCTTCAGGTCGATGGCGGGGAAGACGATGAGGGTCATGGCCGCCACTCCAGGAAGCGGGCGAGCAGCTCCAGCCCGTAACGCTGGCTCTTCTCGGGGTGGAACTGCACGCCCAGCATATTGTCGCGGCCGATCGCCGCGGTCACCGGGCCGGCATGATCGGTCGACGCGATCACGTCCGCGCCGTCAAAGGCGTAGCTGTGCAGGAAATAGGCCTCGCCCGGCTCGATCAGCGGGTGCGGCGTCACGGGGACGACGTCGTTCCAGCCCATGTGCGGCACCTTGGCAGCCGGATCCATGGGCGTGAGGCGGCGAACGGTGCCGCCTATCCAGCCGAGCCCGGCATGGGTGCCGGCTTCCTCGCCCGCGTCCGCCATCAACTGCATGCCTACGCAGACGCCGAGAAAGGGCACGCCTTCATGCCGCACGCGCCGATCCAGCGCCTCGACAATGCCCGGCACCGCGCGGAGCGCCGCGGCGCAGGCCCCGAAAGCGCCGACGCCGGGCAGCACGATCCAGCCGGCGCGCGCAACCGCGTCCGCCGCGCTCGTGATATCGACATTGTCGGCGCCGGCCGCCTTCAGCGCGTTTGCGCCCGAATGGAGATTGCCCGCGCCATCGTCGATCAGCGCAAGCCGCTCAGCCTCCCGGCATCCCCCCGAGAGTCCCCTTGGTGGAGGGGATCGCATCCGCCTTGCGCGGATCGATCTCGACTGCGATGCGCAGCGCCCGGGCGAGGCCCTTGAACGCGCTTTCGATGATGTGGTGGTTGTTCTTGCCGTACAGCGTCTCGACGTGGAGCGTGATGCCGGCCGAGCCCGCAAAGCTGTGGAACCAATGCTCGAACAGCTCGGTATCCATCTCGCCGAGGCGTTTCTGGCTGAACTCGCATTTCCACACGAGCCAGGGGCGGCCGGAGATGTCGAGCGCGACTCGGGTCAGCGTCTCGTCCATCGGCGAGAGCGCGTCGCCGTAGCGGCGGATGCCCTTCTTGTCGGCGAGCGCCTGCGCGACCGCCTCGCCGATCGCGATGCCGGTATCCTCGACCGTGTGGTGCTGATCGATATGCAGATCGCCCACCGCCTTCAC
>NZ_JAQGLC010000328.1 GCF_028293085.1 Sphingomonas bacterium
ACGCCCGCTTGTTTCCGGCATGGCCGGGAATGGCCGCAACTAACCGGGCCGGGCCGCGATTTCAACCCGCGCGCACCGCGACCGACTTGCGGGCGGGCGGCGGCGAGTCGGGCACGACCGACCAGCCGTTGATCGATATCCGATCCGCACTTAACCTCCCGCAACTACGGCAATGACATGGCGAATAGTGCGCGGGAGCCTTTACGACGATGTCCGGCCGCGATTCCAAGCAGCGATTAAGCGTCGAACGGCTCTGTTTTCGCGTTTATCGTTGCCGCTCCGTTAGTTGCCATTTTATGCAAGCCCTCGATTGTTTGCGTGACGGGCGGCTCAGTTTGGAGCACGATGACCTTCTCTCCGCAATCGACATTCTTTGTGCCCAAATATTGATTCGTCGCTGTTGACGGCACCGCTAATCACGCTAAAGAGTAATACATCCATTTTGGAGGTACTAATGGCGGACGACTCTCTGGACTTCAACGCGACCGAGCTGGCTACCGAGCTGACGATTGCGTGGCTTGGCAATCCCAACAACCGCGTGACTGCCGACGAAGTCCCGGCCTTTCTGCAGAAGATGCACGCGACCGTCTCGGCCCTTGCCGGATCGGGCGCGGAAGAGGCGCTACCGGCAGCGTCGGCGGAATATGTGCCCGCCGTCACGGTGCGCAAGTCGCTCGCGTCGAAGGATCACATCATCTCGCTGATCGACGGCAAGCCCTACAAGACGCTGCGCCGCCATCTGTCGGGACATGGCCTGACCCCTGACGATTATCGCGCCCGCTACGGCCTGAAGTCGGATTATCCGATGGTCGCGACATCCTATTCGGAAGCGCGCCGCGCAATGGCCAAGAAGATCGGCCTCGGCCGCAAGCCCGGCCCGCGCAAGGCAGCGGCGCCCGCCGCCGACGCGGCCCCGGCGCCCAAGGCCCCGCGCGGCCGGCCGAAGAAGAGCGCCTGACACCTTCGCCGCGAGCGGCCACCGGCCATTCGCGGTCAGGCAACAAGCAAGAGCCCGGGACGGCCTGACGGCTGTCCCGGGCTCTTTTCTTGCATGATTGCGCCGTTAATCGGCGCGCCCGCCTATTCGAACGTCTTCGACAGCTCTTCCGGCGTATCGTCCAGCGGATCCGGGCCGAAGCGATTGGCGCCGTTGGTGCCCGCGGTGCAATACCAGATGATCAGGATGATCGCGCCGATCAGCGGAATGAAGGCGAGCAGCAGCCACCAGCCGCTGCGATCCAGATCGTGCAGCCGGCGGACCGAGACCGCGAGGCCGGGGATCAGCGTGGCGAGCGAGAAGAGACTGGCCAGCAGGCCGCCGTTGAAGCCGGCGCCATAGCTGGCCCCGCCCGACATCGCACTCGAGTTGGCCCAGCGGCCGCCGCCCAGCCCCAGCATCGAATCGACGATGCTGAGCACGATGTACGCCAGGAACACGAACAGCACCCACATCCAATATTCCTTGCGGCGCGACCGACCGCTAAACTGGGCATACCGCTTCAGCGGCATCAACATCCATTCCATGGCGTTACTCCCCTATTCCCCTTGCGCACGTCGCGCGGACTGGAACCTGACCTGAAAAGGCCTTCACGGCAATGTCTGGCGACTATTCGGAATCTCGCCGGATTTCCGCCGCTAGAGATCCCGCCGTTCGAGTTTCTCCAACAGCGCCGCCAGCTGGTTCGCCGCGGCCTGGATCCGCGCCGCATCGGGCCCGTCGCCGCGTGCCCTGGGCGGCGAGGCGGTCACCTCGACCAGATTGATCGCCTCGTTCGGATCGTTCTTCAGATCGTACATCTCCCATTCCTGATCCACCCGGCCCGACGGGTCGAAATAGCGCGCGAGCTTGTAATCATGGGTGCGGACGCAGCGGACATGGTTGGGCTGCTTCACCGATCCCGGCGTGAGCGCGACCGGGCCCTTGCCGCCCTTGCCGGTGATCACCGAGGCGACCACTTCCTGGTAGACCGCGAACTCCTCGTAACTGTGCTTTTCCTGCGCGGTCCGCGACGGCGGCAAAGGCGCAGTGATCTCGTCGTCGGTGATGAACAGCACACCCTCGCGCACCCCACCGTCGGGCTCGACGATCGGCATCTCCTGCGGGTCGTCGCTCAGCGCGTTGCGGATGATGCTCGACAGATCGACGCCCGGCAGCGGCGGCACCGGCCGGCTCTGGGCGAGCTGGTTGCTGTAGGTCCGGCGCGTCGCGGCATCCACGCCGGCCAGGCCGAGCACGGTCGGCAGGATGTCGATATGGCTAGTCAGCGCGTCGAGCTGCGCCGGCTCGGGCGCGACCACGCCCGCCGGAAGCGACTCCGCCGTCCCGTCGCTGTCGGCCGGCACGGGGAATTGCACGACCACCGGCACGTGCAGCGCCTCCTGATAGGCGGTGTGCCATTTCTCGATCATCATGCCGTGCGCCGCGGCATATTCGCCGTGATCCGCGAGGAAGATGACGATGGTATTGCCGGCCTGTCCCGACTCCTCGAGCGCGTCGAGCACCGCGGTGATGTGCGTGTCGACCACCGCGTGGAGCCAGCCGTACAGCTGCAGGAACAACAGGCAATTCTGGTCGGGATCGTCGGACAGCTGCAGCGGCAGGCAGCTCTTGAGCGACAGCTTGACCGCCGCGTCCATCTCCTGCTCGCGGAACGGATGATCGAGATCGGGGATATTGGCGCCGCCGTGCGGCAGGGCGCCCTCGATCGCCGCGGTGGCGGCGCCGACCAGCCCGTTGACGATGTTGAACCCGCCCTTGGCCGCCAGCGCGAGGCCGACCTTGTAGGCCATTTCATGCTGGCAGCTCGGCTTGGTCGACAGATCCTCATTCTGGGTCGGCGACGGATTCGCGCAATCCTGCGGGAAGCCGAGCGGGTTGAGCGGGATCGCGATCGAGCCGGCAACCGGCGCCGGCGTGGCATCGCCCGCGATCGGCACGGTCAGCGGCCCGAAGATCGACTGGGTCGTCGGCACGATCGTCTTCGGCCCGATCATGATCGGCTGCGGGTCGTCGGCTGGCAGCGCCTGGGCGATCACGCCGGGATAGGTCGCGATGTCATGCGGGTTGGTGAAGGAGGCGACCGCGAACCAGGGCGGGATCTCGCTCTTGTCGGGCACGGTCGTGCTCGGATCCTCCACCGCCATCTGGGCATAGGCCCGGTTGTAATTGGAGGCGAGGCCCTGGCGGCGGATGAAGGTGCAGGCGCTGTCGGTGAAGCCGGCATCGCGATAGACGCCGAGATTGTTGGGCTGGGCGCCGTGCGGCTCGGGATAGCTCTCCTCCCAATTGTCGAAGCCGTAGCGCTTCAATGAATGTTCGGGTGGGTTGGAGACGTGCCACTTGCCGAAATAATGGGTGGAATAGCCCGCCTCGCGCATCCAGGTGCCGAGCGTCGGAATGCCGTCCGCCTCGAGCCACGGGAAGTTCGCGGAATCGCCGTTCTTGAACAGCCCGTCGGTCTGGGTGACGCCGGTCTTCGTCCCATATTGCCCGGTATAGATGGTCGCGCGGCTCGGCGTGCAGGCGCTCGCCGCAATGGTGTGATTGCGCAGCACCACCGAATTCTTGCGCAGGCGCAGCAGGCCCGGGAAATATTTGGCGTAATCATTGTCTTCGTGGACGGTCCCCTGGAAGCCGAGGATCTGCTTCAGTGCATCGACGAAGCCGGCCTCGGCGCCATAGGAGAAACGCGGGAAGCGATATTGGTCGCAGGTGATGAGGAGGATGTTGGGCGGCGGCGGTGGGGTTGGGGTCGGCGTGCCGCCCGTGCCGCCGGCACCCGTTGTGGTGCCGTTGGTGCCGTTTAAGCTGCTCGCCATGTCCCCGCTCCTGTCCTGCGGACGGCTCCTGTGTCCGCGTCGGTGCGCTTCATGCCATGGGATGTGCCGTCGGGGATTCTGAGTCGGAACCGAAACGGTTATGACAGTTCAATATTTAGGCCCGTCGCCGCCCCGCCCGCTCACCCGAACAGCCCGGTAAACGCCGCCTCGTTCTGCAATACCGTCCACGCCGTCAGATTGCCGAGTAGGTTCATCTGGGTCGGCGATCGCTCGGTCCACAACGTGTTGTAATGCGGAAAATCCTCGACGATCTGCTCGTAATCGAGCTTGATGCTCACCCAGTCGTCCGTGATCGCATTGGCCCAGTTCTGCGACATGCCGAGATAGACCCAAAGCATGGTCACCTCGCGGCCGGCCGGGATGCCGAACCAGTCATTGGCGACGGTCGTCAGCTTCTGCGAGAAGATGGGCGCCATGCTTTCATTGCCGCCCGTGCTTGCCCAAAGCCCATCGAGCAGCGCATCGAAATCGGCGCTGGCGAACACCTGGTTCAGCCGCGAAAGATCGCTTGCCGGGGCGCCGGACGCGGGCATGTACGGGCTCAGCGTATCGCTGTCATAGGCCTGCAGGCCGAACAGCGCGGGGATGGTGGAATCGATGATCACAGTGCCGTCATCGGCCTGCGTCAGCGGAATCTCGGTGTTGATGAAGGCAATGATCCTGGTCACCCCGGGATAGAGCAGCATCGAGGTGACGCCGCTATTGTCGAGCGACCCGCCATCGGCGAAATGCTGCCGCGCCGCGGTGCCGGCGGCGGGCGGCGTCGCGGGCGACCAGTAATCATAATGCGGGATCAGCCCGGTCAGCACGCCCCCGGTCAAGCCACCAACGCCGCCCAATTGTCCCTTCACCGCATCCATGCCCCCGGTCTCGGCCGCCGCGGCGAGCGCTTCGAGCGTCCCGGCGACCTGCACGGCCGCGTGCCCCGCTTTGGCCTGTTTCGCCGCGACATCGTCCTTGTGCAGACGGAGCGCGGCCGCGAAGCGCTGCGGCGAGCGGGACCAGTCGGCGAGCTGGGTCTCCAGCGTGGCGGCATAGGCGCAACTGCTGGTGCCGAGGATATCCATCAGCGACCATTGCAGCCCCTGCCGGATCGTCGCGGTGCCGCCCTGCACGCTCTCGAACACTGAATCGAACGCGAAGGAGGTGACCGCGCCGCCGCCGACCGCATTGCCGTTGCCGTCGAGCGCGCCCTGCGGAGTGGGGAGGATGCCGGCCAGGATCGGGGTGGATTGCACCGGCACCAGCATCTTGCCGCCCTTGCTGCCGGGGGCGGGCGCGGGGAGATCGACGAACATGCTCGCGACGCTGAGCAGATAGGGCCGGCGCGGCGACGGAGACTGGGCGACGAGATAGGCCGGCACATTGGCCAGCGCCGGGTTCGGCCCGGTAACGTCGCTCTGCAGCATGGCCTGGTCATAGGAAAAGAGCGTGGCGGGCTGATAGTCGGTCGGCGTCGCCGGGAACAGGCCGTAAGGCTGCAGGAAGGTCTGCCCCATCATCGTCTGCCATAGCATGTCCGAGGGCACACCCTGGGTATGCAGATAGACGGCGGTGACGGCTAGATCGGCCAGGGTGAAACCGCTCGACACCTGCCCGCCGATCCACCCGACCGGGGATTGCTCCAGGATCGTGTCGGTAAGCGACGCCGGATCGGTATAGCTGCCGAGAAACTGCGCATCGGAAATACCGGCGGGCAGATAGGTAAAAGGGATCCCGATCCACCCGCCGCCCGACACGGTCGACATGGCGGCGACCTGGCTGAGCAGGCTGGAGCCGCCCGACGTCAGCATCTCGAGCGCCTGAAGCTGCCCCATCGCGGCGCCCATGGCGCGCGAGCCGCCGCCGCTGAGGCAGATGCCGACCGAGCCGCCGGACGGCATCGCCGACACGGCGGCCGCGGTGGTGCTGAACACAGGCGCGACAAGGCTGGCCGGGGTGGCATCGGGCATGGGAATCCCTCCGTGCATGCGGTTCGGAAAAGCCGTCGGAAGTCGAACAGAAAACGGCCTGGCGGCTCGCAAAAATGTCCCCGAGGCGGAGCGCGAGTCAATGCTCGAAGAGGAGAACTCGAACCGATCTGGGAGAAACTCCTGACCGGATATTCCTGGTCAATACATTTACAATCAACGCTTAAATTGATCTTCGGCCGCGGAACCGCCGGCAACCATACCCACCTTGCACCACCGCCCTCTGGATCACACTATGAGGCGGGAGCTTTGGTTGCTAATCCGTTCCGATGAGCAACGTGCGACTAACCTGTTTCGAATCTGAGCGACGCTTCTCCATCCTCAGCTATGCGGATGGCCATGGCCTGCTTTTGTTGAGAAGCGCGAAATCCCAAGCGTTCCCAACGCGGATTGATATCCTGATCACCGACGTGCGCGCGATGGAATTGCGGTCAATATTCGTTGGGCTTCGCATAACAGTGGTTGGAGAAGAGTATCTCGCCGATTTTACCAGCGCCCCGCGTGAGATCATCGAGCCCGGCCATGTCACTTATGCTGTGCAAGGCACGGATTGGCGCGGGTATATTTTGGGCGGCGCAATGTATTCCGTCGAAGATGAAGGAGAATCGACAGCTCCGAGCGCACTGTTGGAGTTCTAAGGCAATTATGGCGCAATAACGGTGGCGGTTCACTTAATTGAATCACGGTGTACAACCAATAATCTGGCGAGCCCTGTGTGCCGCGCGACGCTAATTGAGGATGCCAGCGATGAACCTTTTTGGAGTTTTTGCGGCGGGCATACTTGTTATCGCAGGCGCAGGTGATCAGGCCACGCGCTGGTTAACGCACACAAACGAAGCCGGATTTCGCGTCAAATATCCGAATAACTGGCTTGTTGTGGCGAAAGACAGGGATCTATTGATAATCTCCGCCAAGCAAAAAGCCGAAGGAGCGATTATAGGGATCGGCGAATCTTCCATTATGGTGCGAAAGATTGATATCGGAATTAACGCAGACCTTCAACAATACATATCACATAATGATCAAACCAGAGCATTTTTGCTACCGGACATCAAAAATGGCAATTCAGCCCACGGATGCCGCGTCATTCAACACATAGTCTCTCGTGATACGTTTGCGGACAATATATATCAAACCTACGAATATTTTTTCTGTAAGATCGATAACAAGATATTTCTCACCACTTACACAAGATATTCGGCGTCTCCTGAAAAGCCTGTGTGGAGACGCACTGCGATTGCCATGACGAGGTCCATTGAACTCACTAATTCCCCACGCTAAAACTCCGGCCTAGATTTATTATATTTCCTGTAATAGTCCACTTAACTGCGTGATGTAGATAAGCTTGATATCCGCGCCCCACCCTCGGGGTACCCCTCACAATGATTGCCATCATTCGACAATCTCCCCGCCAAGGCAAACCATAACCAAATCTCAAGCCACCCCACCTACCGCTCCCCTGCCAATCCGGCAGAGGAGATCGCCATGTCACGCCTGCTGCTCTCGCTGCCGCTACTGGCCCTCGCCGCGTGCAACCCGTCGGGCACCTCCGCCAAAACCACCGGCGGCGCCAACGATCCGCAGGCGGAGCTCCTCGCCGGCGCGCCGCTCGCGCCGGGCAAATGGGAAGTCACCGCAAGCCTGACCGGGCCACCGGGCGGCGCCCCGGCGCGGACCGAACCGCCGCAGACGAGCACCCGCTGCCTCGAGCTCAAGGACACCATCGCCCCCACGCCCGAGTTGTTCCTGGGATCGGGCCGGGCGTGCAAGCGCGACGTGTGGAACGTCGCCGGCGGCAACATCAACGGCGTGCTGATCTGCCCGGGCATGGACGATATCCGCGAAGTGCCGACCCGGATCTCCGGCCGCTACGATCGCGAGAGCTACAACGTCCAGTCCGAGATGAGCGTCTTCGGCATGACGATCCGGCAGACGGTCGACGCCAAGCGGATCGGCGACTGCAACTGAGCGGGAATTACGGCGGCGCCTGCAATAACCCTTTCTCCCCTTTTCAGACCTGGGCACATCTGCGCAGTTGAGCCGGGCAAAAGGGGTTGTTGCACGCATCACCGTTACGCGGCACCCACGCGCAGGCATGTTCAAAAACCGAGGTCGGGAAGGCGATATCCAAAATGATGACAGTGCCGTGGGCACTTTTGATTGCCGGCCCGGCAATCGCAGGTGATACCAAAGAGGAGTCGGTTATCATCAGCGCTGTGGCCCAGCCCGGCAGAGAACTGATCCTTGAGAATTATCAGGTCCTCTCCGGCAGTTTGCCGGAAAATCGCAACCACTGCGTCAGCGCGTTCATGACAAAGAATGTGCGATCCTACGACCGGGAACATCACATTCGCGGTAAGAGGGTTTTGGTATCTGGAACAAAGATTAACTATGGCGACTTCGCCATCAACGACCCCGCGGGCAGCGCATTATCGACCCAAAATGCATGCGGCGGAGAAAATATGCTCTCAGTGACGGGTATAAGAATCGACAAGTGAAATTTTGAATTGCGGTAGCGGGTTACGAAATACGCCAATTGCCCTGCCTGGTTGAACGAATGCCCCTCCCGAACACGCCCCGCCGCCCTTGATTCAACCCACCGCCGCGCCGGCCTATCATGCTCTGCCCGGCGCTCTGTGCCGGCGATTCCAGCCGCGGAATGTGCGAAAGTAAACGTCCCCCGACGCGACACCGTTAACCGACTCGCACATTCCCGATTTGACTGGTCGGTTTTCCCCATTTCCCGCCACGAATACTTCAAAACGGGCTCATTCGGGGGCCATCGCGTCCCTCGCCGCGCGCACCGGCATGCCGATGTGACGCCTTTAACCTCAGTTACGCGGCGCCTGGCGGCGATAACTCAACGCTTCGGCCACATGGATTCGCCCGACTCCCTCGCTGCCCGCCAGATCGGCGATCGTGCGCGCGACGCGCAGGATGCGGGTATAGCCCCGCGCCGACAGCCGCATCGCCTCGGAGGCCTGGGCGAGCAGCTTGCGGCCCGGCTCGTCGGGCGTGGCGACCGCTTCGAGCAGCACGCCGTCGACCTCGGCATTGGTACGGATCGGATGGTCGGCATAGCGCGCGGCCTGAACGCGGCGCGCCGCCGCGACGCGGGCCGCCACCTCGGCCGAGCCCTCCGCCGCCGGCGGCAGGACGAGGTCGGCGGCGCTCACCGCCTGGACCTCGACATGCAGGTCGATGCGGTCGAGCAGCGGGCCCGAGACCTTGGTCTGGTAGTCCGCGGCGCAGCGCGGCGCGCGCGAGCAGGCGAGCGCGGCATCCCCCAGATGCCCGCAGCGGCACGGGTTCATCGCGGCAATGAGCTGGACGCGCGCGGGAAAGGTCACATGCGCATTGGCCCGCGCCACGCTGACCGTGCCGGTCTCCAGCGGCTGGCGGAGTGAATCCAGCACGGCGCGCTGGAATTCCGGCAGTTCGTCGAGGAACAGCACGCCGAGATGCGCGAGGCTGACCTCGCCCGGCTTCACCTTCAGCCCGCCACCGACCAGGGCCGCCATCGAGGCCGAATGATGCGGCGCGCGATAGGGCCGCGTGCGGGTCAGCCGGCCGCCGCTGAGCGTGCCCGCGACGCTTGCGACCATCGACACCTCCAGCGCCTCGGCGGCATCGAGCGGCGGGAGGATGCCGGGAAGGCAGGACGCCATCAGCGACTTGCCCGCACCCGGCGGGCCGACCATCACCATATTATGCCCGCCCGCCGCCGCGATCTCGAGCGCGCGCTTGGCGGTCTCCTGCCCCTTCACCTGCGCCAAGTCGGGCCCGAAGCCGGGCTCCTCCACGTCGCCCGGCTCGGGCGGGGAGAGCAGGCCGTGCCCCTTGAAATGGTTGAGCAGCGCCAGGATGTCGGGCGCGGCGAGCACCTGGACGTCGCTCGCCCAGGCCGCCTCGGGCCCTTGCGCGGCGGGGCAGACCAGCCCCTTGCCGATCTCCGAGGCATGCAGCGCGGCGAGCAGCACGCCGGGCGACGACGCGATCCGCGCATCGAGCCCGAGCTCGCCGACCACGACATAATCGGCCAGCGTCTCGGCATCGACCACGCCCATCGCGCCGAGCAAAGCCAGCGCGATCGGCAGGTCGAAATGCGACCCTTCCTTGGGCAGATCGGCCGGCGACAGGTTCACCACGATGCGCTTGGGCGGCAGCGACAGGCCCATTGCCGCGATCGCGCCGCGCACCCGCTCGCGGCTCTCCGCCACCGCCTTGTCGCCGAGCCCGACCACGTTGAACGCCGGGAGCCCGGGGATGAGCTGCACCTGCACCTCGACCGCACGCGCCTCGAGCCCGAGATACGCCACCGTCGATACGCTCGCGACCATTTGCGCCAACTCCCCCCGAAGAGCGTTGTTCATAAGCAATTTTGTCCGGGAAGGAACCGGTCGCGCCATTCGGAGCAGTGTCTTGTCAAACCAACACACCGTACCCACATCGCTTACCATGCGCTCGACACGCCATCCCATGCTTCGCTTCGGCCTGTTCTGGCTGGGCGTGCTCCTCGTGATCGCCACGCCCTTTGTAGGGGTGATCCCCGGGCCGGGCGGCGTGTTCGTCTTCGCCGCGGGCTTGCGCTGATGCTGCAGAATTCGCACTGGGCGAAGCGGCACTTCGTCCATACCAAGCGGCGCTGGCCGAAACTCGGTCATTATGCCGATATCGGCCTGCGCCGGGCGAGCGCCGCGCGGCGCCGCGCACGGCTGAAGGAAGAGCAATCGCGTTGACTTGCGCGGTCGCTTTGCCTAAGGGCGCTCGCTACGAGGCCGTCCGCGTGGCGGCCCTTTTCTATTCAGACGACCAGGGAATGAACGATGAAGCGGACCTTTCAGCCGAGCAATCTGGTGCGCGCGCGCCGGCACGGTTTCCGGTCGCGGATGGCGACTCCGGGCGGCCGCAACGTGATTCGCGCTCGCCGCAATCGCGGCCGCAAGAAGCTGTCGGCGTAACCACCCTCGCCCGGCGGGGCGAAATTATTGGCCTTCGCGTCCGCCGCGATTTTCTCGCGGCGAATGCGGGAAAGCGGGCGCCGATGCCGGGCTTCGTCCTGCTCGTGCGCAACCGCGAGGATGGCGATCCCCTGATGCGGATCGGCTATACCGTCACCAAGAAGATCGGCAACGCCGTTATACGCAATCGGATGAAGCGCCGGCTGCGTGCTCTCGCGCGCGAGTTGCTCCCCGAATCGGGGGTGCGCGGCGCCGACCATGTGCTGATCGGCCGCAACGGCGGCGTGGAGCGCGATTTCGCGCAGCTCCGCGCCGAGCTTC
>NZ_JAQGLC010000001.1 GCF_028293085.1 Sphingomonas bacterium
AAATCGGACGTGGTCGCGACCGGCATCTATCTCGCGAACGGGACCGCAATCGACCCGAGGGAGGAGGCAGTCTATGTCCTCGAAAGCGCGCGCCGCAATTGCCTTCGCATCGCGATCAGGAAGGACGGGACCTTCGGCAGACCTGAAATCTACGCCGCCGACTTTCCCGCGGTGCCCGACGGCATGGCATTTGACCGCGACGCCAATCTCTTCGTCACACTCCCGCTGGTCATGCGAGCAGACGGCCGTCAGCCGTTCAACCGCGTCCTGAAGGTAACCACCGACGGTCGCTGGACCACCTATCTCGACGATCCCGCCGGAACGAAGCTAATGAACCCGACCAACTGCGCCTTTGGCGGCCCTGATTTCAGGACGCTGTATTTCGCGAATCTCCATGGCGACGCCTTTGCCCGGACAAAGACCGCCATTCCGGGCCACCCGCTATATCATCAACGCTGATCGCTTTTCCGCGAGGTCGGTGCGTGATCTTTCGGTCTGTTACCCGCTCTTCATGCCGGCGACCCGGGATGCTCCGCCCGGCGCGGTCGACAGGCCCTTGAAGATGCCTTGCGTCTGTGCCGCGCTGCCCTTGGCGCAGTGCGCCGTCACTTCGAAACGATAGTTGAAGGCGTCGGCTACTCGTCCAGCTCGCCGATCGCCGGCACCGTGAAGCGGAAGACGGCGCCCCCTTCCGGCCGGTTCGCGGCGACGAGCGTTCCGCCATGCGCCTCGACGATCCGCCGCGAGATCGACAGCCCGATGCCCATCGCGCCGCCCGCCTTGGTCGTGGCGAAGCGCGAATAAAGCTGGTCCCGCAACGCGTCGGGAAGGCCGGGCCCGTTGTCGCTCACCGATATTTCGACGAAATCGTCGTCCGTGGCGCGCGAGGCGATGACGATCTGCCTGGTGCCGTCTCGGCTGCGCAACGCGTCCACGGCATTGCGCAGCAGGTTGACCAGCACTTGCTGCACCTGGATGCGATCGGCGAAGATCGTGTCGGCGGAAGGGTCGAGCCGATAGGTCAGCCGGATATCCAGCTTCGTCGTGCCGAACAGGACGAGATCGACCGCCTCGCGGACGACCAGCTCAAGCGATTCCACCTGCATCTCGCCGTCGCGCTTGGTCAGGAAAGCGCGCAGCCGACGGATGATCTCGCCCGAGCGCAGCGTCTGCTCCTCGCCCATGCGCAACAGGTCGGCGACGCGCCCGCCGCTTTCGCCCTTCTCGATCAGCATGCGCGCCGTGGCGAGGAAGTTGGCGGTGGCACTCAGCGGCTGGTTCAATTCGTGCGCCAGATCGGCGGCGAGCTCGCTCATCGCATTCTGGCGGGAAATATGGGCGAGGTCCGAATTGAGGTCGCTCATCCGCTGTTCGGCCGCCAGCCGATCGGACACGTCGCGAATGACGGCGGTAAAGATGCGCTCCTCGCCGAGCAGGGCTTCGCCCAAATTCAGCTCGATCGGGAATGGCGATCCGTCGGCGCGCCGTGCGGTCAGCTCGCGCATGGTGCCGATCACGTGACGCTCGCCGGTCACCAGATAGCGCGCGATCGATTCGTCATGTCCGGCGGCAATCCCATCCGGCATCAGGAAGGTGACGTTGCGGCCGATCGCTGCCGCGCTGTCGACGCCGAACATCCGCTCGGCGGCAGCGCTGAAGCTGCGGATCGAGCCGGCGGAATCGATCACGATGGTGGCGTCGGGAATGGTGTCGACGATCGACCGTAGCTGCAAAGCGGTCTCGCGCTCGTTGCGCTCGGTCACATCGACATGCGTGCCGACGACCGTCGTCAGCGTGCCCGTCTCGTCATAGCTGCACCGCGAGGATCCCTCGATCGTCCGCACCAGTCCGTTCGGCTGGTGGAAGCGATAGCTATAGGCGATATGCTCCTGCTTCTCGGCGGCGGCACGGGCGAGCACGGCCATCACATGGTCGATGTCCTCCGGATCGACCGCCGCGCGCCATTGCTCGAAGGTCGACAGGCTGCCGGGCGGAAACCCCAGTCGTTGCTCCGAACCCGGCGACAGTTCGAGCCGACCGCTGGCGACCTCCCAATGCGATATGCTGATCTTGTGCGTATCCGCGGCCGCGGCCAGCCGCGCCTCGCTCAGCCGGAGCGCGCTTTCGGTGCGGACGCGCTCCGAGATGTCGAGCATCTTGAGCACGAACAGCGGCTCGCGGTCCGGACGCTCATGGACCTGGGTCGCCTCCAGCACCGAAATTTCGGTGCCGTCGCGGCGGCGCTCCACCAGTTCGCGCTCGGCGGATCCGGTCGGATAGGGCGGCTCGCCGGGGCCGCCTTCGCCGTAGCGCGAATGGAGCAGCTCATATTTCTTGCGGCCGATCGCCTCGACGGCGGACCAGCCGTACAGCTGTTCGCAGCCGCGCGACCAATAGGTGATCTCGCCATCGGGACGGGTCAGCGTGATCGCGGCGACATCGAGCGCCAGCGTAACGTCCTGCAGCGCCGTCTGCTGGCGCCTGAAGCGATCGACCGAGAGCCATAGCAGGAAGCCGATGATCGCAACGTTGGCGAGCACGGCCAGCAATTCGGTCTCGGGCGCCGCCACCGGGCCGGCGCGCATGCCCCAGCGGGCGATCAGCGTCGGCAGGATCGGCAGCGCGATGATCAGCGGCAACATCAGCCAGAATGCCGGTCCGCGGGTGCGATTGGTGAGCAGCAATGCCCATCCCGCCTCGCTTCGCCACAACAGGAATGCGGTCGCCAGCGCAACGGTGATCAGGCTGCCCGGCAGCGGGGCGACGAAGATCCTGAGCGCCGCCTCGTGCCCGGGCGCGATGAACAGCAGGAGAAGCGCGGAGGCCAGCCCGAAGCAGAAGGCGGCCGACGCCAGCAGGTTCGCCAGCTCCGCCGACGCCTGATGACGGCGATCCGCAACGAGCAGCGCCAGGCCGAGAAAACCATAGGTCGCAACCGAGTTCGCGACCGGCCGTCCCGGGTGTTCGGCAACAAACCGGCCGACCTGATCGCCGAACAGCAACCGGTCGATGCCCGGAGAGATGTCGGCCACATTCTCCACCAGGACGCACAAGGCGATGAGCAGGGGAATCGCGAGCAACCAGGGCGCCGCGCGGTGTCGGGCGATCGAGGCGAGGAATCCGGCGGCGAGGAAAAGATAGCCCGCCGCCGACAACGGCCACATCGGATATCCGCTGACGCCGAAGCTCTTGAGCGAGGGCGCGTCGAATACCCATCCGGCAAAGGGTATGCCGCTGACCAATATGGCGGCCGCGATGAGGCCGAAAACGATTTTCTGTGCCGTGGACGCGCCGCTCGCCCGGTGCGCCTCCGTTGGTTGTTGCAAGCTCTCGCACCCCCTTCCATGGCGGACGCTGGCCAAGTGATTAACACAGATCAATAATTCAGGCGAGTATGCTATGTGCTGCCCGGACCGCAAGGCGCTGGTCTAGTTATATCTTTCCACAAAATTACCAAATGCTTACGCGACGCTCGGCAGGACGGTCACGGTGCGGCGTCGCCGGGTTCGATCAGCTCGATATTGATGCCGTCGGGATCGCGCAGATAGACGACGCGAGCGCCCGCGCCGCGCCTGCCCACAATCTCCCCGACGGGCACAAGTCCGTGCGCGGCCGCCTCCGCGACCAGCGCCTCGATATCGCGGACGTCGAAGGTGAGATGGGTATAGCCGGTATCGCACGGGCGCCCCCCGATCCGGCCCCTGTCCTCGGGCCGGTGATAGGCGATCAGCTCGATCCCGATCAGATCGGGATGGTGCAGATGGGCGACGAGGATGTCGGCATCGGCGACGCCGGTCAGCCGCGCCACGCCCCGCGCATTGCGGCCGCCGCGCGAGGTGAGCGTGTAACCGAACAATTCGGCGAACATCGCGATCGGCCGATCCAGGTCATCGACGGTGAAGCCGACATGGTTCGTGCGGAGAGCATTCCCGATCACGCCTGTCCCGCCTGCATATCGCGGCCGTCCCTGGCGCGACTTCGAGCGTTGATAGATGGGCGCGCCGGGCAACGCAACATATCCAGACAACTCACGGTCAATGCGCGCGCGCGCCGCTGCCGACCTTGTTGCTCGAAACTGTTCCGTCCGGAGCACCGCCGCCGAATGACGGCTTCATCCCGACCGCCTGTGACGCGCCGCCGAGCGCCGTCGAGAGGCCGTTGAAGATGCCCTTCATCAACGCCCCGCTCGCCTGGGCGCGGTTTGCCGCGGCGTCGGATCGATAGTTGAAGGCGCTGATGTCGAAACCGCGCGTGCGCTCGTTCCCGCTTTTGTAGATCTGCGCCAGGTCCTCGGCGCCGATCGCGGCGCCATCCTTCCGGATCGCGACGGGGGATCCGAAATTCAGGTCCACGCCGTTCGCCGCCATCTGCGCGCCGCTGGTCTGGGCGAGGTCGCGGTAGCGGCGTTGCGCCTCCAGATTGGTCGTGGCGATGCTGTCGCGCGCCTGGTCGTTCGCCAGCGTCGCATTCTGGTCGGCAATCCGGGCCTGATAGCGATATTGCTGGGCCTGGCCGATACCGGAGGTGACGGCACCGACGGTCGATACGACGGTCGAGGCGACCGCCAGCGAAACCGGATCGCACATCAGCGGCGCTCCTGCGAAAAACGGACGAACGGGGTTCCGGCGATCATGATCACCTCCTTGGCGATGGTGAAGCCGATCCGCCCCAGATAGCGGATCGCGCGGTGGTTTCCCGCTGCCACCAGATTATCCAGCGTCGGGGTCGAATCGAACATGGCGGCGAGGATTCCGGGGGCCCAGCGCAGCATCGCGCGCGGGTGGCGATAGATCGCATCGGTGCCGAGCATCCAGGGCGAGCCCTCGCCGCACAGCGCATTCGTCACCACCAGGCCGAACATCGCCTCGGGCCGGCCGTCGACGATCGCGGTCAGGCACAAGGAGGAGGATAGCAGCCCGGTCCGGAGCGCCAGCCTGGGCGAATGGCCCATCGCTGCGCATTCCATCACATCGGCCGCGCGCATGCGCGCGGCGATCGGGCCGACATGCGCCGGCGATGCCGGGGCCAGCGCGATCCGGTCCGCCAAGGCCGGCTTATTCGGAGATCGACGGATCGAGATAGATCGCACTCACGGTCATCGGCAGCGGATCGTCCGATCGCACCACCATGCGCGCGCCGCCATTGAGGTCGGCGCGCAGATAGGTTTCGTACAGGCCGGTCATCAGCGACGGCGGCTGCCCCGGCAATTCGTTGATGCGGGAACGGAGCGGTTCGAGCGTGGCGTCCGTCGGCCCGGCCTTCACGGCCCGGCTGTCGATCAGCCGGATCACCGCCTTGGCCTGGGTCTGCGGTTTCGCGATCGTCCAGCCCGCCTGGCCCTGATACGCCAGCGGCAACGTCTCGATCGTCGCGCTATAGGGCAATCCCACCGTCACCTTGGTGGCGGGTTCGGGCAAGGTGACGATGCCGTTCGCGACGACAAGGCCCGCCACCACCCCGCCATCGGCCAGCGCGGACACGGTCATGCCTTCGAGATGGTCGAGATTGCGCAGCATGGTCGAGGGCGTCTCGAACAGGAACGTCACCGCGCTATCGAGGAAGCAGCAATCCTCCACCGCATTCCAGCGCGTCGCGGCCATGCGCTCGATCAGCAATTTCTCCCCGCGCCGCACCGTCAGGTACAGCCGGTCCTCGGTTCCTTCCGAGATCACGCACACGCTCTCGACCAGCCCGTCCGTCTCGCAGATCGTCCAGCCCCATACCTGCTGCTCCTGCTCCCAGGTGAAGCACAGCAATTTGCCGTCGTCGCGCACCGCCCATACCAGCGAGCGCGGCTCCTGCGCATAGGCCCAGGACACGATGTTGAAGCCGCGGAACAGATGCGGCGAAAAGATCGTCACGTCGTTCGAATCGATGCTGTCGGTCTGGAACTGATAGCCGAGCGTGCGCACCCCGTTGCCGACGCTGGTCTGGTAGAAACACACGCTGTCGATCACCAATGGGTTGAGCCGCGACGATCCCCGCCCGTTCTGGCGCCTGACCGTGAAATCGGTGGCCGAGATATAGCCGGCCTGCCCGCCTTCGATCTTGAAGATATTGTCCGATGTCAGCGCCAGCAGATTGTTCATCGAGACGAGCTGGTTGACCGCATTGACCCGGCCGGCAACCAGCGCGAACGAGAAGGAATCGGACGCCTTGATCGGGCGCGAGATATCCATGTTCTCGAAACTGCCCGAGCGCGAACCATAGATCGCGTTCGGATGATTGTTGGTGCGCGCCCATAGCAGCCGTTGCTCGAAAAAGGTGACGGTCGAGGGATGGTCGTCATCGCCGGC
>NZ_JAQGLC010000002.1 GCF_028293085.1 Sphingomonas bacterium
TCGCCCGCGAAAATCCAGACGCGCGGATTCTGCTGGCCACCTTCTCCCAACCGCTTGCCGACGCGATGGCGAAAAAACTGCTCGTCCTCGCGCCCGAAACCGGCGGCATCGTCCCGCGCATCACCACCGCCTCGTTTCGCGGCATCGCCGATCAGATGTTCCAGTTGGAATATGGCGTCCGGCCGCGCATCGCCTCCGACTCGCTGTTGCGCGAACGCCTCCGCGAAGCCGCAGCCGCAACCGGGCTCAAGGGTTTCTCCGAACGCTTCCTGCTCTCCGAATGGACCAATGTCATTGATGCCTGGGGAATCGAGTCACCCGAGGCGTACGCCACCGTCCAGCGCATGGGCCGCAAGAGTCGCCTTGGCCCCAACCAGCGCGAGAGGCTCTGGCCGGTCTTTGCCGCCGTGCGCGAAGCACTGGCGGCGGAACGCTACACGACCTGGGCCGATGTCTTCGCCAACCTCGCGGCGACCCTGGCCGGCAAGCCGGCCAAGCCCTTCGATCACATCATTCTCGACGAGGCGCAGGATCTCGCCCCCGCCGAACTGCGCTTCTTCGCCGCGCTCGCGCCGGACGCGCCCGATGCCCTGTTCCTCTCGGGCGACATGGGCCAGCGCATCTTCCAGCACCCCTATTCCTGGGCCGGGCTCGGCGTCGATGTCCGCGGCCGATCGCACACGCTCAAGGTCTGCTACCGCACGTCGCAGCAGATTCGCCGCGCCGCCGACCGGCTGTTGCCGGCGGTCCTGCGCGATGTCGACGGCACCGAGGACGAACGGCGCGGCATCGTCTCGGTCTTCGATGGCCCGCCACCCGAGGTTCGGACCTTTGCCTCCGCCGAGGAAGAGGCCGCCAGCGTTCGCGACACGGTTTCCGCCTGGCTGGCCGACGACATCGCGGCGCATGAGATCGGCCTCTTCGTCCGCACTTCGGAGCTTGTCGACCGCGCCCGCGCGGCGATCACCGGCCTGGACGGCGCCGACCGGATGACCACCGTCCCGATGAGTCTGGCCAAGGGCCTCGAATTCAGGGCGGTCGTCGTGATGGCCTGCGATGAAGGCGTGCTGCCGCTGGACGAGCGTGTCGCCGATGCGGCCGACGAGGCGGAGCTCGACGATATCTACGAGACGGAGCGCCGCTTGCTCTACGTCGCCTGCACCAGGGCGCGCGAACACCTGCTGCTCACCGGCGTAACCCCCGCCTCCGAATATCTGGCGGACTTCTCCGCCTAGGTTCCGGCTTGATTCACCCGACTGCCAAAACCTGCTGAAATACCCCGGAGCGCCATCAAGGCGCTCGATCGGGAGTGGCGACGGTGACGCACAGATTTCCAGCCTCAAAGCATCGGACAAGAAAATCCGATGCCACTGACATAATTATTCGAATAATCGTCAAATGCCGCCAGAGAACGATCGGCGGACGCCACGCCTATCGCGATAGCATGGGAGCGGCATGAAGGTGCGCGCCCTCAATAATTCTCGCGAAGCCGCAAGAAACGCCGCGAAAAAAAGTTTTTCCCAAAGGCATGACATAATTCGCGGAATACTTGCCACGCGCGCGCAGCTCGCCGCACACTCCAACTCGGCGTCTGCCCGGCCGGCCGCCTCCGCGCGCGCCTGTTCTTCGCTTTACTCGGCCACCAACCCCAGCCAGGCTGGGGGAGCAAAGCCCCAAACCCTAAGCCGCCACGTCCCGCAACGCCGCCGGCTCCGCCGCGCCGCCGAACCGCAACTGGCCCTTGCCGGCCTGCTTGGCCTGGTACAGCGCCCGGTCGGCGCAGCCGATCAGATGTTCCAGATCGAGCCCCATGTCCGGCGCCAGGGCGATGCCGATGCTGGCGCAGATCGTGATGCTCTTGCCGTCGATCGCATAGGGCTGGCTCAGCTGCTTGATGATCCGGCGGGCGAGCAGCTCCGCCTCGCTCGCATGATCGAGGCCCGCCTGCACCACGACGAATTCGTCGCCGCCCAGCCGCGCGACGGTATCGCCGGCGCGCACCGCCGCCGTCAGCCGCCGCGCCACCTCGCGCAGCACCGCGTCCCCCGCGGGGTGGCCGTGCACGTCGTTGACGGCCTTGAACCCGTCGAGATCGAGGCAGTGCAGCGCCAGCCGGGCCCCGCCCCGGCCTCCCCCCTGCGCGACGATCGCGGCAGCCGCCTGGAAGCGCTCGCGCAGCAACAGCCGGTTGGGCAGGCCGGTCAGCGCATCGCTCCGCGCCAGCAGCGACAGATCATGCTTCGCGGTGAGATGCTGCACCATCGATCGGTAGAGATGGCTGACGCTCTGCAGGCTGAGGATTGTGGTGACCGCGACCAGCAGCGCCTCGACCGCGAACAGCTCGGCGTGCAGCGGGCTGTTGCTGTGCGTGAAGGCATGCTGGCCCAGCGCCACCGCCGTCGGCACGACCGCCAGCAACAGGCTGGTCACGCAGATCACCGGCCGGATCGCGATGCGCGAGACCACGCCCGCCCCGAACACGAAGATCAGGCTGACCATGATCATGTGCACGATCGGATGATGGAACATCAGCATGCGGACGTTGAGCAGGCCGAGCAGCACCGCAAAGGCATAATTGCCGATCGCATAACGCCGTTCCCATGTGCGGATCGTCCTTATGTCCATCGTCGCCGGGCCCGCCCGCCGATAGCCAAGGAGCGTGAACAGCCGCGCCGCGGTGACGATCGCGGCGCCCGCAGTCAGCACGGTCACCGCCGGATCATGCCATTGCCACACGAGCAGCACGCCCACGCCGGTGACCACGATTCCCAGGGCGACGACCGGCAGGGTCATGCTGAACAACATGCCGACCAGCTCGCGATAGACCATATCGGGCAGTGGGGACCGCTGCTGCGGTGCCCGCGGGGGAACGGCCGCGCGCGCGCGCACCCGACGATCTTCGCTACGCGTGTACATAGGGCCGGGCCTAGCAGGCACACGGTTAATCGAACCATAGTGGATGTATCGGTAGTTTCCCGGGCCTGTCAGGGTCCGTTCCAGCCTGTACCGGCGGGGCGTATCCTACCCGGTGAGCGCGGCGGTCAGCGCCAGCATCGGCGGGCTGAAAGCCAGCGGCCGCATCAGCGCGACCGAGAGCGTGATCGCGCCGAAGCCCCAGAGATAGGCCGGATGCACCTTGCCGCGCGTGACCAGATCATAGGTCATCGCCACCGCGACATAGACGGCCATCACCGCCCAGATGCTCCACAGGATCCACGTCCCCATGAAGGGCAGGGGCAACAGGCGGCCGACGCCCGGCGTCATCACCTGGATCGCGCCGCACAGCATCAGCCGGCGGTGCCAGTCGGTCCGGTTGCGGTTGCGCACGCCCGCCCAGGTCAGCCCGGCGAACACCAAGACGGTCAGCCAGTCCATCACCAGGAACACGTTCGTCTCGAAGAAAGGCGGGATGCGGTGGTGGATCGCGGCCAAGGTGTTCACGCTCAGGCCGACCAGCACCATCCAGCCGACATAGCCGGCGGCGAACCGGCCGAGCCGGCGGTGCTGCGCCACCTGCCCGCGCCAGACGAGCACGTTCTGCGTCAGGTAGATGCCGATCCAGCCCATGAAGGTCACGCCGTGCAGATGCACCCACCACGGCGCGGCAAGGCTCGATCGCCCCATGGCGAATTGCAGGCTGAACCCGCTCACCACCGTGGCGGCGATGGCGATCGCCATGATCAGGAAGAATCGCCGCTCGCGGTCGATCGGCGCGGCGTGTGCGCCGTCCCCCTCGCGGTCGGCCGTGCCGTCCATTATAGTCGCCATGTCGCTTGCCCCCCCTGGAAAACGTCGGGGCAAGGTATCAAGCGTCTTGCGTGGAGGAAAGAGGGGCGGCCGCGGGCCGCCGCCGGGGGATCAGGCCGAGGCGGCGCCCGGCCATTCGAGCGGCGCCAGGCCGTGCGATCCGTCGCGCTCGCGGATCCGCTCGACGAAACCGGGGCGCAGCTGGTTGGTGAAGCGCAGCCCGACCAGGAAGCGGCGGACCCAGCAGACTTCGGCCTCGACCTGATGCTTCGCATCGAACTCGACCACGACATGCTCGCCGATCCCGACCGGCTCGCACATCAGGCCCGATGCGCCGGTGCAGGACAGGTCCTTCAGCCGGATGTCGCAATCCCGGGTGGAGGCGCGGACCTTGAACGAGGCGCTGCGGAAGGAGTAGCGGCGCGAATCCCGACGGTCCGCCGGGTGCGGAGCGTCGCCTGCAAGGGCAT
>NZ_JAQGLC010000023.1 GCF_028293085.1 Sphingomonas bacterium
ATGCCGGCCGCGTACATCAGCATGTAGAGCGGCGCGCCGTGCTGCAGCGCTGTCGTGATGGTGATGAGGATGTCGCCCCAGGTGCTCTCGCCGGCGACGCGATTGCCGGCGAACTGGGCGATGGTCAGCGGCATCAGCAGCAGCGACGAGGCGAAGATCGGCGGGATCACGCCCGCGGTGTTGAGCTTCAGCGGCAGATGGCTGCGATCGGCCTGCATCCCGCGCTGCGTCTGTCGCTTCGGATACTGAATCAGGATGCGGCGTTGCGCGCGCTCCATGAAGCAGATGAACAGGACGAGCAGGATCACCGCGATGACGATGCCGATGAAACGCACCGGATCAAGCGAGCCCGACCGGCCGCCCTCGACCAGATTGTAGAGCGTCGTCGGCAGGTTCGCCACGATGCCCGCCATGATGATCAGCGACATGCCGTTGCCGATGCCGCGACTGGTGATCTGCTCGCCGACCCACATCAGGAACATCGTGCCGCCGACCAGGCTGATCACCGCGCCGACGCGGAACAACATGCCCGGATCGATCACGGCCTGCGCGCCGGCATTGGCGCCCAGTTGCTCGAGGCCGATGGCGATGAAATAGCCCTGCACCGCGGTAAGCCCGACGGTGCCGTAGCGGGTATACTGGTTCAGCCGCTTGCGGCCGCTCTCGCCTTCCTTCTTGATCGCCGCGAGCGTCGGCGACAGCGAGGTCGCGAGCTGCACCACGATCGAGGCGGTGATATAGGGCATGACGCCCAGCGCGATCAGGCTCATCCGCTTGAGCGAACCGCCCGAAAAAGCATTGAAGAAATCGAGCACGCCGCCCGAGGTCTGGTCCGACAGCAGCTGCAGCGCGGTCGGATCGATACCCGGCAGCGGCACATAGCTCAGCATGCGGAAAACGATCAGGGCCCCGATCGTGAACCACAGGCGCTTCTTGAGATCTGTCGCCTGCGAGAATTTCGACAGGCTGATGCCGGAGGCCATCGAGTCGGCTGCGGATGCCATAAGTGTGATCGTCCTGGAAACAAAAGCGGCGGGAAACGTTTGACCGCCCCGCCGCTCATATAGGGGCCCGATCGGGCTTGTCTAAGGGCTTTGACGACTTGTTCCACGACGAAGGCCGCGGAACGGGTCGAAAAGCCCGATGCGGCACCCGGCTTTCACCGGGAGCCGCAGCGAATTACGCCTTGAACGAAGCCTTGTGCGCGATGCGCTCGAGACGGGCCACGCCCTTCTTGGCCTTGGCCTTCTCGGCGGCAGGCACGAGGACGAGCACGTCGACCTTGCCGCCGGCCTTCTCGACCGCCTCGATCGCGCCCTTGGACGCGCCGGCGACGGTGAAGCTCAGCTTCGCGGTGATCGTGCCCTTGCCGAGCAGACGAACGCCGTCCTTGCCGCCACGGGCCAGGCCCGCGGCCTTCAGCGCATCGTGATCGAGCGTCGCGCCGGCTTCGATCTTGCCGGCGTCGATCGCCTTCTGGATCGCGCCGAGATTCACCTCGGCATAATCCTTGGCGAAGATGTTGTTGAAGCCGCGCTTCGGCAACCGCATGTGCAGCGGCATCTGGCCGCCTTCGAAGCCGGCGATGGAAACGCCCTCACGGCTCTTCTGGCCCTTGATGCCGCGTCCGCCGGTCTTGCCCTTGCCGGAGCCGATGCCGCGTCCGACGCGCATCCGGGATTTACGCGCGCCCGGATTGTCGCGGATTTCGTTCAATTTCATGTCGTGCACTCGCTTTCGCTTTTGTCGCGCTGATGAGATGCCCTCCCCCGCCCGGCGGGAGAAGGCCAAGGGGTCAACCCTCGACCGATACCATGTGTGCGACCTTGCGGATCATGCCCCGAACCTCGGGGGAATCCTGCAACTCGCGCGTCTTGTGCATCTTGTTGAGGCCGAGACCGATCAGCGTCGCGCGCTGATCCTTCTCGCGGCGGATCGGCGAACCCGTCTGGGTCACCTTGATCGTGCCGCCGGTGGCTGCATTCTTCTTCGCCATCTGTCTTACTCCGCGATCGCTGCGGCATCGGCCTCGGCAGCTTGCGAGCCGCCACGGCCGAGCAGGTCGGCGATCTTCTTGCCGCGGCGCTGCGCGACGGACTTGGGCGAAACCTGCGCGGTCAGCGCCTCGAAGGTCGCCCGGATCATGTTGTACGGGTTCGACGTGCCGACCGACTTGGTCACGACGTCGGCAACGCCCAGGCTCTCGAAGACGGCGCGCATCGGGCCGCCTGCGATGATGCCGGTGCCCTGCGGCGCCGAACGGACGGTCACGCGGCCTGCGCCGAAATGTCCGTTGCCGTCATGGTGCAGCGTACGACCTTCACGAAGCGGAACGCGAACCATTGCCTTCTTGGCAGCGGCGGTCGCCTTGGAAATGGCTTCCGGCACTTCGCGTGCCTTGCCATGACCGAAGCCGACGCGGCCCTTGACGTCGCCCACGACGACGAGCGCTGCGAAGCCGAAGCGCTTGCCGCCCTTGACCGTCTTCGAGACGCGGTTGATGTGAACGAGCTTTTCGATCAGCTCTTCGCCCTGCGGCTCGTCCTTGCCGCCCTTGCGATCGTCGCGACGGCCGCGATTG
>NZ_JAQGLC010000090.1 GCF_028293085.1 Sphingomonas bacterium
TGCCCTCCTCGACATTGGTGCCTTCGAGCCGAACGACCAACGGCACCGAGAGATTCACTTCCTTCGCCGCGGCGACGATGCCCTCGGCGATGATGTCGCACTTCATGATGCCGCCGAAGATGTTGACCAGGATGCCCTTCACCGCCGGATCGGCGAGAATGATCTTGAACGCCGCCGTCACCTTCTCCTTGTTGGCGCCGCCGCCGACATCGAGGAAGTTGGCCGGGAACATGCCGTTCAGCTTGATGATGTCCATCGTCGCCATGGCGAGGCCGGCGCCGTTGACCATGCAGCCGATATCGCCGTCGAGCTTGATGTAAGCGAGGTCGTATTTCGAGGCTTCGAGCTCGGACGGATCCTCCTCGGTCTCGTCGCGAAGCTCCATCAGATCCTTGTGGCGGAACAGCGCATTGGTGTCGAAGCCGACCTTGGCGTCGAGCACCAGCAGCTTGCCGTCATCGGTGACTGCGAGCGGGTTGATCTCGATCTGCGCGGCGTCGGTGCCCATGAACGCGTCGTAGAGCTTCGAGGCGACGTTCGCGGCCTGCTTGGCGAGATCGCCCTTCAGGCCGAGCGCGTTGGCGACGGCGCGGCCGTGATGCGGCATGAAGCCGGTCGCGGGATCGACGTCGAAGGTCTGGATCTTCTCGGGGCTGTCGTGCGCCACGGTCTCGATGTCCATGCCGCCTTCGGTCGAGACGACCAAAGCGACTCGGCCGGTGACGCGGTCGACCAGCAGGGCGAGGTAGAATTCCTTGGCGATGTCGACGCCGTCGGTGACGTAGAGGCGGTTGACCTGCTTGCCATGCTCGCCGGTCTGCACCGTGACGAGCGTGTTGCCGAGCATGTCGGTCGCCGCCGCGCGAACCTCGTCGGCGGTCTTCGCCAGCCGGACGCCGCCCTTGGCATCGGGGCCAAGCTCCTTGAACTTGCCCTTGCCGCGCCCGCCGGCATGAATCTGCGCCTTCACCACATAAAGCGGCCCGGGCAGCTTCGCCGCCGCCGCGACGGCCTCATCCACGGTCAACGCCGCAAAGCCCGCGGGGACGGGCACGCCGAACTTCGCGAGCAGTTCCTTGGCCTGATATTCGTGGATGTTCATGGGGCGTGGCGCCTTTCGAATTGGGGATCGCGCTGCCTTAAGCACAGCGCGAACGACGAATCCACCCCATAGGGGCGAAACTTGTCCCTACAACTTTATGCCGGCAAGCCCCGTCGCACAAAGCGCGGCCGAACTGGCGGTCACGCCGACGATCTCCGGGTCGTTCAGCGAGCGCGCGCGGTGGAGGAGTTGCTCGAGATTGCGCGACCGCTCGACCTTGCCGAGGCCGGCCAGCCGGCGGAGCTGGAGCAGCGAGAGGCGGTGCACCATCCGGTCGGCCATGCAGGCGGCGGTGCGCTGGTCGATGCCGGCATTGACCAGGCCCGAGCGCGTCATCGCCTCCGGCGTCGAGCAGGCCGACAGGGCCAGCAAGGCAAGCATCGCCACTGTCCCGGCGGGCAAAATCATCCGCATGCAACCATCCTTTCGTGCAACTCCGCGCCATGGCCGCTATATCGCCGCTCATGCACTGGACAACCGGCCTTATCCTGTTCGCCCTGACCGTGATGGGCATGGAGGGCTTCGCCTATGTCGCGCACCGCTGGATCATGCACGGGCCGGGCTGGTTCCTCCATGCCAGCCACCATAGGCCGCGCAGGGGCAACTGGGAGCTGAACGACCTGTACGCCGTGATCTTCGCGATACCGTCGATCGTGCTGCTGCTCGGCGGAGTCCAGCTCGGCTGGTGGCCGGGCTTCGCCTGGATCGGCGTGGGGATCGCGGCCTATGGCGCGATCTATTTCGGCTTCCATGACGTCATCGTCCACAAAAGGCTGAACCACCGCTATCTCCCCGGATCGGCCTATATGAAGCGGATCATCCAGGCGCACCGGCTGCACCATGTGGTCGAGACCAAAGCGGGCACGGTGAGCTTCGGCTTCCTCTGGGCGCCGAAACCCGAGACGCTGAAGGCCGAGCTCAGGCGCCGCGACCATGCCGGGGTGCGCGCGCCGGCCGGCCAATCCGTTTCGCCCGATTGAACGAGTCGCTGCTCTTCTACGCGCTGGCCGTGCCCGCGGTGATCCTGCTCGGCCTGTCCAAGGGCGGGTTCGTGGGCATCGGCGCGCTGGCGCTGCCGATCCTGGCGCTGGCGATCCCGCCGGTGCAGGCGGCCGCGATCCTGCTGCCGATCCTGATCGCCCAGGACGTGGTCGGCATCTGGGCCTTTCGCAAGGATTGGGACGGGCATGTGCTCGCATGGATGTTGCCGGGATCGGTGATCGGCATCGCGCTCGGCTGGTTCCTCGCGGCGCGGGTATCGGAAAGCGCGGTGATGGGGGTGGTCGGTGCGATCTCGATCCTGTTCGGCGGCTATCGGCTATGGGCCGACCGGGGCGGGGCGATCGCTGCGCCGACGCGATCGCCCGGTTGGGTCGGCACCCTGTTCGGCGTGGCTTCGGGCTTCACCAGCCAGGTCGCGCATGCCGGGGGGCCCCCTTTCCAGATCTGGGTGCTGCCCAGGAGATTGCCGCGCGACGTGCTGGTCGGCACCACCGCGATCTTCTTCGCGGTGACCAACTGGCTGAAGGTGCCGGCCTATTGGGCGCTCGGCCAGTTCAGCCGGGAGAATATGCTGGCCGCGGCGACCTTGCTGCCGGTCGCGATCGCCTCGACGCTGGCGGGGGTGTGGCTGGTCCGCCGCGTCTCGCCCGCGCTCTTCTACACCGCGATCTACCTGCTGATGGTGCTGGTCGGCGTAAAACTCGTCTGGGATGGCGTGGCCTGACGTAACGGCGGCGCGAAGCGCGAATAACCAGGGCGTCGTGCGCGGACCTTTATTTCAGCGGCTCCGAATAATCGGCGACTCTAGTCAAAGAGCGAGGACACCGAGGTTTCGTCGGCGATCCGCTTGATCGCCTCGGCGACCAAAGGCGCGATCGTCAGCAGACGGATCCGCTTGGCATCCTTGATCACATCGTGCTGGCCGATTGAATCGGTGATGACCAGTTCCTGGAGCACCGAGCCCTCGACCCGCGCCACCGCGCCGCCCGACAGCACGCCGTGGGTGACATAGGCGACGACGCCCTCGGCGCCCGCCTCCATCAGCGCCGCGGCGGCGTTGCAGAGCGTGCCGGCCGAATCGACGATGTCGTCGATCAGGATGCAGAAACGGCCCTCGACCTCGCCGATGATGTTCATCACCTCGGATTCGCCGGCGCGCTCACGGCGCTTGTCGACGATCGCGAGCGGTGCGTTGTCGAGGCGCTTGGCCAGCGCGCGGGCGCGGACCACGCCGCCGACGTCGGGCGAGACGACCATGATGTTGCGATCGCCGAAGCGCGTCTGGATATCCGCCGACATCACCGGCGCGCCGTAGAGATTGTCGGTCGGGATATCGAAGAAACCCTGGATCTGCCCGGCATGGAGATCGACCGAGAGCACGCGGTCGGCGCCCGCCACGGTGATCAGATTGGCGACGAGCTTGGCCGAGATCGGGGTGCGCGGGCCGGGCTTCCGATCCTGCCGGGCATAGCCGAAATAGGGAATGACGGCGGTGATGCGCTTGGCCGAGGCGCGGCGCAGCGCATCGATGCAGATCAGCAATTCCATCAGATTGTCGTTGGCGGGGTAGCCGGTCGACTGGAGCACGAAGACATCCTCGCCTCGGACATTCTCCTGGATCTCGACGAACACTTCCTCGTCAGCGAAGCGGCGGACGCTCGCGCTGGTCAGCTGGATATCGAGATAGTCGGCGATCGATCGCGCCAGCGGCAGGTTGGAATTGCCCGTCATCAATTTCATGGTGCATGGTCCCGCCGGCCGACGCGGCCGTTGCGGCGGCTCTTAGACAGCGATGCGGGCGGGCGAAAGACCCGAAACGAACCGATCGCGCGCGCGGGCCTTCAGGGCCAGAGCGCGAGCACCAACGCGAAGATCACGAACTGGAGCAGATGATAGCCGGCATTGATCGCCCAGAAGGCGAGGCTGCGTTCCTCGAACAGATACTGGATGGCGAAGGCCGACCCGATCAGCCCGGCAATGGCGACCGCGAGCAGCAGGGTGGGGTGAAGCGCCGGGGCGGGGCCGGCGATCAGCGCGAAGACGATGGCGGCGATAATCGACGTCACGACGCCGATCGCGATCTTCGGGCCATGGCCTTTGCCGGCGGGCGGATTGTCCAGGTCGATGCCCATGTCGACCGCCCAGCGGCGCAGGAACATCGCCTTCGAATACCAGAGACCGCCCGGGAAATAGCCGACGATCCCGGCAACGACCGCGGCGATGAGGTTGATATGCTGCATGACTGCCCTCCCCTTGTTGGCGGGAGGGTAGCAGATATTCGCGGCCTGGAGGACTATTGCCCCTCTCCCGCTCGCGGGAGGGGGGCAGGCCGCGGATTGACAATCCACGGACCCATCCGCAAATTCGCGTCGCTCATCCGGGGTGCATCGGCTCGTGCCGAAAGGGCCAGGCCCGCCCGCTGAAATCCTCAGCAGGAGCAGCGCCGTGCCGACCATCGAGACCTATCGCAAACAGGCCAAATTGCTGGTGCGCTGGCACCGCGAGGGCAATTATTCGATCGGCGGGAAGCTTCGCCTGGTCGAGCGCTATCGCCATCTCACCGATCGCGAAGCGCTCGACATGGCGATGCCGCTCGCCCTCGCGCAGGAGATTGTCGCGATCGAGGCCGGTTTCCCCAATTGGGCCGCACTCAAGGCCGGCGCCGGCGATGCGGTACCTGGCCGTGCGGTTGCCGACGCTCCGGTGCTGGGAGGCGCCATCCCCATCCTGTTCGTGCGCGACGTGACGGCAGCAGCGGCCTTTTACCGGGACAAGCTCGGCTTTGCCGTCGACTTCCTGCACGGCAAGCCGCCCTTCTACGGCGCGGTGTCGCGCGACCGGGCCTGGCTGCACCTGCGCTTCGTGCACCAGCCCAATTTCGCCGAGCTGGCGCGGCGCGAGGGGTCGCTCATCCTGGCGACGATCGAGACCGGCAACGTCAAGGCGCTGTTCGAGGAGTATGAAATAGCCGGCGTCGCGTTCGCGCAGGGCCTGGTCCGGCAGGCATGGGGCGGGCTCGACTTCCATGTGCGCGATCCGGACGGGAGTGTGATCTCGTTCGTTCAGTACAGCCAGCCAGCCACCCGGCCGTCTCGGTTGTTGCCATCCGCGCAGGCGTCTAAGGCACCGCCATGACCGTCCTCACCCGTTTCGCACCCTCCCCCACCGGCCGGCTGCACGTCGGCAATATCCGTACCGCGCTCCACAACTGGCTGTGGGCGAAGAAACAGGGCGGGCGGTTCGTGCTGCGCATCGACGATACCGATGCGGAGCGCAGCGAGGAGCATTTCGTCGACGCAATCCGCGCCGATCTCGCCTGGCTGGGGCTGATTCCCGATGGCGAGGAGCGGCAATCGGCGCGGTTCGCGCTCTACGAGGCGCGGTTCCAGGAATTGCGCGCGGCCGGCCATGTCTATCCCGCCTATGAGACGGCGCAGGAGCTCGACCTGAAGCGCAAGATCGCGGCGGGGCGCGGGCTGCCGCCGGTCTATGACCGCGCCGCGCTGGCGCTGGGCGATGCCGAGCGGGCGGCGCTGGAGGCGGCGGGGCAGCAGCCGCATTGGCGCTTCAAGCTCGATCACGCCGCGCCGATCGAATGGGACGATCTGATCCGGGGCCATCAGCGCTTCGATCCGGCGACGATGAGCGACCCCGTCATCCGCCGCGGCGACGGATCCTGGCTCTATATGCTGCCCTCGGCGATCGACGATGCCGAGATGGGGGTGACTCATGTCGTGCGCGGCGAGGATCATGTCTCCAACACGGCGTTGCAGCTGCAGATGTTCGCGGCGCTGGGCAGCGCGGCCCCGGCCTTTGCGCATGAGGCGTTGCTGGTGGGAAGCGAGGGCAAGCTCTCCAAGCGGCTCGGCTCGGTCGGCGTCGATCAGTTCCGCGAGGGCGGCATCGAGCCCGAGGCGGTGAAGGCCTTGCTCGCGCGGATCGGGACGAGCGATCCGGTCGAGCCCCTGGTCGATACGGCGACGTTGATCGAGACGTTCGATTTCGCGCGGTTCGGGCGGGCGCCGGCGCGGTTCGACGAGGCCGAACTGGCCGGGGTCAACACGCGGATCGTGCATCAGCTCGCATTCGACGCGGTGGCGGATCGGCTGCCCATGGGCATGACCGCGGCAGAGTGGGACGCGGTACGACCCAATCTGACGACCGTCGCCGATTCGGCGGAATGGTGGCGGGTAATCGAGGGGCCGATCACGGCCGAGGCAGACCCGGCCGATCGCGATTTCCTGGCCGAGGCGGCGCGGATCGCCGGGACGATCGACTGGTCGGCGGACCCGTGGCACGCGCTGACCGGCGCGCTCAAGGAAGCGACCGGGCGGAGCGGCAAGGCTTTGTTCCTGCCGCTGCGCCGGGCGCTGACGGGGCTCGATCATGGGCCGGACATGAAGGCGCTGTTGCCGTTGATCGGGCGGGCGCGGGCGATCGGGCGGCTCTCCGCCTGAGGATTCGACTCGGCTCCCTTCGAGTCGCGACCACCCCTTCTGCCTTCCCCGGCAAAGGCCGGGGACCAGTTCCGAAAACGCCGAGAAACCAATATCGCGCCCGGCCCCGCAGGCCTTTCCTGCTGGGCCCGGCCTTCGCCGGGGAGGGGAAGCAAGGCCGTCGCCTGGCTCTTCGCGCAGCCCGCAATGATATCTTGTATCTTAGGAGTTATGATGTATCATCGCCCTTGAGATCGAGCGCCAGACTCGGCCACCCACAAGGAGTTTGATGGAGACAGGCGATGTACGCTGATCGACATGCGAGACGAATGAAGCTGGATCCGGGCAGCCTCGGCCTTTCGGCAGCCATGGTCGCGACGATGATGGCGGGGCTGATCTATTCGGTGCCGGAATTTGCAAAAAAGGTCGATCCGGGCATCAGGATCATCGACATCATCGAGCCGGCGCCGCCGCCGCCCGAGCCGCCCAAGCCCCTGCCCAAGGCGCAGGACCTGCCCAAGACCACACCGGTCTACAAGCCCGACAACGTGATCCCGATCGTCAAGACCGAGACGCCACCAGTCGTCTCGTTCGATCCCGGCCCGAGAGTCGACACCAGGATCCCCGAGGGCACCGGCGGTGGCGGCAATGTCCTGACGATCAAGCCGCCTGTCATCGTGGGGCCCGGGACCAAGACGAATTTCAACTATCAGCCCGAATATCCGTCCGACGAGCGTCGGCTCGGCCGTGAGGGCCGGGTGGTCGTCAAGGTGCTGGTCGGCACCGATGGCCGGGTGAAACAGGTCGAGAAGGTCAGCGCAGCGAGCGATTCCTTCTTCGAGGCGACCCGCCGCCGCGCGCTGGAGAAATGGCGCCTGACCCCGGGCACCAGGGACGGCGTGCCGATCGAGGCGTGGCGGACGATGGCGGTCAGCTTCGTGATGACCGAGGAATAAGCTTCTTCCCGATCGCGCCGCGTTTCCCTGGGGCGCGGCGCGATCGGGGGGATCATGCAGGACTGGCATCCCGTCCTCCGTGCGCCTATCTTTCCGGCAATGTCTTTCCTGCGCACCCTTTCGCCCCTGCGGGCCTATCGCGACCTGCGGCTGTTCCTGTCGCAGCGAAAACCGCATGAGCTGATCTTCCTGGTCCTCGCCATCGCCATCACCTGGGTGGTGATGTTCGCGATCGCGAGCAATTCGGTGACCGAGAAAGTCTATCGCCCCAATATCGTCTATGTGGAGCAATGGTCCGCCAACCGCACCGATGCGGAGATCATCGCCCAGCAGAAGATCGACGGGCCCAAGGAAAAGGCGACCGCCGAGGCGATCAAGCAGCAGCAGGCCGAGACCCAGGCCGCGTACAAGCGCCTCGACGACAAGCTGAAGAAGTACGGATTCTGAACGACGCGCGCTGGATGGGCGCGGCGCTCGCGATCGGTGAGCGCGGGCGGGGGCGGACGGCGCCCAATCCCAATGTCGGCTGCGTGATCGTGCGGGACGACCGCGTCATCGGGCGC
>NZ_JAQGLC010000347.1 GCF_028293085.1 Sphingomonas bacterium
CGCGGACCGCGGTCACCGCCTTCGCGGGGCTCGCGGGCCGGACGGGTATCTTCCAGCTCGGCGCCGGTCTCCTGGTCGACGACGCGCATCGACAGGCGGACCTTGCCGCGCGGATCGATCTCGAGGACCTTGACCTTCACGGCCTGGCCTTCGCTCAGGGCGTCGCTGACCTTCTCGACCCGCTCGTTGCGGATCTCGGAGACATGGACGAGACCGTCCTTGCCGCCCATGAAGTTCACGAAGGCGCCGAAATCGACGAGGTTGACGACCTTGCCGTCATAGACCTTGCCGACTTCCGCTTCCTCGACCAGGCCCTTGATCCACTTGATCGCGGCTTCGATCTGCGCCGAATCCGAGGAGCTGACCTTGATCACGCCCTCGTCGTCGATGTCGACCTTGGCGCCGGTGGTGGCGACGATCTCGCGGATCACCTTGCCGCCGGTGCCGATCACTTCACGGATCTTCGACTTGTCGATCGTGATCGTCTCGATCCGCGGCGCATGCGCCGACAGCTCTTCACGGGTGTGATCGAGCGCCTTGGCCATTTCGACCAGGATGTGCGCGCGGCCTTCCTTGGCCTGGTTCAGCGCGACGCGCATGATCTCTTCGGTGATGCCGGCGATCTTGATGTCCATCTGCATCGTGGTGATGCCCTCGGACGTGCCAGCGACCTTGAAATCCATGTCGCCGAGGTGATCCTCGTCGCCGAGGATGTCGGACAGGACGGCGAAGTCCTTGCCCTCGAGGATCAGGCCCATCGCGATGCCCGAGACCGGGCGCTTCAGCGGCACGCCGGCATCCATCATCGAGAGCGAACCGCCGCACACCGTCGCCATCGACGACGAGCCGTTCGACTCGGTGATGTCGGAGAGAACGCGGATCGTGTAGGGGAAATCCTCCTTCGACGGCAGCACCGGGTGCAGCGCGCGCCAGGCGAGCTTGCCGTGGCCGACTTCACGACGGCCCGGCGCACCGAAGCGACCGACTTCACCGACCGAGTAAGGCGGGAAGTTATAGTGCAGCATGAAGTTTTCGTAGGACAGGCCGTTGAGCCCGTCGATCATCTGCTCGCTGTCGCGCGTGCCCAGGGTGGTGGTGCAGATCGACTGAGTCTCGCCGCGCGTGAACAGGGCCGAACCATGCGTGCGCGGGAGGAAGTGCACCATCGCCTCGATCGGACGGATCTGGGTGGTGGTGCGACCGTCGATGCGCTGGCCGTCCTTGAGGATGGCGCCGCGAACGATCTCGGCTTCCAGCTTCTTCATCAGCTTGCCGGCCGCCATCTGGTCCTGCGGGGCTGCGTCGGCGAATGCCGCCTTGCCCTTGGCGCGTGCCTCGTTGAGCAGGCCCGAACGCTTGGACTTGTCGGTCACCTTGTAGGCGGCGGCGATGTCCTTGCCGATCAGCTTCTTCAGCTTGTCCTTGGCAGCGGTGAGATCGGCCTGAGCGGCCATTTCCCAGGGCTCCTTGGCGGCCTGCTCGGCCAGGTCGATGATCGCGTTGCACGCCTCGCGGCATGCCTTGTGCGCGAACTGCACCGCGCCGAGCATGACGTCTTCCGACAGCTCCTTGGCTTCGGATTCGACCATCATCACGGCGTTGCCGGTGGCGGCGACGACGAGATCGAGATCGCCTTCCTTGGCCTGCTCCATGGTCGGGTTCAGGATATATTCGCCATCGACATAACCGACGCGGGCTGCGCCGATCGGCCCCATGAACGGCACGCCCGAGATCGTCAGCGCGGCGGAGGCGGCGACCATCGCCAGCACGTCCGGCTCGTTCTCGCCGTCATAGCTCAGCACCTGGGCGATGACGTTGATCTCGTTGTAGAAGCCTTCCGGGAACAGCGGGCGGATCGGGCGATCGATCAGGCGGCTGGTCAGCGTCTCCTTTTCGGTGGCGCCGCGCTCACGCTTGAAGAAGCCGCCGGGGATGCGGCCCGAAGCCGAGAATTTTTCCTGGTAATGGACGGTGAGCGGGAAGAAATCCTGCCCTTCCTTGACGGAACGTGCGGCCGTGACGGCGCAGAGCACGACGGTTTCGCCGAGGGTCGCGATGACGGCGCCATCGGCCTGGCGGGCAACGCGGCCCGTTTCCAGCGTGAGGGTCTTGCCGCCCCACTGGATGCTTACGGTTTTGGTATCGAACATTTTATTTCCTTCAACACCGGCCGCCCAATGCGTGCCGGGGCCTATGTGCGGGCTAAGCCGGCCCGCGCGGTCTGGAGCGAGTTGTCGCTCCCGGGACGATCGGCCGAATTGCTTCTCGTCCATGTTCCTCCGCGAAGGCGGAGGTCCAGTCTCGTGTTTGAGCTGGGAGCCCCGCTTCCGCGGGGTTTATGGGGTGGATCCCTGCCTGGGCCGGGACGAAAAAACGGCGCCACAAGGGCGCCGTTATCTTACTTGCGAAGCCCGAGCTTCGCGATGAGATCGGTATAGCGTGCCCCGTCCTTGTGACGGAGATAATCGAGCAGCGACCGACGCTTGTTGACCATCATCAGCAGCCCGCGGCGCGAATGATTGTCCTTCTTGTGGTCCTTGAAGTGCTCGGTCAGGTTGCGGATGCGCTCGGTGAGGATCGCGACCTGAACTTCGGGGGAACCCGTATCGCCTTCGGCGCGGGCATGGTCCTTGACGAGCGCTTCCTTGCGCTCCTGAGTGATCGACATCGTGATCCTTTCGCTTAGAGGTTGAAACCGCGAACGACGCGGACCTCGCGGTCCAGAACCTCCACCAGAGCGACCGGAATATCTTCCGACGTCGCGAAATGGAGGCCATCGTCTGCGGCGATCCCGATCAACACCCGCCCCTGTCGGAGCAGCCCTGCCTGATCGGGGGTGAGGGATAGAGCCGGGATGTCGTCCAGCCCCGCCCTCAATGGCAGGAGTTTCTCTTGTAGGGCGCGCCCATGGCCGAGTTCGGCCAGTTTGTCCAGCGATATCGCGTCCGCCAGGGTGAACGGGCCAGCCCTGATACGGCGCAACATGGTGACGGTGCCGACCGTGCCGAGCGCATGGGCGATGTCGCGCGCGAGGCTGCGGATATAGGTGCCCTTGGAGACATGGGCGGTGAGGGTGATCGAGTCGAGCGCATCATCCAGCCCCTCACTAGTGTCACCCCCGCGAAAGCGGGGGCCCAGTTCCTCCCCGTCATTCCCGGCGGGGCCGTCGGGCGATGGGTCCCCGCTTTCGCGGGGATGACAGATTGGGGAGAGGCTGCGGATCGTAACCGAACGGCTCGCCAGCACCACCTCTTCGCCCGCGCGCGCCAGATCATAAGCGCGCTGGCCGTCGACCTTCAGCGCGGAATAGGCCGGCGGCACCTGCTCGATCGGGCCGGTGAAGCGCGGCAGTATCGCCTCCACTTCGGCCAGCGTCGGGCGAATGTCGGACCGGGCGATCTCGACGCCCTCGCCGTCCAGCGTGTCGGTCTGCACGCCGAACCGAATCGTGAAATCATAGATCTTGTCGCTGTCGAGCATCCGCCCGGCGAGCTTGGTCGCCTCGCCGATCGCGATCGGCAGGACGCCGGTGGCGAGCGGATCGAGCGTGCCGCCATGGCCGATCTTGAACTTGCCATAGCCCCCGTCGCGCAGCGCGCGCTTGACCGCGGAGACGCCCTGGGTCGAGCCGAGCCCGAGCGGCTTGTCGAGGATGATCCAGCCGTGCACCCGGTATCAGACCGACAGGCCGGCGGACCCGAGCAGGAACCTGATCAGCGCGTCGGACGGCGGCCCGATCACGCGCGACACCAGATTCGCGCCGGGCATCATCATCGGCAGGATCACCAGGAGGAACAGCAGCAACGGGAAGCCGTAGCGGCCGAGCCGCGCATAGCGTTTCGCCAGCGGTGGCGGCAGCAACCCCTGCACGACATGCCCGCCATCGAAGGGCGGAATCGGCAGCATGTTGAAGATCGCCAGGAAGACGTTGATCGCCACGAAGTTGATCAGATTGTCGAACAGGAACCCGAGCGTGCCGGTGGGCGTGCCGCCCGTCCACGCCGCCACGCCGATCGCCAGCATGATGGTGCCGAGCAGGGCGAGCGCGAGGTTCATCGCCGGCCCGGCCGCTGCCACAAGGATCATTCCAAGGCGCGGATTGCGCAGGCGGTTAAAGGCGACCGGCACAGGCTTGGCCCAGCCGAACACCGGCAGATGCGCGATGGCGAGGCCGAGCGGCAGCAGGATCGTGCCGACCGGATCGACATGCGTGATCGGGTTGACCGACAGCCGCCCGAGCCGTTTCGCGGTGGGATCGCCCAGCGCATTAGCGACCCAGCCATGCGACACCTCGTGCAGCACGATGGCGATCACGAGCGGGATGATCCACACTGCGGCGGAATAGAGAATGGCGGTAATATTCATCGTCTGCATCTAGCGATGCGACCCGTCATGCGCCAGCGGCTGGCCTCAGCCTTTATGCTTCGGCTTCTTGACCTTCTTGGGTGGCGGGCCGCTCGTCACCAGCTCGTCGATCCTGCATTCGTCGCGATCGACCAGCAGCGACCCGAACTTGTCGAGCGAGCTGGTGCCGCTGGTCTTCACGCCGATCCGCGTGGCGAAGGACAGGCCGAGGCACGGGCCCATCAGCGTCGCATGATACCATTTCCGGCTGCGATCCTGCAGATAGACCGCGTGATCGCCGTCGGGCTGGAAATCATAGATGCCGTCATGATCGACGAACGGGATCGACGCGGGCGTGCCCGGCGGCGGCGGCGCCTTCTGGGCAATCGCGGCGGTGCCGAACATCAGCAGCGGGAGGGCGAGCAGGCTGCGATACGACATGAAGTGCTCCTCGAATCGAAAAAGTCCGCGAGAGGCGGAAAGCCGG
>NZ_JAQGLC010000159.1 GCF_028293085.1 Sphingomonas bacterium
GACCTCCAGCATGACGAGAGGATCCTGCCGAAGATGCTCGATGCTTTGCTGGAGGACGAGCATCTCGACGTGGTCGTCGGCTCGCGCTTCGTGGAAGGCGGCGGTACCGGCGACTGGGATCATGACCGGGTTGCCAAATCCGCCTTGGCGACCAAGCTTTCGCGCCAGGTGTTGAAGGCCGATCTCAACGATCCGATGAGCGGCTTCTTCATGATCCGCACTCAATTGGTGCGCGATATCGCTCCCCATCTCTCGGCAATCGGCTTCAAGATCCTGCTCGACATCATGACGGCCAGCCCACGCCCGCTGAAATTCGTCGAGCTGCCCTATACGTTCCGCCTCCGCACCGAGGGCGAGAGCAAGCTCGATCACGTCGTCGCGATGGAATATCTGATCGCGATCTATGATCGGATGTTCGGATCGATCGTGCCGGTGCGCTTCGCGATGTTCGCCACGATCGGCGCGCTCGGCGCCGGCGTGCATTTCCTGGTGCTGACGCCGCTGTTCAAGGAGCTCGCCTTCGGCTTCACCTTCTCGACCATCGTCGCGACGGCTGTGGCGATGACGTTCAACTTCTTCGTCAACAACGCGCTCACCTATCGCGACGGGCGGTTGAAGGGTGCAAGGCAGCTGTTCGACGGATGGGTTTCGTTCTGCGTGGTCTGCTCGGTCGGCACTGTCGCCAATGTCGGTGTCGCCGCCTTCCTTTACGATGCTCGGAACGACACCTGGGCGGTTTCGGCGCTTGCCGGCATCATGGTCGGGGCGGTGTGGAACTACGCCTTGTCCTCGCGCTTCACCTGGGGGCGCTATTAGGCGCGCTCAGGCCGACCAGGAGGCGCTCGGCGGCTCCAGGTAACCAGGATCACCACGCCGGACTATTGATCCGAACAAAAAGGGGCGGCTCGATGAGAGCCGCCCCCGAGATTGAGCGAGGAGGGTCGCCCTAGAAGCGCACGGTTGCCTGTACCGCAACGGTCCGCGGATCGTAGATGGTGGAGCGGGTGTCGGCATGCAGGCCGGTCGCGAGGCCCGTCCTGGCGCCGGTATAGGTCAGATCGAACGCCGAGCTCTGGACGAAGTGATTGGTCAGGTTCTTGCCGATCAGGGCGATCTCCCATTTGTCGTCCGCGGTCATCAGCCGGATCGACGCGTCGATCGTGGCATAGGGGTCCTGATGGAAGCGGTCTGCGGCATCGGGTGCGAACGCATAGGTCTTGTACCGGCCACTATAGCGCAGGTTGCTCGACAGGCCGATCTTCCAATTATTGCTGATCGGCGTGTCGTAATCCACGCCGAGCGTGCCGGCGAACTTCGGTGCCTGTGGCGTGGTCTGGCCCGACAGATCCTGGCGCGTACCCGCGCCGGCACCGTTGACCGCCAGCGAGCATCCCTCCAGCGGCGTCTGGCCGCCCAGGCAGGGCGCCAGCGGGAAGCTGGTATATTTGGCATCGGTGAAGGCGGCCGAGCTGCGCAGGTGCAGCCCGGGCACCGCGTTCGGGGCGAATTCCGCTTCGAGCTCGATCCCGCGCGTCCGTGCCGCCGCGGCGTTCAGCGTCAGATACTGGATCGTGATCGTATTCAGGAAATCGACCTGAAGGCCCGTATAGATATAGGAAAATGCTCCGGCGTTCAGGCGCACCTGGCGATCGAACAAGGTAGTCTTCACGCCTCCTTCGAAGCCATGCACCTTTTCCGGCCCGAAGGCGGCATTGTCGTATGTCGTCGTCGGCGAGATCGTGCCGCTGATCGAGAAGCCGCCCGATTTATAGCCGGTGCGGTAGCTGCCATAGACCGTGATGTTGCTTTGCGGTTTCCAGGTGACCGTCGCCTCGGGTGAGGTGTTGTCGAAGGTCTGGCCGCCGGGAGGCGAGATCGAGGTCTGCTTGTACGACGCCGTCGAGCCCGGGAAGACATAAGGCTGGCTGAGCATTGAATCCTTCTTCTCGTGCGAATAGCGCACCCCGCCGGTGATGTTCAGCGTCGGCGTGATATCGAGCAGCACCTGGCCGAAGACCGAATAGGTATCGCCATTGGTGAAGCCCCGCTTGCGGATCGTCAGATAACGCAGGGACGGATCGGTGACCGCAGAGTTCTCGACGCCGCCGGGGAACAGATTCTCCTGCGCGAAGGTCAGTTCGCTGTGCTGGTAATAGCCACCGGCCATCACGTTGAACATGCCGCCGAGATGGGTCTGCGCGCGAAACTCGACCGAACTTGCCTTCTGCTGCTCGCGCGTGGCGGCGTTGTTGCCGCCCGTGCCGAGCGCGGGCGCGCGGTTCAGATAGAGCGAAGTGAAGTCCGAATCGGTCACCCAATAGTCGGTATAGACGGTGTAGGCTGGCACCAGCGAGAAGGTGACCTTGTCGGTCTCGTACGTCAGGTTCAGCGTCGAATTGAACATGTAGTAATCGAGGTAATTCTGCCCGCCATGGCGGTTCTCATACGGATTGACCGCGGCGATGTCCGCCGGGATGGCGCCGTTGGCCACCTTAAATACATGGCCGCACGGCGCGGTCGGGTCGGTCTGGACCAAACCGCTCTCGCACTCGCCGATCACCGATGCCGAGTTGGCGGCGTTGGTGTGGTAGTAATTATAGGTGTTCTTGAACACCGCGGTGAAGCCGCCGGACGCGAATTTCAGGCCGATTCGTCCGGTCGCGCTCTCCTCGCCCGGCAGGTTCGGCTTGCCCGGCGGGGTGTAATGCGGCGTCACCGTGCCGGTCGCGATGTCCTTGGTATAGGTGGTCACGCCGTAAGCGGTGTTCTCGATCAGCGAACCGAACTGCTTGCTCACGCGCCCCGCGACGCGCAGCGAAAGCGTGTCGGTGATCGGGCCGGAGACGAAGCCCTCTTCGAAGACCTGCTTGCCCTTGAACTCATATCCGGTGCGCAGCATCGCTTGGAAATCGCGTGTCGGATCGGCTGTGCCGATCGAGATCGCGCCGGCAGTGGTGTTCTTGCCGTAGAAGAGCGACTGCGGGCCCTTCAGCAGCTCGACTTGGCCGACATCGAACAGACCGATGTTGAGCGCGCGGCCACCGCTGTAATAAACCCCGTCGATCACCGTCGCGACCGACTGTTCCAGGCTGATCGAGGTCGCGTTGACGCTGATGCCGCGCAGGCCGATCGCCGCGCCATTGCCGGTGCCGTTGCGACCGACGATCAACTGCGGCGCCAGAACCGACACCTTCTCGATCGAGTTGATCTGGTAATTATCGATCTGCTTGGCGGAGATCACCTGATCGGCGACCGGAATGTTCTGGAGGTTTTCGACCCGCTTGCGGGCGGTGACGACGATGTCCTGAAGACCCCCGGTCTGGGCTTCCTCCGTCGGATCGGCTGCAGGGGCAGTCTGCGCCAGTGCGGGACTCGCGAGCAGGCAGGCGGCCGAGCAGAATAATGCTGCGCGCGTTGCGGAACGACTGGTTGGTATCTTCAAGACTGCCTCCCCCTTTTTGGTTGGAATTTTCCACCGGCTTCTCTGGCCCGGTCTAGGTGCTTCTTTATCGCGCACGCCGCAGCGATAGCAAGAAATTTATTCGATATGGATAATAATATTTGATATAGAGAATGAATAACCGAGACCAGCCGTCATTTGCTCGCATATAGAATTGAGCGGTGCAGCCATAAGTAGCAGTAATCAGGCCATTAAATGGCCAGGAGAGGGTTGCGGAACTAATTCCTGATGAGGAATATGTTTCGCGATGTAGAATTTTCGTGCGTGTGAAGCGCAATGCGGCTACGCAGGGCCATGACATGCCTCGGCCGCCCGCGATCGCGGCGGTGAAGGGGCGGACGAGAGGGTGGCAAATGACCGAGCAAGTTCCAGGCCCCAGGTCCGCCGGTACGGCGGTATATTATCTGCTCATCCTGACTGCGGTGTATTGCTTTGCCTTTGTTGACCGCCAGATCGTCACGATGCTGGTTGGTCCGATCAAGGCGACCTTCGGCGCCTCGGATTTGCAGATCGGCTATGTGATCGGCCCCGCCTTCATCTTCAGCGCGATGGCGGTAGGGTTGCCGGCGGGGCTCGGTGTCGACCGGTTCAACCGGCGCAACCTGGTGATCGGCGCCGGCGTGCTTTGGAGCGCCAGCACCGCCGCGGCTGCTTTCGTCGATTCCTATACCGCCCTGCTGATCAGCCGCGCGCTGGTCGGCGGATCCGAGGCGGTGATCTTTCCCGCCGGCATGTCGCTGATCGCCGATCTGTTCGATCGCCGCCGGCTACCGACCGCCAACAGCGTCTTCCTCACTTCGCCCTATGTCGGCGGCGGCATCGCGTTGATCGCCGGCGGGTTGGTGCTCGGCGCGACCGAGGCGGTCGCCTGGATCCACATTCCGCTGCTCGGCGATATTCGCGGCTGGCAGACGACCTTCCTCTATGTCGGCATTGCCGGTTTCCTGCCCGTGCTGCTGTTGTTCACGATCCGCGAGCCCGCCCGCGAGAAAGCGGCTATCGGCCAGGCCCGCTTCAGTGTCGGCGGCGGCCTGAAGTTCATGCTGGTGCGCTGGCGCTTCTACGCCTTCTTCTACCTCGGCATGGGCACGGCTGGCCTGGTGATGGCGATGGTGGCCGCCTGGACGCCGACCTATCTCGCGCGTTCCTTCGGCATGGAATCGTCGGCGATCGGCCTGACCTATGGCCCATCGGTCCTGGTGGCGGGCCTGCTCGGCGCGTTGACCGGGCCGGTGGTCAACCACTGGGTTTCGCGCCGCTATCATGAACCGACGATGTGGACGGCCTGTCTCGGGCCGGCGCTCATCGTCGCTTTCATGACCCTGCTGCATTTCGCCGAGAGCAAAGGCGTGACCATCGTCTGCCTGGCCCTGCTCACCTTCTCCTACAGCCTCCCGCTCAGCGTCGCCGGCACGTCGCTGCAGATCATGACGCCGCCGAGCCTGCGCGGCACGTCGTCCGCGGTCTATCTCATCTTCAATTCGATCCTCGGCTATGCGCTCGGCCCGACCATGGTGCCGATCGTGACCAAATACGTCCTCCACGATCCGGCTCGCATCGGCGACGCGATGAAGATCGTCGGCCTGGTCTGCGGTGCCATTGCGCTGACCTCATTGATCCTGGCCGCGCGCGGCTACCGTGCCGAACGCGCGCAGACGCGTTCCTGACGGCAAAAAGGCATTTTGTAATGACCGATTTCCCACATCTCTTCTCGCCCGTCACGATCGGCACCATGG
>NZ_JAQGLC010000212.1 GCF_028293085.1 Sphingomonas bacterium
ACAGAGGATGCAGGAAGAATGATGCGTTTTGTCGGCAAGCGCGCCGTGGTCACCGGCGGCGCTTCGGGGATCGGTCGCGCGACCGCGCTCAGGCTGGTCGACGAGGGCGCCGAAGTGTGGATCGGCGATATCGACGAGGCGGGCGGGCGCGAGCTTGCCGAGACCTCGAACGGGCGGATCCATTTCCAGCGCACCGATGTGATGCAGGTCGCGGAGATCGAAGCGCTGATGGTGGCGGCGGACGCGGCGGGCGGGCTCGACGTGGTGTTCAACAATGCCGGCGCGGGCGGATCGCGCGACAAGATCGACGTCATTTCGGCCGAGGACTGGGACCGCACCCAGGCGCTGTTGCTGCGATCGGTGGCGATGGGGATTCGCTATGCCGCGCCGTTGATGGCCGCACGGGGCGGCGGGGCGATCGTCAATACCGCCTCGATCGCGGCGCTCCAGACCGGCGCGGCGCCGACCGCCTATTCGGTGGCGAAAGCGGGCGTGCTGCATCTGACCACGCTTGCCGCCGCCGACCTGTCGCGGCACAATATCCGGGTGAACGCGGTATGTCCGGGCTTCATCACCACCAATATCTTCACCGCGGCGCTCGGCCTGGACGCCGACAAGCGCGAGGCGGCGAACGGCATGATCCGGGGCATCGCCGCGGATGCCCAGCCTCTGCAGCGCGCCGGGCGGGCGGAGGATATCGCCGCGGCGGTCGCCTATCTCGCCAGCGACGATGCGAGTTTCGTGACCGGCACGCACATCACCGTCGACGGCGGCATGACGATCGGCCCGCGGCACAGCTGGGATGTCGAGGCGCCATCCCTGTTCGCTGCCCTGGAGAAATTCGCCTCATGAGCGGCGTCCTGATCGCCGCACCGCCGCCGCGCAGGCTTGGCGCGCGGAGCCGTTTCTCCTTCGGGATCGGATCGATCGCCTACGGCGTGAAGGACAATGGCTTCGCGACCTTCCTGCTGCTGTTCTACAATCAGGTGATCGGCCTGCCCGCCACCACCGTCGGCATCGCGATCATGTGCGCGCTGGTGGTCGAGGCGTTCGTCGACCCGGCGGTGGGTTTCCTCTCGGACCATACGCGCAGCCGCTGGGGGCGGCGGCATCCCTGGATGTATGCCTCGGCGTTGCCGGTCGCGATCGGCTGGTGGTTGCTGTGGAATCCGCCGCACTGGTCCGAGACGGCGACTTTGTTCTATGTGTTCGGCAGCGCCTTGATGGTGCGGATCGCGCTGTCGGCGTTCGAGATTCCGTCGTCCGCGCTCGGGCCCGAGCTGAGCTCGGACTATGACGAGCGGACGCGGCTCTTTTCCTATCGCTATCTGTTCGGCTGGGGCGGGGGGCTGGCGATGCTGTCGCTGGCTTATGCGGTGTTCCTGGTGCCCGATGCGACGCATCAGGTGGGCTTGCAGAATCCCGACGGCTATTCGCGCATGGCGCTGTTCGCGGCGATCGTCATGGCGCTCTCGATCATCCTGTCCTCGATCGGCCTGCATCACGAGATCGCGCATCTGCCGAAGATTCCCCGGTCCGATGCGACCCTCGGCGCGCATTTCGCGCAGTTCCGCAAGACGATCGCCAACAAGGGTTTCCTCATCCTGATGGCGGCGGGGGTGTTCGCCTATACCGCGCAGGGGATCTCGTTCGCGCTGTCCAACTACATGTACACCTTCGTCTGGCAGTTCCGGGGATCGGACTATCAATGGCTCTCGGCGGCGCTGCTGATCGGGGCGATCGGCGCCTTCTTCCTTGCGCCGATGCTGACCAAGGGCGGCAACAAGCCGCGGGTGGGCACGGCCTTGTCGATCATCAGCGCGTTGTTGCTGGTATCCCCTTATGTGTTGCGGCTGGCGGGCTTGTTTCCCGAGCCTGGATCGCCGGTGATGCTGCCGCTGCTCCTGACGATCTTCGGCATCAACACCGCGTGCAGCGTTGGCGCCTTCATCCTGGGCGCGGCGATGCTGGCCGATGTGGTCGAGGAATCGGAAACGCGCACCGGGCAGCGATCCGAGGGTGTGTTCTTCGCGGGTGGTTTCTTCGTGCAGAAGATGGTCGGCGGGCTCGGCATCTTCATGGCGGGCGTGATCCTGGCGTTCGCCGCCTTTCCGGCCGCGGCCAAGCCGGGGCTGGTGCCCGGCGCGACGATCGACCGGCTGACGATCGTGTTCATCTGCCTCGAGCTGCTGTTCTACGGGCTCGCCGCTTTGTGTTATTCGCGCTTCCCGTTCGGGCGGGCGGAGCATGATGCGCGGCTGGCGCGGATCACGGCATCGGCGGAACGCGAGGGTCTGCCGCACGCGCCGTGAGGGGTCCCTGGCCTGGGTGATTCTACGTATTTCCGGCTGATCGACACCCGCACACGCGCTCGCCCGCACCTTTTCGGAGGCGCGGAAGGGCAGTCATCGCCTCATCAACACGGTTCGTCGGAAAAGGTTCCCTTCGCCGCTGCGCGGGGGTTTCGCATCCCGGCGCGACCTGCTTTTAGACAATCCACGAGTTAGCGGGACCTGAGGGGGCCACATGAATTTTCGGGCGTTTGCAGCGCGTTTTGCGCTGGTGGTGTCGTGCGGCCTGATGGCCGCCACCCCCGCCACGGCGCAGTTCTGGCAGTGCGCTCCCTATGCCCGCACCATTTCCGGCATCGACATTCACGGCAACGCCAACACCTGGTGGAGCCAGGCCGCCGGCCATTATGCCCGCGGCCATGCGCCCAAGGCCGGCGCCGTGCTCGCCTTCGCCTCGACCGGCCGCATGCGGCTCGGCCATGTCGCGATGGTCAGCGAAGTCGTCAGCGACCGTGAAGTCCTGCTCACCCACGCCAACTGGTCGCGCCCCGGCCGGATCGAGACCGACGTTCGCGCGGTCGACGTGTCCGAGGCCGGCGACTGGAGCCTGGTCAAGGTGTGGTACGGCCCCAATGGCGGGCTCGGCACCTCGGTCTATCCGACCAAGGGCTTCATCTATTCGGATCGCGCTACCGACACCGACACCGATACCGACAGCAACTCGGTCGATACGGATGAGACCAAGGCGCCGCTCGCGCCGGTGACGATGGCGTCGCTCGATATCTCGGACGATATCCGGTTCTGATTTCTTCCTTCTCCCCTTGTGGGAGAAGGATACGAAGACTGGGAGCGTAGCGACCTAGTCGAAGTTGGATGAGGGGGAGTGTGACTCCCAGTCTCTCCCGTGTCCCCCTCACCCTTCCCAAGCTTCGCTTGGGCCCCTTTCCTCTCCCACAGGGGGAGAGGGAGAAAGTTTACGCCGCCCCCGCCTTGAACGTCAGCGCCACGCCGTTCATGCAATAGCGCTTGCCGGTCGGCTTGGGCCCATCATCGAACACATGGCCGAGATGCCCGCCGCAGCGGCGGCAATGGACTTCGGTGCGGGTGAAGCCGAGCGAACCATCGACGCGCGTACGCACGGCACCCGGCAGAGGCTGCCAGAAGCTTGGCCAGCCGGTGCCGCTGTCGAACTTGGTTTTGGACGAATAGGCCGGCAGCGCGCAGCCGGCGCAGGAGAAAATGCCGGCGCGGTGCTCGTCGTTGAGCGGGCTGGTGAAGGGCGTCTCGGTCGCCTCATGGCGCAGCGTGCGATAGGCGGCGGGGGAGAGCTTCGCCTTCCACTGCGCGTCGGTGAGCGTCACCTCGAAATGTTCGGGCGGGTTGGCGGTCGCCCCCCTGCAGCCGAACAGCGCAAACGCCGCGGCGCCGGTTCCGGCCATGGTGAGGAATCTCCGGCGTTCGTGGGTCATGCTCGAGGCTCCATCGGTCCAGCGCGATATATAGGTACGCATGAGCGGGGTGCCAGGATGCAGGCGGGATCCGCTGACTCTCATCTGGTGAGTGAGTTACTCATATAGGATATTATATCCTATTGACACTCCCAGTGCCTTCCGCTCTGCGTTGAAGACCGCCGACGAGAGCGGAATATGACCGTTGCACAAGCGGATAGGAGAGAATTTCGATGACAGCACGCCTGTGCGCGCTTCGATTTGGCGCGTCCGCGATGGCTATGGCGATCGCCACGTTCGCATCCCCCGCCGTATATGGACAGACGCTTCCGCCTGCTTCGTCGGGGCAGAATCAGGCGGCTTCGCCGAGCACGCCGCAACCGGCCGCCGACGGGCAACCAGTCTCCACCGATCAGGCCGCAGCGGCACCCGCCGATGCCGCGCAGACCCCGGACATCGTGGTGACCGGCACCAGCCTGCGCGGCGTAGCCCCGGTTGGCGCGAACCTCGTTTCGATCGGCCGCGACGCCATCGAGAATACCGGCGCTCAAACCCTTCAACAAATCCTGCGCACGGTGCCGCAGCTCACCGGCCTTGGCAGCACGTCACAGGGGCAGAATGCCGGCAGCGCCTATTATTCGATCAACATTCACCAGCTCGGATCGAGCGCCAGCAACTCGACTCTCACGCTGATCGACGGACACCGCCTGCCGATCGGCGGCACCAACCCTCCGCTCCCCGACCCCAACATCGTTCCCCCCATCGCCATCGAGCGGGTCGAGGTCCTGGCCGAGGGCGCTTCATCGACCTATGGTTCGGACGCGGTAGCGGGCGTCGTGAACTTCATCACGCGGCGCAAGTTCGACGGTATCGAGGCGACGGCGCAGACCGGCTTCGGCAAATCCGGCTATCGCACCTACAATGCCGGTGTCATCGTCGGCTCGCGGTGGGGATCCGGCGGCTTCTGGATCGCTTATAATTATTCGAACCTCGACGCGATTTCGGGCACCGCCGGCGGACGCGATTACCTTCAGCCGAACCACATCGACCAAGGCGGCACCAACTTCCAAAGCTTCAATTGCGCGCCGGCGACGATCCAGCCGGCGGGCAGCAGCGGGATCTATCTCTCGCCGACGGCCACGAGCCCGGTCGCGAACATCACCGCCAACGCCCCCTGCGACCCGACCGTCTATAGCGATCTCGTGCCGAGCGAGACCCGCCATACCGCGATGGCGCGCATCGACCAGGAGGTCGGCGACAGGCTGACGCTGTCGGCCGACATGATCTATTCGAACCGGAGGACCTTCCAGAACATCGCGCGCGGCGGCATCACCGCCACCGTTTTCCAGACCGGTGCGCAGGCCAATCCCTTCTACATCAACCCGCCCGGCGTGACGGCGACCTCGCAGACGATCCGCTTCCAGGCGGACGATCTGCTCGGTCCGGGCGCCTATAGCGACAGCGGCGCCAAGGACTATGTCGTCACCGGCAATGCCGAATACCGTCTCAACGACAATTTTCGCGTCACGCTGATGCTCAACGCGAACGAGGACGATACCTATCAGATCACCAATGGTACGCTGTGCACGAGCTGCGCCGCCCTGGCGCTCAACGGCACCACGAACACCAGCGGCAGCCTGACGACGCCCTCGATCCCCGGCACCAGCGTGATCATCACCCAGCTGCCGCTTACCTCGGCCAACGCGCTCGACGTGTGGCATACCGGCAGCGGCAACCTCACCTCGCCGGCGGTGCTGGCACAGCTGGTCGATTCGCGGACGCCAACCTTCATCACCATCACGATGAAGCAGGCGCGCCTCGGGCTTGACGGCACGCTGTTCAAGTTGCCGGCCGGTCCCGTGAAAGTCGCGGTGGGCGGCGAGATCGTGACTTATCATTACGATGCGACCGTCACGCGGCCGAACAACACCGGCCCCGCCTCGACGGGTTCCTCGACTTCGAACTATGTGCTCGACCGCAACGTGAAATCGGCCTTTGCCGAGTTGCTGGTGCCGGTGGTTTCGCCGGAGATGGGCGTGCCGCTGGTCCAGCGTTTCGATATCAGCGTGTCCGGCCGCTACGATCATTATCCGGTGTTCGGCTCCACCACCAATCCCAAGATCGGGGCGAACTGGGAAGTGACCGACGGGTTGAAGTTGCGCGCCAACTGGTCGCGATCGTTCGTGGCGCCGGCGCTGACCAGTTTCGGCGATGCCCAGGGCGCCTATGCCGCTTCGGGCTATTCAGCGACCACCGAGAACATCCAGATCCCGGTTGCGGCCTTCCCCGGCGTGATCGGCCTGCCGGGATGCCCGGCCGGATCGACCGTGTGCTCCATCGGCGGCAACATCCAGGGAGTCCGCGTGCTCAGCGGCAACCACGGTCTCAAGCCGGAGACAGGCACCAACTGGTCGGTCGGCATCGATTTCGCACCCCGCTTCGCGCCGGGCTTCCGGGCTTCGGCCACGCTGTTCAACGCAAAGTTCACGGGCGGTATCACCTCTCCCAACCTTTCCGCCGACGTCAATTCCTCCGCGCTGAACTCGCTGCTGACCTTCTATCCCAACGGCGCGACGGCGTCCCAGATCGCGGCCGCGACCGTCGGCGTGCCACAGACCGGAAATCTGCCCTCGACCGTCTATTTCATCCAGGATTTCCGACAGTATAATGTCCTCAACCTGGATATTCAGGGGCTCGATCTGCAGGCCAGCTACAAGATGACCACGGCGGGCGCCGGCACGTTTACGGTGGGCGCTTCGGGTACCCGCTTCCTGCGCTACCGTCAGAACTTCGCCGGCGGCCAGACGTTCGACGTGCTCAACACCACCGGCTTCAACCAGACCTTTCCATCGATCGAGTTCCAGGGTCGCGCCGATCTCGGTTGGGAATATGGGCCGATCTCCATCGACCTGTTCGCCAATCACGTGAGTTCCTATCGCAACTGGTCGTCTTCCACCGTCACGCCAGTGACCGTGGTGGCGGGCATCCCGACGGGCGGCGGCGATCATGTCAGCCCCTACACCACCTTCGACGGGCATATTTCCTGGCATTTCTCGCATGGCGGAGCGCTCGGCAACAGCGAGCTCTATGTCGACGGCACCAACATCTTCGATCGCCCGCCGCCCTTCTACAATGCCGCCACAGGCTATGATCCCTATGGCGGGAGCCCGATCGGTCGGGTGATCAGCGTCGGGCTGCGGGTAAAATATTGAACGCCAAAAGGGCCGAGGAGAAGATTGATGGAAAAGCGGGACTTTCTGAAGGCAGGGCTGGGGCTGGCGATTGGCGCTGCCCTTCCGGCGACACGCGCCGCGGCGCAGCAACCGGCGAAGGAGCCGAACCCCGGCACCCGTCCTCCGGTGCCACGGCGGATGGCGAAGACGAAAGTGTTGTTCAAGGCACCGCCCGGCCTGCCCAATGCCCTGGCGGTGACGCCGGAGGGCCTGTGGATCGGCGAACAGAAAATGTCGGGAGCGCTTGCCCGGCAATATAATGTGACGGCGCCGACCGACCTTCGAGAAGCCGCCTGGCTGGTCGACTGGAACGGCAAGCTGCTGAAGACCGTCATGACGCAATCGCGCAATACGTCCGGGATGGCGGTCGGCGGCGGCTATATCTGGATGGGGGCCGAATTTGCGGCGCCCTATGACGGAATCTACCAGACCGATTTCGACGGAAAGCTGATCGCGCAACGCCAGGTGCCGCTTGGTCCTCCGGAAGATGGCGGCGGCGTCCATGGCGCGTTGTGGCACGATGACAAGCTGTGGCTTCTTTCCAACCGCCTGCGCGCCATCATGCGCATCGATCCGGCGTCATGGACGACGGAATTCATGATTCCGCTAAGCCCCGAGGCGGATCGCTACCACGCGATCGCCTGGGACGATGGCGCGATCTGGGCGGTTACCGGGAACAACAGCAAGAGCTTCGCTGAGGCGACGCCGGGCCTGCACCGATATGATGCGACCAGTGGCAAGCTGGTTGAAATCGTGAGCTTCGTCCCCGGCTCGTCCGATCCGCACGGACTTGCCATGCACGACGGCAAGCTGATCAGTTGCGATGCCGGCATTCATCCGGGATGGCCGAACCACGACAGTCCCACGGCTGGCGCCGTCTTCCAGATCGACTTCATCTGAGGTCGATCGATCGGTGATCGCGCGCCTCGCGAACGGGAAGGGCCGGAATCGTAATGGCTCCGGCCCGGATCCGACTCTCGAGAGTCAGTATTTGCTGATCTCGACCGGCAACTTGCGATAGCCGTGGACGAAGCAAGCCGCGACGCGCTCGGGTTCGCCGACCACGTTCACGCGCATGCGGCGCTTGGCCATTTCCTCGAGCAAGGTCGCGATCTGCAGTTCGGCCAGGCGAGCGCCGACGCAGCGATGGATGCCGTGGCCGAAGGCGAGATGGCGCCGCGCATTGGGGCGGTCGACGAGGATCTTGTCGGGATTCTCGAACACGCTCTCGTCGCGATTGGCCGAGATGTACCAGAGCGCGAGCTTGTCGCCCTCGCGAATCTTCTGGCCTTCCAGCTCGCTGTCCTGCGTCGCGGTGCGGCGCATATGGGCCAACGGCGTCTGCCAGCGGATGATCTCCTGGACGGTGTTCTGGATCAGCGAGGGATCGCCCTCGAGCTTCGCGCGCTGGTCCGGGAACAGGTCGAGGCCGTACGCCGCCGCGCTCATCGAGTTGCGCGTGGTGTCGTTGCCGCCGACGATCAGCAGGATGAGGTTCCCGAGAAACTCCATCTGATCCATCTCGGCCATCGCATCCGAATGCATCATCATCGAGATGAGATCGGGGGTGGGCGGCTTGCCGAGCTTCTGGTTCCACAGATTCTGGAAATAGCCGCCGCATTCGTACATGTGCTTGAGCCGTTCGAGCCGCAGCTCCTCGGTCTTCACCAGCTCGATATCACCGGCCCAGTCGGACCAGAAAGTCAGCTTGCGGCGATCCTCCCAGGGGAAATCGAACAGGATGGCGAGCATCTGGGTGGTCAGCTCGATCGAGACCGTGTCGACCCAGTCGAACTCCTTGTTCCAGTCGAGCGAATCGAGGATCTCGGCGGTGCGGGCGCGGATATTGTCCGACAGGCGAACCATCTCGCTCGGCGTGAAGGCGGGGGCGACGGTGCGGCGCTGGCCGGTATGCTTGGGGCGGTCCATCGCGATGAACATCGGCATGCGCACGTCGGAGGTCGAATTCTCGATGAAGTCGGCGATCGTGATGCCGCCGGCCTGGGACGAGTAGAGATCGGGCAGCGATTCGACCTGCACGATCGGCTTGTAGGACGAGACCGACCAATAGGGGCCGAAGCCGGATTGCGCGACATAATGGACCGGCGATTCGGCGCGGAGCTGACGGAAGGGCTCCTGCCAGACATCGTCGCGGTAGAGCTCCGGCCGGCTCACATCGAGCGGATCGACCGCCGGTGCCGCCTGAGGTTCTGCCGAATCCACCGCCAGTGTCGCCATTATCCGCTCTCCTTTGGCCGGAAGAAAGCCTTAACTGACACTTATGTCAATTGCGTTTGCGACCGGATCGACGAAGCGACGTGGTTAAGCGGCGGAGTGGTGGGAGCGGCTCAGCGGCCGATGAAACCCTTCCAGTTGATCTTGCCGCTGCCCGATTGCAGCACGCCGCGGCGGAAGGCGCGAGCGCCGACGGTGATGACGATGCCGACCCAGAGCAATTGCCAGGCGAGGGCGACGACATGTGGCCAGAGCTCGGACGAATTCGCGGCGCGGGCGGCCATCGTGTAAGGCGAGCTGAACGGGAAGATCTCCGCCGCGATCGCGACCCAGCTGTCGGGGCGCGCCGCCGCGTAGGAGGCGACGCCGAAGATCGCCATCTGCAGGATCGTGATCGGCAGCGAGAGCATCTGCAACTCGCGCGGCGTGGTCGCCTGCGCGCCGACGCCGAGGAAGACGCCGCCGAGCAGCATATAGGCCATCGCGAAATAGGCGAAGAACAGCAAGGCGAAGGCCGGCATGCCGACTGCCGGCCCGATCTCGTGAATCGCCGGCGCGACCTGCGGGATCAGGGTACCGATCTGGCTCACCAGGGTCGCCCAGAAAGCCAGGAACAGCACGGCCGAGCCGAACATGCCGAGCAGCTTGCCGAGGAACACCGCCTCGAGCGGCACCGCGGCGGCGAGCACCTCGATCACCTTGTTGTTGCGTTCCTCGGTCATCGTGCCGACCGCCTGGCCCGCGAGGAGCAGCGTGAGGAAGAAGATGCCGAAGACGGTGAAATAGGCCGCCTGGTTGTGGCCGCTGCGCGATGGGCGCGCCCGCGCGATCGAGACCAGCTCCGCCGTGCTGACCGGTGCTGCGCCGCTGCTCTGGGCGCGTAACGTGCTTTCCGCGAGCTCGGCGAGATAGGACGCGTCGCGCCCGCCCTGGCCGCCATAAAGGACCACAGGCGCGCGCAGATCGCCATAGAGCGCCGCCGTGGCGTCGGGGCCCCGAGCGTTGAACGAGTCGCGCGCCTGCTTGCCGGGATCGACGGCGGGGGTGAACATGACGAGCGCCGGCGGCCGGTCGGCCGACGCGAACAGCCTGCGCAACCGGGCGTCGGCGGCCTGCATCGCGGGCTGCTGCGCAAGGGGCAGGATCGCGACGATCCGCTCCTTCTCGATCGAGCCGCTGGTGATGCTGTTGGCGCCGAAGCCGCCGATCACGCCGAACACCAGCATGAAGACCGGCGACAGCAGGAAGACCAGGAAGGTCGGCGTGAACACGGTCGCGGTGAAATCGCGGCGCGCGATCGTCAGCGTCTGACGGATCAGGCGGCGGCGATTGCTGATCGGGGCGGTGCTCATTTGCCGCCCTCCGATGTTGCTGCATCGTCCTTCAGCGCCTCGGCTCCGACGATGCGGACAAAGGCGTCGTGAAGGCCCGGCCGTTCGATCGACAGGCCGGAAATGCCGAAGCCGGCATCGATCAGCTTCTTCAGGATATCCTCCGCGCCCTCGCCCGGGACAATGAAGCGCCAGCCATCGCCTTCGCGCTCGGCGCCGGGCGGCAGCAGGGCGGCGATGCCGTCACCGTCATAATGGGGCACATAATGGGCGCGCATCGGCAGCTTGCCGCGCGCCTCCGCCACCGTGCCTTCGAAGCGGCGCTTGCCGCCGGCGATGATCGCCAGCCGATCGCACAGCCGCTCGGCATGGGCCATGACATGGGTGGAAAAGAGGATCGTCGCGCCGCGATTGCGCTGGGCGACGATCAGCGCCTCGAGCCGTTCCTGGTTGACCGGATCGAGCCCCGAAAAGGGTTCGTCGAGCACCAGCAATTCGGGCTCGTGCACGACCGAGCCGATCAGCTGGACGAGCTGCGCCATGCCCTTGGAGAGCTTGCGGATCTTGGTGTCGACCGCGTGGCCCAGGCCGTTGGCCTCGAGCAGCGCGACGGCGCGCTTGCGGCCGGTCTTGAGGTCCAGGCCGCGGAGTGCGCCCATGAAGGCGACCGCGTCCTTGGCGCGCATTGCCGGGTACAGGCCGCGTTCCTCGGGAAGGTAGCCGACCTGGTCGCTCGCGTCGCGCGGGTGGGCGCGGCCGAGCAGCGTGCGGGTGCCGCCATCGGGCTCGATGATGCCGAGCAGCATGCGCAACGTGGTGGTCTTGCCCGCGCCGTTGGGGCCGAGCACGCCGTAGATCATGCCCTTGGGCACCGCGATGTCCACGCCGTCGACGACGCGGCGATCGCCGAATTTCTTGATCAGTCCGGTGGCGCTGATCGCCAGATTGTCCGTCAACGCTGCACGCCTTCTGTTCCTGGTCCCGAGCGCGACCCCGGGGACTGATGCTGCGATACCAGCGCTTTCTTAACGTGTCCCAACCGCTCGACACGAAGGAGAGGAGGTGGCTCACTTTTCGTTGCCGCCGTGGTAGCGGGGGCGCGTGCGCGAAGACAAGTCATTGAGCGAGCGGCTGGGCGCGAAAGCGGTCGAACTGGGGTTCGCCGCCTGTGGGGTCGCGCGTGCCGATGCCGCGCCGCGCACCGCCGGGCGGCTGCGCCAATGGCTGGGCGAGGGCATGCATGGCGACATGATCTGGATGGAGGCACGCGCGCATCACCGCGAGAGCCCCGCCGCCTTGTGGCCCGAGGTGAGGAGCGTGATCGCGCTGGGCATGAGCTACGCGCCCGCCGCCGATTCGCTGGCGCTGGCGGGCGAGGGGGAGAAGGGGCGAATCTCGGTCTATGCGCAGGGGGCGGACTATCACGATGTGGTGAAGCGGGCGCTGAAGGCACTGGCGCGGTGGCTGATCGCCGAGACGCAGGATGCCGATGTGAAAGTGTTCGTCGATACTGCGCCGGTGATGGAGAAGCCGCTGGCCGAGGCGGCGGGGCTGGGGTGGCAGGGCAAGCACACCAATCTGGTCAGCCGCGATCATGGCAGCTGGCTGTTCCTGGGGGCGATCTACACGACGCTGGACCTGGTGCCCGATGAGGCGGCGCGCGACACCTGCGGATCGTGCGATGCCTGCCAGACCGCATGCCCGACCGACGCATTCCCGACGCCCTACCGGCTCGATGCGCGGCGGTGCATCTCCTATCTGACGATCGAGCATGCCGGTCCGATCCCGCTCGAGTTCCGCGCGGCGATGGGTAACCGGATCTATGGCTGCGACGATTGCCTGGCGGTGTGCCCGTGGAACAAGTTCGCCGCGGCGGCGCAGGCGAACAAGGCATTCGCGCCGCGGGCGGAGCTGGCGGCGCCGGCTCTGGCGGACCTGCTGGCGCTGGACGATGCGGGGTTTCGCGAGGTGTTCGCCGGATCGCCGATCAAGCGGATCGGGCGGGACCGGATGGTGCGCAACTGCCTGATCGCGGCGGGGAATAGCGGGGCGGCTGGGCTGGTGGAGCCGATCGTCGGGTTGCTGGGGGATGAGGCGGCGGTGGTGCGGGGGGCTGCGGTTTGGGCCTTGGGGCGGTTGGATGGGGGGCGGTTCGAGAGCGAACGCTCGACAAGACTCGCAGGCGAAACAGACGAGGTTGTTCGCGACGAGTGGGCCTTGGAAAGCCCCTCCCCTTCAGGGGAGGGGCTTTAGCTCCTCGCTTCTCTATCACCGCCGGCCCAGGCTCAGCGCCCCGACGCAACTGGCCCGGTCGATCGGACTGCCATTGGTCTGGCGGGCGTCGACATAGGTGACGATCGGCTCGCCGCGGCCCTTGGGGTAGAGATAGGCGTCGAGCACGCAGATCGCGTTGCCGAACTGAAGCTTCCGCGCATTGCCCTCGCGGACATCGGCGAGGGGCTGGCCGAACAGGCCGATCAGCGCGCCGCCGGGCTGGCCCATCACCCGATCGAGCCCGGCGACGCCGCCGGGAATGGGGATCGGCACGGGTGCGGCGCGGGCGGGGCGGGGCGCTACGCCGGCACCGCCGCAGCCTGCGAGCAACAGGCCCGGCAGGATCGCGAATGCGATGCGCTTCATGTGCGTTTTCTCCCGTGGAACAGGTGAGTAGCCATCGCCGCGCCAAGCACGGGGGCGACGAGGTTGAGGATCGGCACCAGGAACAGGGCGGTCCCGGCCAGCCCGAGGGTGAAGCGCTGGAACGCCGTCCCGCCGCGCCAGCCGCGCATCGCCTTGCGCGGGATATGGCGCGCCGCGACCATCTCGCCGAGATCCTGGCCGAGCAGCCAGCCATTGACGATGAAGAACAGCAACGGCAGCCCGATGCCGGTGAAGAACAGCACGATATAAAGCGGCGACACCGCGAGGTTGATCAGGATCACCCGCCCGACCGAGCCGAGGCCCATCGCGATCGACTGCCCGAGCGGCACGTCGCGCGCCTCGGCCAGCGCCTCGGGATAATGCTTGCGCTCGACCGCGATCACGACCTCGTCGGCGAACACATCCATCACCCCGATCGCGATGACGCGGAAGAGCAGCCAGGCCGCGGCGAGCCAGGTCAGCACCGCGGCAATGCCAGCCAGGCCAGTCGCGTCCTCGCCGCCGCCCATTCGCTGCGTCACCGCCTGCGCGCCGTACCACAGGCCCGCGCCGATCGCGGCGAGCAGCAACAGGGTAACAGCGAGCGACTTCGGGAACACCGCGACGATCTTCGGATCGCCGAGCTGGCCGAGCGACAGGAAGAAGTCGCGGAGCATCGCGCCGGTGTAACCCCGCGCGCCCTCAAGTCCAGACCGGTTGCGCTGATCCGCCCGCCCCTTTACGGCCAGCCGGTATTTCCCCGTTCAGGAGAGTGAATTGACCAGCCCAGCCTATGACGTCGTCGCGATCGGCAATGCGATCGTCGACGTGCTTTCCCAGGCCGACGACGCGTTCATCACCGAACAAGGCATGGCGAAGGGATCGATGCAGCTGATGTTCTCGCCGGCCGAGGCGGACGCGCTGTACGGCAAGATGGGCCCGGGGATCGAGGCGAGCGGCGGTTCGGCGGCGAACACCGTCGCGGCGATC